>JBDREB010000117.1:0-3802 GCA_043820325.1 Planctomycetota bacterium | reverse complement strand
GATGGCAATCCGGGGTGGCTGACGATCTGGCGCGGCTGGAGGCGCCTGATGGATATGGTGGCAGGCTATTCCCTCGCGGTCAACCGTGGCCCTGTTTCACCAGGCGAACTGAATTCGCCCGCGAGCGATTGAGCCGAACTTATGATGATCCAACCTGTCAAGCGCTTTCCAGAAAATGTGGGTAATGACAAGGGTTTGAAACCCGCCCCTACACGGTTGACATCCGGATGTTCCCCGCACAATCACCTGTGGGTCGGAAAAAGCGCCAAACCTTTTTCCGAAAAACATGCCCGGTTACGGATAGGGATCAGGAAATCTGAAGTGGTATACCCGAACATCTCAAGCACGGACCGGCTTGTGTCGCACAATTTGAATGGCGCCCGTTTCACCAACAGGCGCGGGAATATGAAATACCCCATGACCGGATGGGGCGGGTCAAGGCCAAGGGAGACACCGAGGGTTATGTCGATATCGACCCGGCGGTCGGGCCGGAAGGGCCAGAAGCTTCTGCCGCCGAAGACCAGTGGGATGGAGGGTTGGATCAGGACGCTGAAGCTTTCGTTGAGGACCACATAATCGTCAAATTCATCCACCCGATGGGCACGGGCGCGGAACTCATCCATGACGGCGTCTTTGACCCGGTCGAGGACTTCCCCGTACTTGTGGCGTTGCAGGGCCATTTCAACGGATGGGAAACGGTGGTGATAGGTGGAAGCCGAAGGTAGCTCGGCCGCTGCGGCGATCTGCCGGGGGCCCATCTTGCCGTACCGTTCGTAGACCCGGACCAGACCGGCAAGTATGGCGATCTTGGCGCAGCCCCGGAAGACTTTGCCGGAGAGCTCTTTGCTGTAACTGGCGGCGTGGTAGCGTTCGATGTTGAGCTGGAGGGTATGTATGAGGCCGTCTTCCTTGGGGAAGCCCATGGTGGTGTATATAACTTGAATCCCGTACTTCATGCAGAGGCCGGTGTAATAGGCGGAGAGGTCCGTGTCCTGGAACCGGCCCCAGCGGCTGACATCGAGAACCAGGATGTATTCGAACGAATCCTTCCCGCCCACGACATACTGTTCGATCATTTCATTGAAACCGTCCCGGCCTTCGGTGGAAAGCCCCGACTTCCCCTGGTCCATGAACTCTTTGATTATCCGCATCCCGTTCTTTTGGGCGAATTCCCGCACCTGTTCCTGCTGGATGGGGATGGAATTCTCCTGCCGGTCCTGGGCGGAGTGCCGGTAATACGCCACGGCGCGTTTGCTCGCGACGGTGTCCGATTTCTGTGCCCACCACATATTTAGACCCTGCCGCCGATCGGGTCGATGGGGGGATTAGGCATGGAGGTGGGGTTGGGACCGGCCTGGACGAGCGCATAGAACCGCGCCATTTTCGCTTCATAGGTAGGACAATTGCTGAGTTCGCGGAGCCTGTGTTCGGTGAAGTACCGGAGGTCCGACGGCCGGTACAAGGCTTCGACAAAGGCCACGACCGGTGGAGGGAGTTTGAGGAGATTCAACAATTGGCAGACTCGTGTCTTGGAAACTTTCAGCTGGGTGGCCACTTCGGCGTAATTTTGGACGCCAGAACCGACATCAAGGAGTTCCTTGCATCGCCGGGCGGCACGGATAGGGTTTGTTCCCCGTTGAATTGGACTGTCGGGGGATGGTGGCCGGAGGCCCGGGATTATTATGGTTTTCCGGTCCCGGCGGACAATATGGAAGTAGACTGTTTCCAGGAGGACTTTTGGAGGTGGTGCCCCAAATGACGAACGCCGGGGGACTTTCGTGGCGTTTGCAGAGTGTTCGCTGAGCGGTATAAATTGGTAGCCCCAATGGGATTTGAACCCATGTCCCAGCCTTGAGAGGGCTGTGTCCTAGACCGGGCTAGACGATGAGGCCACTTCCGGTCGGAGCGGTATTATACCGATAGCCCTGAAAAGGCAAGAACTTTTCTTGGAAAGAAGAAGAGTTAGGGGCATGCCTTTCGACCCTTCGACAGGCTCGGGGTTGAGAACAACAGGCTCAAGGTCATGACTCAAGGTCCATGACTTCAGCGTGCGTTCCTTGTATTGTAGCTGCGACCCTCGCGGTCGCCCTCTTGGGTAGGGTCGGGAAGTCGGAGAAGAGCGCGCCGCCGGGGACTGGGCGCTTGAGGACGAAGATAATTTACAATGCTCAATGCTGACGACTCGCAAAAAGGATCTTTGTCATGCTCCACAGGTCCCGGGACGGTCCTGCCGGTGGTAACCATGCTTCCCCGCAAGTCCTTGTAGCTGCGGGGCTTGACCCCGCCTCCGGATGGGCGACCGCACGGGTCGCAGCTACGGGGAAAAGCGCGCACACAGTAGGATTGTGGACTTTTTGCGAGTCCGTCAGACTTGCGACCTGCAACCTGCGACTCCGCTGGACCGGACACAAAGGAAGAATGGTCGGGTGGCGGAGAAGGACAAGGTGCGTTTAGCGCGGACGCTGCGTTGAGCGTTGAGCACCGAGCCTGCGTTTAGCAAAGACTGCGTTTCAGGATGGATGATCATGCTCCTTGAACGCAGGCCGCTAAACGCACCGAGCCTGCGAGCGCTAAACGCGATACGCAGGCTTTGCGCTCAACTGTCATAAGGTGAAACCATGAACCCCCGCGAGATAGTCCTGGCGCAGATCCGGCACCGCGAGACCCCGGTGGTCCCGTACACGGTGAACTGCGACAATATCGCCGCCGAGCTGGACGCCCATTACGGCAACGCGCAATGGCGCGACCGTATCACGCCCTACATCCTCCGCGTCGCGGCCGTGGAGACGGGCCGCCGCCTGCCGACCGGCCAGCCGGGGTACGAGCGCGATCCCTACGGTTCCGAGTGGCGCGTTGACCGCCTGCCGTTCCACCTGGAAATACCGGCGCTCCCGAAGCCTTCCTTCAAAGGCCACCGCTGGCCTAAACCGGAGGAATTCTTCCTCGGGCCCAAGGAAACGGCTGAAGCAAAGAAGTTCTGCCGGGAACACAAAGGCGAGCACTTTCTCCGCGCCGCGCTCGGTTGGGGGCTCTTCGAGTCGAGTTGGGGGCTGCGGGGGTTCGAGAATGTCCTTTTCGATGTGGTCGCGGAAGTCGACTTCTACGAGGAACTCCTGGACCGCATCACCGACCAGTTCCTGGCCTATATTGAGCACACCTGTGCGACCCTGCCCGAGGCGGATGCCATCATGTTCGGTGACGACTGGGGCGACCAGCGCGGGGTGATCGTCGGCCCCGACCGATGGCGCCAGCTCTTCAAGCCCCGGTATGCCAAGCTCTATGCCGCCGCCCACAAACATGGGAAGCTGGTGATCAACCACTCCTGCGGCAGTATCATCGACATTATCCCCGACCTCATCGAGATCGGCCTGGATGTGATGGAGAGCGTTCAGCCCGAAGCGCGCGACATGAACCCCTACGCGCTCAAGAAGCAGTTCGGCGACAAGATCGCCTTCTGGGGCTGCCTGGGAAGTCAGTTGACCCTAGCCTTCGGCACGCCGGCCGAGGTCAAGGCTGAGGTCCGGCACCTGCGCAAGGAAATGGCGGTCGGCGGCGGATACATCCTGGCCCCGGCCAAGCCCCTTCAGCAGGGCATGCCCATAGCCAACGCCGCGGCCCTGCTGGACGAATTGGCGCTGAACGGTTGAAACGCAAGGAGCAGGGGTTAGTGCCCGTAAATGAATAAAGTATCCATTTCGACATAGAGATTCCGTCCGCAGCCAAGGCGCGAGGAGGAGCCGTATCAATGGAAAGATCCGGCGTCGACGAGCAACGCCGGATGCGGACGGAAGATCATGTCCCT
>JBDREB010000116.1:0-3048 GCA_043820325.1 Planctomycetota bacterium | reverse complement strand
CAATCTAATCAAACCATCTAATTTCGCTGTTGTTGGCCTAAACTGGATAACCGCTTTAATTGCACCCAGACAATCAGCCCCCTATGAAAAACATTCACTTGACAAAGGATTAGGGTAGGTTAAACTTATGACTGTCGAGTTAACATTTAGCATTTATCATTTTCCTGAAAATGCCAATTTTGAAATGCTTAGTGAACAATGACACATGAATGGTGTCCGTTCATGTGGTACTTGTCCCACGCGGTGTCCGGTGTGGCTTCGGCCTGGCCGTGCCGTGCCACTTCCGGCGGCTGCGGCCGGCCGTGCGCAGAGCCTTGTCCATGCGATCCAAAAGCGCATCGATCGCCGCCGCGTCCATGATGAGCGGCAGCTTGAGAAGCGCCACAGGCGGCACTTGCGTTTTGTATATCTGGACGCTGATATCGATACCCGCGGCGTTAAGTTCGGCCGTAAAGGCCCGGGCCGGCTCCAGATCCTTGAACGCGATCGCGCCCAAGTGGCGCCTGCCGTCCACGGAAGCGACCACCCGGGGGTGCCGGCCGGCGATGGCGCGCAGGCGGTCCTCGAACCGGTCGCCCAGGGCGCGGGTGACCTCCGCGTTGGCCTCGGCCCAGGCCATGGTCACCAGGTAGGCCAGGCTGGCGATCTCCTCCTGGCCGTTGGTGACCAGGGCACCGAACTGGGGCAGGGTGTCGTAGCGGGCGTCGAAGATGATCCGCGAGGCGGGATACTCGCCGCCCGGGAACCCCTTGCCCACGGCCACAAAGGAGGGCGTGAGCCCCCATTCCTTGAACATAAAGAGGTCGTGGTGCCAGAGACAGGACTGGATCTCGTCGTCGATCGTGGCCGCGCCGCC
Organism: Planctomycetota bacterium; assembly: GCA_043820325.1. Lineage (GTDB taxonomy): Bacteria > Planctomycetota > JBDREB01 > JBDREB01 > JBDREB01 > JBDREB01. The sequence continues at coordinate 2,192 of JBDREB010000116.1, read as the reverse complement.
GGCGTCGCAGAGTTCGTAGGCCTGGCGCAGGAAGGAGGGCGTCAGCACGCGGCCGCCGTAATTCATCATCACGATCTCGTGGAAGAAGGCCGCGACCTTGTACCGGCCGCGGTCGTAGCGGGCGAAGGCGGCGCGCACATCGGCAATATTGTTCGGCCGCACGGGGACCACCTTATAGGCGCCCCCCTTCTCCATCCGCGCGTTGAGGCCGTCCCACATCCCCCGCATGGTCTGCGTGAGGAGCGTGGTGCCGTGGTAATTGGCCTGCAGGCCGCCCTCGTCGTTGCCGAGGACAATGATCACCGGAATGCGCCCTTCCCAGGAGGCGGCCGGCGCATCGGCCTGCGGCCGGTAGAACCGGGCGAGGACCATTTTGAGCGCCGCCTCCACGGCCAGACTGCCCGTTTCCAGGTTCAGCACCCGGTCCAGGCCGGGGATCGCCGGCCGCCGGCCGTGCTGGCGGTCAGCCGCCCCCAGGGCCCTGCCGTTGGCCACGCGCACGAGCGCCTCCTCAAGAAGCCGGGTGATGCTGCCGCGGGTGTTGTTGTGTGTGGCATTGGGTATGCCCAGCATCCGGGCGATCTCGAGCAGGCGGTAGCCCGGAAAGGCATGGCCCAGCGGCGCATGGTAATGCTCGCTTTTCGTGGTCTGGTGGAGCCGGCCGTCCTCACCGACCCGGAAGTAGCCCAGCCCGGCCAGCGGGGCCATGGCCGTCTTCGTGACCGCGTTAAACTTGACTGTCGAGGCGCCCGCGGCCGTACGGGCCAGCCCGCGGCAGACCGGCCGGCCGGTCCGCGCCAGGAGCCGGCACAGCCGCCGCTGGAGCGCGGCCGGGAAGAAATCGACCCGTTCGGATACCTGCTTCATCAGGGTCCGCAGGCTTGATCCGGTCAACGCCGCCTGCGCCCGGCAGACCGCCTCGACATATGGCCAGCCCAGCATGTCGGACAGGGAAAGGCGGACGGGGACGAAGCCTTGCGTAGTGCCGCCCATGGATGGTCCTTTCATATGTGCCTGATCATCGGGGAGCAGGAGTCGTTTGCAGAAGAGTCGCAGGTCGAGGGGAATAGGAGTCGCTTGCAAAAGAGTCGCAAGTCGCATGCAGAAGAGTCGCAGGTCCTGATCCAAGCCATGGACCTGAGACATGCGACTCCACATTCCTTGGACTTGTGACTCTTCTGCATACGACTCTTCTGCAAGTGACTCTTCTGCAAGCGACCTGCGACTCTTGTCATCTCTTATCTCGGCCCATCAAAGAAGAATGTGTATCCCGGCCCCTGTTGGAAGTTTGCGGGACCGGCCTGGCGAATGTACTGGACGCTGCCGTCCACAAAAAGCACATTGCCCCAGCCCAGCTCGTTGCGGTCGTGCCAGTAGGCATACTGGAACGGGTTCATGCCCCCGAAAAAGACCCGGAATGAGTAGTCGGTCGCGGCAACCACCTGGGCCGGGTTGGCGATCCGGGTCACATTCTTGCCGAAAAGGCCATCCCTGTCACTGTTGTTGCACGCGTCCGTGTTGAACATATAGCTGAACCCAAGGTTGTGATGGATGGTCGGGAGTCGGTCACGGGACCACCCCGCCCGCCGGCCGCCGCAGTCGCTGGGGCAGATGTAGATCCTGGGGTCGACCTCCGGAAATGTGATACCAAAGATGCGATTCTGAGGCGGGCAGGTGTATTCCACGCCCCGCTTGCCCCAAATCTCACTGTAGGTCGCGACCGAACTGCCGCGGTACGGGAACCAGCCGTTGGAATCCTGGATATAGGTGAGCCACAGCAAGGCGATTTGGCGAAGGTTCGATCCGCACATAGTCCGTTTGGCCATCTCCCGGGCATTGGCGATCAACGGGAAGATGAGGGCCACCAGGAGCAGGATGATCGCGATGACCACCAGGAGTTCCGTCAGCGTGAAGCCGCCCTGCCGGTCGCTGCCCTTTTCTGTGACGCCGCGTGCCCGCATGCCTCGCCTCCGGATGTTCGTTTGTGTTCGTTATTATTTATATCTAACCCCAAAACAAGCGCACTTTTAATAGAAGTGGTCGAAAACCGATAAAACACGGGAGTCGGCATCAAGAATCACCTTAAAAGCGGCGCACACGACCGGCGCGCAACATCACGCTTCAATTATAACGCGGCCGGCGGTAAAAGCAAGGTCGAAAAAAAGCGTTTTTGTGCGTTCCGGCGACAGTAT
>JBDREB010000115.1:0-3600 GCA_043820325.1 Planctomycetota bacterium | reverse complement strand
CCGGGCTGGATCTTCATCGACTCCGTCCACAAGCCGGCGCAAGCGAGGGCACGGCATGCCGTGCCCCTACAGCGGAAAAGAATGCCACGGTGGTACCGGCGCGCCCTCTTTTGACCCCTTTATTATGGGGCGGTGTACTTAGGACCGGCTTTGCGTCATCGTATTGGTCTGACCCCATTTCAAAGGTTCCACCTTCCACAAGAACCATGCCTTCGAGCACGGCCGGTGCGGGCGGCATATTAGCGGGGAGTTGAGTGGGTGCATTGCATGTGCACAGGCATACGATCATTGCCGCGAAGATGGCCCCTGCGCGCACGAGGCGCGGTCTTGGGTTCATGTTTGCTCCCGGCGCCACCGGGCCAGTTCGGCCTTGAGCGGGGCCCAATACTGCCGGTCCAGTTCCCTTTCCCGGTCTTCCTCCTCGCGCAGGAGGCCCGGCAATTCAGCCGGCTTGCCCTGCAGGGCGGCCATTACCAATGGACGGCCGATGGCAGCTTGGGCAGCGCCCGCGGGGTACTTGGCGGCGAGCATGGCAAGCAGTTCCGGCGTCCGGCATTCGGGTACCGGATGCGGGTGGAACCACCCTCATAGTATACCTTTAATACCGCCTCGAGCAATGGAAAAATCAATTGTGGACTTTTTGACGCCGGGTTTTGGGTATTGCCGTGATCAACGCACGCAGCGCCGTATTTACCGACTCGGGCGTCGTGAATACCCTTGAGATATCGGGATCGAGGACCACTACAATGCGTTTCGCCCCCAACCGGCCCGCAAAACGGTTCGGCCGCGCTTTCCGGTAGTCCAAACGGTATTCCGAGCGCATTTCGTTTGCCGAACTAACGACTGATGTTTTCTTCATAATCCCTGCGTTCCTTTCTGTTGGCGGGACGCGCGCAGATGATACGCACCACATCTCTCGGGCGTTCGGTAAAATATACGAGCAACAGCCGATTCCGGGCCGAGTGCCCGATGATGATCTCTCTCAAGTGCAAGTTTTTCCCGCTCTGGTTTGCTCAACGTTTGACCGCCCTCACCGCCTTCAGGTACCGGGTCTCCGGGCAGTGGAGCGCCACGGGGTGGTCGGGGGCGGCGCCGTGGATGCCGAGAATGTCCAGGTCGCACTGCGCTTCCATGGCCCCGTTCTTGAGGAGGCTTAAAAACACCTGCTCGGATATGAGACCCGAGCAGGAGCAGGTCAGGAGCACACCGCCCGGTTTAAGGTGCTGGAGCGCCAGGCGGTTCATGTCGTTGTAGGCTTTCATGGCCTTGGGCACTTCCTCCCGCACCCGCGCCTGCTTGGCCGGATCGAGGACCACCAGGTCGTACTGCTCACTTGGCGGCAGGGCCCGGAGGTATTCGAAGATATTGGCTTTGACGAACTTGATGTCCAGGCCGTTGAGCCGGGCGTTCTTCGCGCCGATCGCCAGCGCGCTCTCGTCGAGGTCGACGGCCGTCACCTGTGCGGCCCCGCCCTTGCCCGCGTGCAGGCTGAACCCGCCGGTGTAACAGCACAGGTCCAGGACCGTGCGGCCCGCCGCCATTTCGCCCACCCAGCGCCGGTTGTCGCGCTGGTCGAGGAAGAAGCCGGTCTTCTGCCCGGCCAAGGACACATGGAATTTCACGGCGCCCTCGTGGATCTCGATATCCGGCCCGGATGGTTCCGGTTCGAGTTCGAACCCTTCGCGTTTCTGAACGGTCTCGTCGGCGCGTACATGGACGGTCACATCCGGGACCAGGCGCATAATCACGCGGCGGAGCAGGTCGCGGTAGCGGTGGATGCCGGCCGAAAAGGCCTGGACCACGATATGACCGCCGTAGCGGTCGGCCACCAGGCCGCTCAGGCCGTCCGATTCGGCGTGCACCAGCCGGTAGGCGTCGGTGTAGGCCCCGAGGTTCAGGACCCGCTCGCGCAGGTCGAGCGCCTTGCGGAGCCGGTTCTCGAAGATTGTCTCCAGTTTGTCCTCGGCCGGGTCGGTGGTGAGGACGCGCAGTTCGATCTCCGACTTGGAATTGTAGAATCCCCGGCCCACGAACGCGCCGGTCTTGTCGACGATCTCCACGAACGCGCCGATGGGAATGCCCCGGATGGGCCGGATCATTTTGCGGTAGATCCACGGGTGGGGCGAGGTCCGGCTGATACGAAGTTCGATGGTGGGAAGCTGATCATGCGCTCTCAAAAGGCATTCCTTAATTGGCCGGATTTATGTCGGATCACTCCAATGCCTTCGTGATCTTATCGACCAGATCCCGCGTGTCATCCAAGGCTTGCCTGATCTCCCCCGCGGGTGGCGGGGCATCACCGGCAAACGGATACCGTGCAAGCGTGAAATATTCCGTGACCCGTTCAAGCGTAGCCCGGAAACGGTCCAACCCGGCATCGAAAACGATCGCGTTGTTCAGCAATGTCGGCAGGTCGTGGGTACGAACAAGTTTCCAGCCCTTGGACAGGAGCCAGGCCTTCAGGTATTTTTCCAGCGCCTGCTGAAGATGGAATGCCGCGCCTTCCGTATCGCCGTCGGCAAGGAGCACATCAACCCGATGCAGGTCTTTGGTCCCTTTGACAAGCCAATCCCGGGGGTATGATGATTCCTGCTTTTCAGGCGGCATAAAGGACTTCACCCCGGGCAAGGATATCCTCGATGATCTGGTCACCCATCGCCATCCGCTCTTCGACCTCCCGTGGCGTCAGGACCACCGGCGAAAACGGCGGGCAGGCCGGATCCCGAATGTCGGCGATGCGCCGCACTCTGACCCGGCGGTCCAACGGCCGCTCATCGGTCTTTTTTACGATCAACAGGTCGATATCGCTGCCTTCCGCAGGCCGGCCATAAGCGAAAGATCCATACAGGATGATGCGTTCCGGTCGATACTCGTCACGGATCTTGGCGGCCAACCGCTGGATCATACCTTTGATCTCTTCATTGGCGACCATGCCGGTACCTCCATTGCCGTGACACATGGCCCCATTGTACCGACATGACGGGGTTGTCAAGCATATTCCCTGCCTCCGACATCATAGCGCTTTGAGCCCCGCCACGACTTCCCGCCCTGTCAACGGGCCATCCGGGGTGTCGATGGTGGTGGTGCGGACGCCATCCTTTTCGTCCGTCCGGCGGGTCACATGGGGCGCCGTATGCTTCAGGCGCACACCCAGCCCGATCATGGGATCGCACCCGCAGGCGCGCAGGAGATCGACGTCGGACATGCTCTTGTAGGGTTCGGGCCGGCTGTTCCGCCAGGTCGTGTTGGCCATCTTGAGCCAGACCGGGAACCGGTCGACATCGCGCCCGGCCATGACCGCGGCGATGCGTTCACGGTTGGTCATTCGTTCCTCACGGACCATGGCGTCCTCCAGAAAGGACGCATTATATGCCTATCGGCCCCCGAAGCAACGGGAATCCCTGTCCAAGGCCATGGCGGCAGCGGCCGCACGGAATGGGCCGGGCCGGCGTCTTCCCCTTCAGATTTCCTGATCCCTATCCGTAACCGGTCATGTTTTTCGGAAAAAGGTTTGGCGCTTTTTCCGACCCACAGGTGATTGTGCGGGGAACATCCGGATGTCAACCGTGTAGGGGCGGGTTTGAAACCCGCCCTCCCGTC
>JBDREB010000114.1:0-8093 GCA_043820325.1 Planctomycetota bacterium | reverse complement strand
AGGGACATGATCTTCCGTCCGCATCCGGCGTTGCTCGTCGACGCCGGATCTTTCCATTGATACGGCTCCTCCTCGCGCCTTGGCTGCGGACGGAATCTCTATGTCGAAATGGATACTTTATTCATTTACGGGCACTTATCCGGGCGATCGACAGGGTGCGCGATACGGCGCCCGATCCGGCCGCCATGCCGGCCGGGATCGCCAAGGCGGTGGGCGATGTTTTCCGCTCCGGCGAAATGGGCTGCGCCCGCCGCACGGGGTACACGGCGATCGGCCGCACGGCCAACCTGGGCGCGCGCATCTGCGGCGTGGCCGAGGCCGACCAGGTGCTCATCTGCGGGACCACCTGGGACATGGTCCGCGGCCATGGCGTGGAAGCCGAACCGCGGCCGCCCGTCCAACTCAAGGGGATCAGCGCGCCCGTGGCCGTTTTCAGCGTCACGCGCGTGCCCGAACTCGCATGAGCCCGGCCGCATCCAAGCTGCCCCGCGACATCTATTCCCGGGCGCGGTTCACCAACTACATCTCCGGCACCACCGGGCCGGTCGCCTTCAACCTCATCGGTACCCCCATCCTGACCGGGTTCATCATGGCCCTGGGGTTGAAAAGCGCCAGCGTCGGCACGGTGCACACCATCGCCTCTCTGGCCGTGCTCCTGCAGTTTTTGGGCGCCTACATCGTGCAGGCCACGGGCCGCAAGCGCGACACCTTCATCCTTTTCGGGCTCTTGAGGTGGGTGCCCGTCTTCTTTCTCTTCTATCTGCCCCAGATCCCCGTTGAACACGCCAATGTGCGGCTGGCCGCCCTGGCCGTTCTCCTCCTGACCCGGGGCATCCTCGGCCAGATGTGCGCGCCGGCGTGGAGCGACTTGATGAACGATGTGGTCCCGGACAATTTCCGGGGCCGGTTCTGGGCCACGCGCAACTTCATGGGCCAACTCGCCTCCGCGGCCGCGATCCCGTTCTTCGGCTGGGTCGTGGACCGGTATTCGGCCACCGATTCACCGCTGACCGGGTATTATTTCGCCTTCGGCGCGGCCATTGTGCTCGGCATGGCCGACACGCTCATCCACCTGGTCCTGCCCGAAGTGCCGGTGGCGGCCGAGGAACGCACGACGGCGAGTTTCATCGGCGACATCCGCGAGACCTGCCGGTCAGTGCTGGGCAACGGTGCGTTGCGGACTTTCCTGCTCTATTCCAGCTTGCTCACATTCCAGGCCAACCTCTTCATGCTTGCCTTCAATGTCCACGCCCTGGAGCCGGCGGGACTCGGGATGAGCATGGCCAAGCTGAACTGGTACCAGAGCGCCTCCAGCCTCCTCGGCCTGGCCGGGCTGGCGGTCTGGGGGCGGGTCGGCGACGCGTTCGGGTACAAGGTCCCCATCCTTTTCAACCTGCTGATGCGGTTCCTGCTCATCAGCCCCTAGCTCCTGATGACCACGGCCAACGCGGACACCCTGATCTGGGTCTGGATCGTGGTCGGCGGGATATTCAACACGGGCATTTTCATCAACAACACCAGCCTGCTCCAGACCCTGGTACCCGAACGCAAAAGGGCCCACCACCTGGCCTTCCTGAATGTGGTGCCCATGCTCTTCGGCTCCCTGGCCGGGCTGGTCTTCACGCTGGCCGTGCCCCGGCTCCAGGGCGTCGCCTTCGCCGTCGCCGGGTTCGAGATCGGCGGCATGAAGATCATCTTCGGCGTCCTCTTGGTGCTCAATGGGCTGATCGTGCTCGTTGCCACCGGCCTGTCCATGCCCAAGGGGCGCGCCGCGGCGCGCGTCTTCCGCGGGATGTACAAGCAGGGCGGCTTCCGGACCATTTACAATGTCATGATGCTCGGCACGGGGCTGGGCGAACAGCAGGTGATCGAGCGCACCAAGCGTATCGGCGCCATGGCGAACCCGCTGGCCGTCGACCACCTGGTCCGGGGGCTGGGCGATCCCAGCTTCCGGGTGCGGCAGGAATCGGCTTGGGCGCTGGGCCGGATCCACGACGAGTCCGGCCGGCGGGCGCTCGAACAGGTGCTGGCCGACCCGGACGCGTTGATCCACGAGGAGGCCGTGTGGTCCCTCGGCCAGATCGGCGACGAGCGCTCGCTCGCCGTCCTGTTGCCGCTGCTGGCGCGGTCCGACGCGGCCCTGCGCGGCCGGGTGGTCCTGGCGCTGGGCGAGATCCGCTCCCCGCGGGCCTCGCCGCCGCTCATCGCGCTGCTGGGGACGGAGCGGGACGGTTTCGTGCGCGACTGCATTTTCGATTCGCTCGCGCTCCTGCAGGAGCCCGCGGTCCTGCCCGAGCTGGCGCGGACCCTGGCGGCGGAGCAGAGTCCGCGCGCCCGCCGGCACCTGGCCATGTCGCTGGGGCTCTACCTGGACCACGGCGGGGACGGGTTCTACCGCCTGCTCACCGCGGAGATCGACGAACCGGGGAGCGCGGGCAACGCCCTGTGCGGTCGCCTGCGGGGGCATTTCCGCGACCAGGGGCGGGCAGGCCCGGCCGCCCGGGCCGACGCGCTGGGCGACCTGTACTGGAACGAGGCTTTCGACAAGGTCATCGACCTGGCCGTGGAGCTGGCCCTGGCCGAGGGCGCCATGGCCCCGGCCGACACGGTGCCCGTCGTGGTCCTGCACACTTTCCGCCAGGCCCGCGCCGCCGGGATCCTCCCCGGCCGTGCGGCCGCGGCGGTCGTCCTGTACGCCGCATGGAAACATGTGGAGGGCAACTGGACCTGAAACGACGGAAAAAAGCTTGCATCCGGGCCGTTACGGGTACAATACAATGTGCGGTCCATTTGATGGAGACACCCATGGGCGAATGGCAGGCGATAGACCTCAACAGCATCGTGAACCTGCTCAAGACGCAGTATCCCGGCCAGTCCTTCAATGTGGGCGTGGACAGCGCACACGGGATGTATTATGTCGTTCCCGGCCGCATGGCGCTCGATCCCAGTTTCACCCCCGTGCAGACGAGCGTGCCCCTGGACAAGCTCCTGTCCGTGATCGGGGCCAAGGGGTTCCCCCGCGGGATCATGGTCTGGACCGAGGCGTCCGTCACGGACGGCCTGTTCGACGACCTGGACATGGCGGGGTTCCTCGGCGACGGGGCTTTGCTGGAAGGGGGCACGGCGTCGGTGACGGCCGACGCGGCGGCGGGGCTGATGCACGCGGCGGAGATCGAGGACCTGCGCCTCCAGATCGACATGCTCGAAACGAAACTGGCCGAGGTGAACGGCTCCGGCCTGGACGCCTCCGACATGGAGATGATCCAGGCCGAGGTGGTCCGGCTCAGGGATGAGAACCGGCGTTTCAGGGAACAGGGCGCCGCGGGTGCCGCGCCATCCGCGGCCGGGGCCGACCTGGAACTCCTCCAGAAAGGCCTGGCCGATGCGTTCCGCAATGTCGGCGGCGACCCGGCCGCGCTTCCGGCCAACCCGGCCGGCAAGGTCAAAGCTATTCTCGACCGCCTTGAGTCGCATATCCGCACCCTCTCCACCCGCACGGGCGCGTCCGATCCTGCCGCCGCCACCGCCCGGCAGGCTGTGGAACTCGAATGGCTCCGCAAGGAGACCGCCCGGCTGGAACTCGAACGGATCAGCAAGGAGACCGCCCGGCTGGAACTCGAACGGCTCAGCAAGGAGACCGCCCGGCTGGAGGATGAGGTCCGGACCCTCAAGACGCGGGTGTCCGCGCCCGATCCGGCCGCCGCCACACAGGCCGCGGAGATCGAACGCCTCCGCAAGGAAACTTCCCGGCTGGAGGGGGATGTCCGCGCCCTCCGGACCAAGACGGCTGCATCCGATGACACCGCGTCCCAGGCGGCCAAGGCCATGCAGGAGTTGGCGGCGATCCGGCAGGAGCGGGAGAAACTGGCCCAAGCGAACGCGGAACTGACCCGGTGCCTGGCCGAAGCCCCCAAAACCATTTCGGCGGCCACCGGGGCGGGCGCGGGTGAAAAGCTGGTGCCCGCCGACGAGGCCCCGCGGGTCGCCCAGGTCAGCCGGAAGGAATTTGAACAGATGGTCAAGGATGGCAAGATCCGCGAAGCGGCCGACAAGGCCTTCCGCCGGAGCGACCTGCTGCAGATCGCCCTGTCGGTCTACGAGGAATCCTCCGTGCCGCGCCGTAAATACGAGGCGGATGTGGAGAGCGCCCAGGAAGAGGCCGACGAACTCCGCCGGAAGATCACCGCGCTGGAGAATACGCGCGGCGAGGCCGATGCGGTGCGCAATGAGGCCCAGGACCTGCGCCGCAAGACCGCGACCCTGGAACAGGCCTGCGGCATCTACCGCGGTTTTTTCGACGATGTCCTCTATGACCGCGAGTTCGCGCAGAAGACGGTCGATCTCCTGCGCAAGTTCGGCGTGGCGCCCGCCTCCTACACGGTGGAGAAGTTCATCCCGGCCCGGGAGGAGGGGGGCAAACCCAAGTACATGATCCCCGCGGCGATCGTGGCCCTGGTGGAGCATTACGAACAGGTCCAGTTCCTGGAGGGGCGCCTGGAGAAGATCGAGAAGGAATTCAGCGCGCGCACGGACGCCAACGACGAACTGCACCGCAAGATCACCCGCTGCCAGGAGGAGGAGGACGAGATCAGCCGGCGCATCAGCGAGGAGAAGCGCGAGCTGGCCGCTCTCCAGTCCATGCTGGGCGACCTGAACGGCGCCGACATCATGCGCCTGCGCAACACGATCCAGAGCCTGATCAATTTCCAGTCGGGCCGGCGTCCGGCGGCCCAGCGGTCCGACGCTGCGGGGACCGCCGATAAGATGGAATTCACCATTTCCGATGCCGATATCGGGATCGCGCCCGGGGCGTCGCAGGCATCCGGAAGCGCGGCCGGACCGGCCGGGGCGAAAACGGATGACGGACCGCCGGCGCCCAAGTCCCTCCCCAGGGAGGACGACCCCGCCAAGGGCGATCGGAAGCGCCCCCACGGACGGCATTGACCGTATGCCCGCCGCCGAAGGGTATCCCTGCCCGTCGCCCGTGGGCACCTGGCTGATCGTTCCCGGCCGCACGGGCATTGCGCGGCTCCGGTTCACCCGCCGGCGCATGCGGCCGTCCGGCCCTGTTCCCGCGCTGGTGCGCCGGTGTATGCGTGAACTTTCCGCCCACTTCGCCGGGCGCCTGCCCGCCTTCACCGTGCCGCTTGACCTCACCGGTCTGACACCCTTCCGTCGCCGGGTCCTTGTGGCGTTGCGCCGGGTACCTCGCGGCCGGACCATCGCCTATAGCGAACTGGCCCGCCGGGCGGGTTGCCCGGGCGGCGCGGTGGGCGCCAACCCGCTGCCGGTCATCATCCCCTGCCACCGCGTGATCGCCGCCGGCGGGCGGCCGGGCGGGTTCGGCCTCGGCCTGCCCCTCAAACGGCGGCTCCCGGCCCTGGAAGGCGTGCGGCTGTGACCGCGGCGGACGGACATTCGGAAGGCTTGGCGTACATCTACAAGGGCGGCCGCAAGCTTGCGTTCGCCCTGGAAGCCTTCCACATCGACATACGCGGCCTGACCTTCGCCGACTTAGGGTGCAATGTGGGCGGGTTCACCGATTGCCTGCTCAAGCATGGGGCCGCGAAGATCCTGGCGGTCGATACCGGGTACGGCATCCTCGCCTGGGTCCTGCGCCAGGACAAACGGGTGGAGGTGTTCGAACGGACCAACGCGCTCCACTGGGCGCCGGCCGCGCCCGTGGACGGCGTGGTGATCGATGTCGGCTGGACGCGGCAGCGGCTGATCGTGCCGCGGGCCTGGACCATGGTCCGGCCGGGCGGGGTGATCATTTCACTCTTCAAGCCCCAGTATGAGACCGGGGACCGGGGCCGGGTGCAGGGGGTCTTGGACGATGCGCAGGCTGAAAACATGGTCCGGGAACGGATGGCCGACCTTGGGGCGCAGGGGTATCCCGTCCGGGAGCATGTGCGCTCGCCGATCCGGGGCGGCACCAAGGAGAAGGGGAATTACGAGTATTTTCTCCTCTTCCGCGTATAGGGTCCGGGGGCACGGACGACTTCGGGCCGGCATTTGGCAGACCAGCGTGACAAGGAGCGCCTGATCATGGAATTCACCCAACCCGCCATGGTCCATTACGGCCGGGGTTGCCTGCTTCAGGCGGTCCCGGTCATTCCCGGCCGGGTCGTGGCCGTGGTCACGGGCCGGGGGTTCGCCCGCCGGGGGCACTGGCTGGACCAGGTCATCGGGGCGCTGCAACAGACCGGCCGGATGGCGGTCGTATTTGACCAGGTGCCGCCGGAACCGGCCGTGGAGGATGTCGAGGCCTGCCTGGTCTGCCTGAAGGGGGCGGGGGCCGAAGCCGTGCTCGCGATCGGCGGCGGGAGCGTCCTGGATGTCGGCAAGGCGGCCGCGGCGCTCTATCCGGGTCCCTTGAGCGTCCAGGAATACCTGCAGGGCGCGCCGCCGCCCGTCACCGGGCTTTTCATGGCCGCGGCGCCCACCACGGCCGGGACAGGTTCGGAGGCCACGCCCAATGCCGTTCTCTTCAGCCGGTCCGACCGCGAGAAAAAAAGCATCCGGACCCCCGGGATGCTGCCCCGGCTGGTGGTGCTGGACCCGGAACTGACCGCGACCTGCCCGCCCGCGGTCACGGCCCATGCCGGCATGGACGCGCTGGTGCAGGGGATCGAGGCGCTCTTTTCACGGCAGTCCACGCCGTTTTCCGACACACTGGCCGCGGCCGGCATACTGGCCGTCGACCGGTCTCTTTTCACCGCCTATGCGACCGGCGGGCACATGGCCGCCCGCGAGGACCTGCTCTACGGCGCCTTTCTGATCGGCATGGCCTTTTCCCAGGTGCGGCTGGGGGCGGTCCACGGGCTGGCCCATCCCGTGGGCGTTTGCACCGGTGCGCCCCACGGGCTGGTCTGCGCCCGGCTCATGCCGCCCGTGCTCCGCCGCAACGCGGCGGTATGCCCGGCCAAGCTGGCCCGGCTGGCCGCGCTTTTGGAAGGGGACCCCGTCGCCCGGGTGGAGGCGCTCATCGACGCCCTCGGCCTGGGGCGCCGTTTCGACGCGGTGATCAGCCGGGCGGACTGGGAGCGCCTGCTGGCCTATACCGCCACGGCGGGCTCCATGCTGGCCAATCCCGCGGCCTTCGACGCGACCGAGCAGGCGGCGATCCTCGGCGAGGCGGGACTCGCCGTGGAGGCTTGATGGCCGGCGGCCGGCGGCCTGCCGTGCGGCCGTGGCGCTGGCACGGCTTGGCGCTGTCGGTCGCGGTGCACGCCGTCATTCTTGTGACCGCGTATCTGAACGGGATCCTGGATGCCTTCCTGCCGATCGCACCCGACCCTGTGGATTGGCAGGCGGAACAAAGTCCGGTGGTGATCAAGTTCACGGGCCGGACCACGCTCCCCGACGGCCGCGAGGCCATGGTCGACATCCCCATGACCCCGCAGGCGATCAAGGAGTACATCATCCGCCGGGCCGGCGATCTGCGCGGGGTCTCCATCGTGGACATTCAGGACCGGCTGGCCGACCTGAACGGAAAGGTGGCCCCCGCATCGGTCGATGAGATCATCGCCTGGTTCGATCTCGGCGGTTTTGAGACGGGCGATGCACAGGCGGCGGCCGTTCCCGCCCAGTTCGATTACCGGACCATGACTTTTTATGCGATCGACCGGAAGGTTTTTCCCGACGGCCCGGGATTCGTGATCGCCTGGATCGACCGGCAAGGCGTGTTGATGGAGACCGATTTCCCGCCCGGCATGGTAACGCCTGAAGTTACAAGACTTTATGATATATTTGCCCTGGTCAAGGCCAATCCCATGCTGGAGAAACTCTACCGCGGCATTGTGGTCAAAATCCTGGGGGAAATGATGTCCGGGACCGAACCTGGGCGGCCGGCGTCTGCCGGGGATGGGGACGGCGGCCAACCAGCCGTTCTGCCTACCGCCGGACCCGGCCTGCCCGCATCGAAATAAAATTGCATTTTTTATGGACTGTAGCAACAATACAGAGTATTATGCTTGACTTTCCATTCGATCCGGCGATAATAGGGGGCATTGCGTCATCAAGCGGAGGCCAATGCCATGTCTGGACCGGGAGCATACACGCCGGATACAACGGAGGGGATCACGCGGGTC
>JBDREB010000113.1:0-3414 GCA_043820325.1 Planctomycetota bacterium | reverse complement strand
TGCTTTTCTGATGGATCCGGCTATCATTTCTATTCACTTGAAATGCTCCTTGTTGATATGGTTGCTATTTCGCAACTCCAATTATATCAACCAGTTGGAGCATTTCAAGTTTATTTGTGCAAAAAGCGCGCTTGTTTTGGGAATAGACATGCTTTAAATCGCCTATTAAACGCTTAATACCAATAGAAAACTCCACATCGCTCAAAATAATAGTACGCAAATCCTAAATTTGGTACGATAAGCCATTAAGTAATAATAATTGTTACTTATTCGCCGATTAGACGCATATCGTATTTCCAATCAGCGGTCAAAATCACCGGTGAATTTACTTGACTTTCGTTAAAATATGCCACAATATAAATGGCAATGGCAAATATAAATGGCAATAAGGATGCTTATGAACTCTAAAATTGACGGCTTTGGCCGGGTGGTCATTCCCCGTAAACTCCGGACCAGCCTCGGCCTGACCCCGGGCACCGCCGTGCGGATCACCGAAGAGAACTCACGGATCGTGCTCGAGCCCGTGCAGGGCGAGCCCATGGTCCGGGAGAAAGAGGGCGTATGGGTCTACGGCGGCGAAGCGGCAGGTGATATCGCCGGCGCCGTGCAGGCGGCACGCGATGCCCGTAGCACCAAGGTCAGGCGGGAAGTGATCCTATGATCCAAAGCAAGGACTGGATCCCCCGGTCAAGCCGTGGGATGACAAAACAGATCCCAAATGGCCCCAGATTCTCTGTCATTGCCCGACTTGATCGGGCAATCCAGTCATGCGGCTGTAGTTCCATTCCGTTCAAATGGCATAAATCCGGGAAATATCAATGAAAGTCCTCTACGACACCTCCGTCCTCGTCGCCGGGCTGGTGGAGGCCCACCCGCTCCACAACCGGGTGTTCCCCTGGATCAAGCAGGCGGTCGCGCGGGAGCACAAGGCGCTCATATCCGCGCACTCGTATGCCGAACTCTACAGCGTACTCACCAGCCTGCCGGTCAGGCCCCGTATCGCCCCGTCGGCCGCCTGGCAGATCATCAATGGCACCATCACACCCAGCTTCGAAGTGGTCGCCCTCACCGCCGACCAGTATAAGACAGCGGTCCAAGCCATGGCCGCCGCAGGCCTGTCAGGCGGAGCGGTCTACGATGCCGTCATCGTGGCCGCCGCCCGCGCCGCCAAAGCCGACCGCCTCCTCACCCTCAATCCCGCCGACTTCAAGCGGATCGACCCGGCGTTCGCCGCCAAGGTCATTGAGCCATAGGGAATACCAATGGTGGAAACCCAATCGCCCGTTGACCAGAAAGGTCAGTCCGCGCGCGGGCTATTTGACTGGGAACGGAACAAAAGAGCCCTGTACAAAAGGTCCTGGATCCTGTTATGGGCCGCCTGTATCTGCACGGCAACCGGATTCCTGGGCCGGTGGTGGCTGGGGTTTGAACTGACTTCCCACTTCCGGATGCAATATTTCCTGCTTCTCCTTGTGGCTGTGCCGTTCCTTGCATGGCGAAGGCGGTGGACCGCATTGGGGACCGCTACTGCAGCCCTGCTTGTGAACGGAGCGGTAATCCTGCCGTTTTATTTCCACCCGGTGAATACGGTGGCCGATACCCGTGGGGAAACACTCCGTATTTTGTCCGCCAATGTCCATACCAGTAATACCCGTTACGACCGTCTGTTAGATCTGATCAAAAAGGAGGATCCGGATATCATCGTTCTCAACGAGATCAATGCGGAATGGAATGAAGCCCTGGCCAGCCTTGAAGAAACCTACCGCTATAACAAACGCGTTCCAAGGCCGGATAACTTCGGGATCGCCATATACAGCCGGTTCCTGTTCCGCAAGGCCGAGATAGTTGAATTCGGGGAAGGCTATGTCCCTCCAACCATCATCGCCGAAGTGCAGAAGGGCGAGGCGGTGTTTAATGTAGTTGCCACGCATCCATTGCCGCCGATCGGTCCATGGTATTATGCCAGGCGGAATAGCCAGCTTGCATCTTTAGCCGAATATATCAGCCTCATTGACCGCCCGGTGGTAATGGCCGGTGATCTGAACATGTCCGTGTGGTCCCATTACTACCGGAAATTCCTCGCCGGGTCAGGCCTTAAGGATGCACGGCAAGGTTTTGGTGTGTATCCTTCCTGGCCTACGGTACTGCCGTTTCTCTATATCCCGATCGACCATTGCTTCTGTTCCAGGGAAGTTACCGTTGTCAAATACCGGACAGGCGCACGGATCGGTTCGGACCATCTGCCTGTGATCGTTGACCTAGTGATACCGTTGGGCAAACAGCCGGCAGGGTAAAAATAATGCCGCAGATCCGCGCCATTTCCTTCGACGCCTACGGAACGCTGGTGGAGCTTGACAAGCCCGCCGTGCGGTTGGCGTGGCTCCTGCGGGCGGTGAAATGCACCGTGCCGGTGGAAACGGTGGAGAAGGCGTTCAGGGATGAGATCGCTTATTACCGGCCGCGGCATATGGAGGGGCGGGATGCCGCCAGCCTGGCCGATCTGCGGGAGCGGTGCGCGGATGTGTTCTTTACGGCGCTTGAACGGGAATGGTTCAAGCCCATGGTGCCGGAGAATTACCGGGTCACGGTGCTCATGGGCGGGATCCGGTTCAAGTTGTATAGATGATGTCATCCCCGCGCTCGACCGGTGCCAAAAGCAGGGGCTGGTCCTGGCCGTGACATCGGGGTGGGACTGCGGTCTGCAGGAGGTGCTGGACAATGCCGGGCTCAAGGGGCGGTTCGCGGCCGTGAACGCATCGGCCGTGGCGGGGGTATCCAAGCCCGACCCGCGGCTCTATGCGCTCACTGCCGAAAAGTTCGGTCTGCCGCCGGGGGCGGTCCTGCATGTGGGCGATGACCCGGCCAACGACATCGCCGCCGCCCGTGCCGCGGGCATGCGGGCGGTCCTGCTTGACCGAAAGGGAACTGCCACAGATGGTATTTGTTCGTTGCATGATTTGGAGAAGATCATTAAGGCATAAAACCGCCACAGATTTCACAGATTGGCACAGATTATTGTTCGGAGAGGAAAAGGACTCACCGCAAAGACGCAAAGTTCGCAAAGAAAACGGGTTGGGTTCGGAGCGGAACAAGATGGGAATATTTACCACGAAAAACACGGAAAGCACGAAAGGGTTTAACCAGAGCGATATCAAACTACTGTCATTGCCCGACTTGATCGGGCAATCCAGTCCGATACCTATTTGCTATCTACCTGTAGTAGTGCCCCAGTTTGCTCCGGAAAAACCTTGAAATGGCATAAATATATGGCCCGCGCGCAAGTTGCAAATGCAACAAAAAGCCGGCAGATGGAACTGGCTAAGGTCGGATGAGATGGTATGCTCTTCGTGGGCAGTGAGCACGAGGAGCACAGAATGGGCGATGGACATCTTTCGGCCGACGAGCGGCGCCTGC
>JBDREB010000112.1:0-13616 GCA_043820325.1 Planctomycetota bacterium | reverse complement strand
GGGAGGGCGGGTTTCAAACCCGCCCCTACACGGTTGACATCCGGATGTTCCCCGTACAATCACCTGTGGGTCGAAAAAAGTGCCAAACCTTTTTCCGAAAAACATGACCGGTTACGGATAGGGATCAGGAAATCTGAATTTCAAGCGATTACAGCTGATCGGTTACTGTCTCGATCGCCTCAATTCAAGGCCATCTGGGCCGCAAAGCGGGAAGGAACCGCGGCACAGCCCGGATATAACGCTCGAATGTTTCCCCATAGAGGGCCCGGAGTTCCCGCTCCTCGAACGGTATCACCACCAGGTTGAACCAAAGAGTGAAGAACCCCGCCATGAACAGGATGAAGGTCCAGTCCAGCACCAGCCACCAGCCGATGAATATAACAACAACCGCAAAGTACATCGGATTGCGCACGAACCGCTGGGGCCCGGTCACCACCAACGGCTCGGTCCGCGATGCCGGCTCGCTTAACGGGATCCGCATCGCTGTTTTTCGGAACGAGATGTAGGTCGAGACCAGGATGTCCACCGGGCGTCGGTACGCATACACCCACATGAGGAACGCAAAACCGCCCCCCAGCACCACCCCGCCCCCGACCCGTACAGCCATTCCCAACTCCAGCCGCCCCGGTATCCCCGCCCACTGGCAGATCCCGATCCCCATAAAAGCGAACACGGTACCGATGGTGATGATCACCGGCGGGACGATCAGGAAGGCCTTGGTCTTGATCCCCATATGCTCTTCACCCCAACCCCTCTGTGCGCTCTGTGCCTCTGTGGCGCCACCTTCGGCGGAAATTCCAAACCCTAAATTCTAAACTCTAAATCGGGATCCACCTTTGCGCCCTTTGCGTCGGAGTTTACCCCGAGCGGGTCACCTGCCTCGGGGCGGTGAGTCTTCCTCCGTATCCGAACCATACGCTCCTTTGCGGTTAATCCTTGTTGTTCCCCTGCGCGATGAGCGATGCCACATACCCGGCGCGGAAGCCGTTGTCGATATTCGTCACGACCACATTCGAAGCGCAGGAATTGAGCATGGCCAAAAGGGCGGCCAAGCCCTGGAAATGGGCGCCGTAGCCGATGCTGGTGGGCACGGCGATCACGGGACAACGCACTAATCCGCCCACTACGCTGGGCAGGGCCCCTTCCATGCCCGCCACCACGATCACCACCTTGGCGTCGGCCAGGAGATCGACATTTTCAAGGAGGCGGTGGATGCCGGCCACACCCGCGTCATAGAGCTTGCGGACCTCGTTGCCCATGATCGCGGCCGTGTCGGCCGCCTCCTCGGCCACGGGTATGTCCGATGTGCCCGCGGTGATGATATGGACCACGCCGCGGGGCTTGATGCGTCCCTTCACGGCGGTGATGGTGCGGCCCAGCTCGTTGTACCGGGCGATGGGCACCAGTTTCTTCACGGCCGTAAAGACCTTCCGTTCGGCCCGGGTGGCGAGCATCCGGCCATCACGGTTGTAGATGGCGCGTGCGATCGCGGCCACCTGCTGCGGCGTCTTGCCCGGGCAAAAGATCACCTCGGGAAAGCCGCACCGCCGGGCGCGGTCGTGGTCGACCCGGGCAAAGCCCAGGTCCTCGTAACCGGGCGTACGCCGGGACAAACGCTTTTTCAGCACCATTGGATCTCTCCCTCTGTCAAGTGGTCAGAAAGTCGGAATGTCGGAATGTCGGAAGGTCGGAAAGCCGGAGCAGGACTCCGCATCCTTCCGCCCGCCATAACCTTTCTTCCTTTGTGTCCTTTGTGCCCTTTGTGGCATCCGGATTCGGAGTTTCAAGTCGCAGGTTTCAAGTCGCAGGTCCGCATCCAAGATCATAACCTGTAACCTGTAACTCATGTGTATTCCTCTGTGCCCTCTGTGGCTATTCCTGTCATACCCGCGCCATCCGCACTAACTGCGGCCGGGCATCCAGTTCCATGCCCGCGACGATGCCGCGTTTGAACAGGTGATACCCGAGGCCCGCGATCATGGCGCCGTTGTCAATGCACAGTGCCGGCGGCGGGATCACCACCGGGCAGGCGCACGCGGCCGCCAGCCGCTCGCGGAATCGGCTGTTGCACGCCACCCCGCCGCCCGCCACCACCATGCCGGCATGCCGGGCCCGCGCCGCCTTGCCGATCTTGGCGACCAGCACATCGACCACCGCCTCCTGGAAGCCGGCGGCGATGTCGCGGATCTCCTGCTGGTCCAAGTCGCGGCGGCCCGCCTTGCCCGAGGAATGCCCCTGCACATGATAAAGCACGGCGGTCTTGATGCCGCTGAAACTGAAGCGGAGGTCGTCGCTCTTGATGAATGTGCGCGGAAAGCGGAACCGCTTGGGATCGCCTTCCCGGGCCAGCCGGTCGATCACCGGACCGCCGGGGTAACCCAGCCCCAGGATGTTCGCCACTTTGTCAAAGGCCTCGCCGGCCGCGTCGTCGATGGTGGAGCCGATGAGGGTATGGGTCAGTTCATCGGTGGAATGGAATATCGCCGTGTGGCCACCGGAGATCACCGCCCCCACCAGGGGAAATTGCAGTTCCGCATTGAGCGCGGCGGCGTAGAGGTGGGCGTGGAGATGGTTGACCCCCACCAGCGGTTTGCCGAGGGCCAGGGCGAACGCCTTGGCGAAAGCGATCCCCACCAGGAGCGATCCCACCAGCCCCGGCTCGTTGGAAACGGCCACGGCGTCGATGCCGCCGCGACCGACACCGGCGCGGTCCAGTGTCTCCTGGACGACCGGCACGATGGCCGCCACATGCGCCCGGCTGGCCGCTTCGGGGACCACGCCGCCGAAGCGGGCGTGCAGGTCGGTCTGGGAGGCGACCACGCCGCCGAGAATGACGCGGCCGTCGCGCACCACCGCGGCCGCGGTCTCATCGCAGGAGGATTCGATCCCCAGAATGGTGACAGGAGGCATCCGGCCTCACGGTGCGACCGGCGCGGCGGCATGAGCCTCGGCCGGGGCCGTGGCGGTCAGGATCTCCCGGAACACGCGCACGCCCTTGAGAATGTCAACCGCCCGCCGAAGCTGGGTGTCAATATAGACCTGCTCCACGGGTTTGGCGGGCGCGGCGGCCGCCGGGGCGGGGGCCGCGGCCGGGGTCCCGTTCTTGCCGAATTCCGGGTTCTTGTTGGCCTCGATGAGCTCCAGGCGGCGCTGTTTGAGGATGCCCACCTTGGTCTCGATGTTCATCTCCTCGACCACATCGGGCATGATCCCGGTCTTGTCGATCGATATGCCCTCCGGCGTATAGTACCGCTGGATGGTGAGCTTGATGCCGGACCCGTCGTCGAGGGTGATGAGCTTCTGCACCGATCCCTTGCCGTAGGTCTTTTCGCCCACCAGGATCGCCCGCTGGTTGTCGCGCAGGGCGGCCGAAAGGATCTCCGAGGCCGAGGCGCTGTAACCGTTCACCAGGATCGCGATCGGGTAGGCGGTGTGCGCCGCCTTGCCGGAGGCGCGCGCCGGGGGCATGGACTCCGTGCCCGGCCGGCCCCGCACGCTGACGATCACCCCCTTGGACAGGAACAGGTCGGCCAGGTCGATCGCCGAGGAGAGCAGGCCGCCGCCGTTGTCGCGCAGGTCCAGCACCAGGCCCTCCAGCCCCTTGGCCTCGAGGTCGGCCACGGCTTTGTTCATCTCGTCCAGCGAAGTGGACTGGAAGGCGGTCAACCGGATGTAGCCGATGTGCGCCTCCGGATCGACCAGTTTCACATCCTTGACCGAGAGGATGGGGATGAGCTCGCGGGTGACATCGAGCGTCTCCTCGGTCTTGAGGTCCACATGGTAGACCATGAGCTTCACCAGGGTGCCGCGCTTGCCGCGGATCTTGTCCACCGCGTCGGTGATGGTGACGCCCTTGGTGGATACGCCGTCGATCTCCAGGATCTTGTCGCCCGCCAGAATGCCCGCCTTGTAGGCCGGCATATCCTCGATGGGCGTGATCACCGTGAGGATGCGGTCCTCGTCCAGGGTGATGTAGACGCCGATGCCCTCCAGCTCGCCCTTGAGGTCGATCTGCATCTCGGCCATGTCGGACTTGGTGAGGAAGTTCGAGTGGGGGTCGAGTTCGGCCATGATGCCCCGCAGAGCCCCTTCCACCAGCCGTTCGCGGTTGATGGGGTCCACATAATTCTTGGACACCATGTCAATGACCTTCACCAAGAGTTCGAGCTTGCGCTCCAGCTCCTGGTTGGTGATGTCCTTGACCGGTTCGGCCTTGACCGGCGCGGGTTCGGCCGCCGGTACCGGTGCGGGTGCGACGGGTGCGGCAGGCGCCGCAGGTGCCGGGGCGGTCTCCTGGGCGGGCAGGACGCCGGCCAGGACAATGAGGCCGGCGAGCAGGATGACGGACAGGCGCGGCATCGGTTTCCTTTCGCGAAGTTCAAAGGGACTCAAGATGATCAGCCCCCGATTATAATCCGAATGGCGAAAAAGCCACATTTTTCCGGCGGCGACCGGTCCGGGGCGGGACCGCCCGGCAATGCCGGCCCGCGCCCAAAGCTATCCCTGGACCCGGTTCTTCCCCGCCCGCTTGGCCTGGTACAGGTGCCGGTCTGCCAAGCGGAAAAGTTCTTCCAGTTCGTTGCCGTCGTCCGGGAAGGCGGCCAGGCCGATGGAGGCGGTGGTGCGGATGTCACCGCCGTCCTTAAGGAACACCTGTTTGCCGATCCGGTCACGGAGCCGATCCAGAAGCGCCAGGGCGGCGGCGCGGGTGGTGCGGGGCAAAAGGATCTCGAACTCGTCGCCGCCGTAGCGGGACAGGATGTCGGAGCTCCGCAGGAACGAGCGCAGGAGGTCGGCGAACTCCACCAGTGCCCGGTTGCCGGCCGCGTGGCCGTGCGTGTCGTTGATCCGCTTGAAATCGTCCATGTCCATGATGCAGACCACGAACTGCTGGTTGTAACGCCGGGACATGTAGAATTCCTGTTTGGCGATCTCCCGGAAGGCCGTGTGGCCGTAGAGATGCGTGAGGCCGTCGCGCGTGGCCGACTCGAACAGGCGTACATTCTCGATGGCGATGGCCGCCTGGTTGGCGAAGGCGGTGAGGATCTGGACCGAGTCGCGGTTGAACACATTGTCGAAGTAGCTGCAGTCGAGGTAGATCACGCCGTAGATGCCGCGCACGGACTGGATGGGCACCACCATCACGGACCGCAGGTCGAGCACGAACCCCGGCGCCTGGAGCTTGAGCTCCCCGTACATGTCGCGCGTGGTGGAGAGCATGGGCGTGCGGGAGGCGAACACATGCCGGGCGGCGGACACGGCCACCGGCTCGATGGACCGCTCGCCGTTCTCGAACCCCTGCACCACATGCGGGTAGAGCACGCCGTCCGTGTCGAGCCACACCACGCCGCGGCCGCCCTTCACCGTGGCCAGCGCCAGCTCGGTGATGCGCGGCAGGAGCTTGTCCATGTCGTGGATGGCGTTGATCGCGGACAGGGCCTCCATCAGCCGGAAGAGGGTGGCCTCCTTTTCCCGCATCACATCCTCGAAGGCGCTCTCGCGGTTGATCTGTTCCACCAGGTCCCGCGCGCCCTTCAGGAACACGAAGAACAGGTCTTTGGATTGGAAGCTCTGCCGGGCCACATTCAGAATATCCAGGACCCGTTTGACGGGTTCGGCCACGGCCTTGTCGCCGCGGTGCGCCTAGAGGAAAACGCCGTATTCGTACATCGCGCGGCCGATCGATTCGACCGACACCTCCCGGTGCCCGATCTCATCCAGCCGGCGCGCGGGGCCCACGATCCGGTTGAACCGTTTCTTGGCCCCGGCCAGGTCGCCCTCCGCGGCATGGAGCATCGCCTCGACCCGCCAGATGTCGACCCGGACCACGGGCGTGGGTGAGGTGTAGACCCGCCCGAATTCCACAAACAGCCGGCGGGCGGGACGCGGCCGGCCGAGCTTGATAAGACAGTCGATCCGGTTGAGGTAATCCCACTCCAAGGGCTTGCCGCGGGACTGCTTGCGGAGGTCGAAGGCCCGCTGGTACTCCTTGAGCGCCCGCAGGTAATTGGCCCGCGGCTGGGGACCCTCGCCGAAAATGTCGCCCAGGACCTCGTGGGCCCGGGCCAGGGCGCGGATGTCGTTGGAATTGCGCAGGAACGCGATCTCGTGCCGCACGATCGCCGCGGTACGGTGCTGTTCGCCCGTGCGGCGGTTGATCGTGCGCGCCAGGGTGGACATCATGCCGAGGTGGGAGAAGTATTCCAGAAAGAGCCCCGACTCCCGGGCCAGGTTCTCCACCTGGTTCTGCACATGGGTATAACAGCGGGCGGAAATGTTCATACTGGTAAAGCGGGTGAGGACCTCCTGCAGCAGCGGGTAGTTTCCGAGTTTGAGGATCTCGTGCAGCGTCACATCTTGGTGCTGCAGCATCTGGTCATACTGCTGCCGGTGGTGGGCGATGATGCTCTTGAGCAGGTGGAAATCGGCCCGGAGGGGTCCCTCGGCCGGTTCGGAGATGCCGGCCAGGCCGGACTCCAAGGCCGCCGCATCGGGGCCCATTTCCGAGGGATGCCGGGCGGCAAGCAGCGTGATCAGGTAGACCCGGTGGGGTCCCCGCAGCCGCCGCCGGCCCTCGCCGAGCCACCGGTCGGCGCGGGCGGGATCCTTGGCCGTCATCGCCTGGCCGATGCGGCGCGCGAAAATGGCGGCGATCGCGGGCAGGTTCGCGGCCGTGCTGCGGAAAAGGCCCAGCCGCCGCCGGTCGAGTTCCTCCTGCCGCGCGGGGTCCGGTTCCACGAAACGCGCCTGCACCGCCAGCCGTTCGGCCAGAAAATGGTCCCGTTCGGCCTTGGAATATTTTTCAAAGAGCCGGAAATGGGCCAGGCCGTTCGCCGCATCCCCCTCCTGAAAACAGAGCAGGCTGATCAGGTAGTGGAGTTCCACCCGCTCCCGCCGGATCTCCGGCCCGGGATCGCGCAGGGAAGCCAGCACGGAGAGGGCCAGCTTCAATTCCCGCAGGGTGTCGCGGCCCGTGCCGTTCTCCAATCCCCGGTGGCCGAGATCGATGAACATCCGGAAGGCTTTGACATTGTTCTCGGAGAACAGGTTGTGGACGGCCTGCAGGTGGACGCGTTCCGGCAGGCACTGTTCGTAAAAGGCGGCGGTCAGGGCGTGCAGGTTCATGCGCAGGGAGACATCGAGGGCGTTGTACCGTTCCACGATAAAGTCGTCCGACGCCAGGCGGTGGAGCCCGCCGGCGGTCACCACCACGCCGCGCCGGACCAGGTCATCCATCAGCCGCTCCAATTGCACCGCGGGCAGCGGCGCGGCCGCGCGTTCGTTGCAGAACGCGAGGAGCTCGGGCTCGACCGTGCGCGCCACGGCCAGGATGTTCACGATCCACTGTTCGGCCGGGCTCAGGCCGGCCACCCCGCGCCGCAGGTGCGCGAGCGTGGGCCGCCCCCGGAGGCGGATGAGCTGGCGGCGGTAGAGGCCGGCCCCGGCCAGGGCCGGGCGGTTGCGCGCGGTGGCCACCACGCACACCCGGCCCTGGGCGTGCTTGAGCAGGGCGGCGAAAATCTCCGCGGCCGTGGCGCTGAGCCGGTCGAAGCGTTCCACCACGAAAACGCAGGGATGGGGCTGGGCCTCGATCAGGCGGATGATGCCGCTGGTGAAGAGGATGCGCTTGTGCTCGCCGGTGTAATCCTCGTACCCGCCGCGCACCAGCTTCGGCACATATTTGCCCAGCGCCTCGGGCGCGATGAAATAGACGCTGGGCGCGATCTCGAACTTGGCCGGGTGGTGCTCGGTGAGGGCTGGCACGAAGGTGTTGAACGGGAAGAACGGGTTCAAGGCATGGAACCGCGTGGCGTAGTGGTGGAAGACCGTGACCGCCCGGCCCTCCAGGCTTTCGACCAGCGCCCCCAGGTGGGGGGTGCAGAGGTCCGTGTCGCGGGCCACCAGCTCCACGAGCATGTTCTCCGGCCGCTTGAGCCAGCCGGCGATAAGCGCGTTCAGCCGCCGCATGACCGTTCCCGTCCCCCGGTCACGCGTCCGCGCCGGCGCCCCGGATGAGCACCTGCATAGCGTCGCGCACATCGGCGTTGATGCGCCGGGCCGCCTCCAGCGTCGGCGCTTCGGCGATGACCCGCACGACCGGTTCGGTGTTGGAGCGGCGGATGTGGACCCAGGAATCGGGCCAGTTGACCTTGAGCCCGTCCGTCGTGTCCAGCGCGGCGCCCGCGGCGGTGTACCGTTCTTCGATCTTGCGCAGGATGAGCCCGGTCAGGCCGCGGGGGCATTCCACCACCTGTTTGTCGATGCGGTAGGTGGGAAAACCGGCCACGATCGCGGCCAGGGTTCTCCCGGACCGGGCATACATCTCCAGGATCAGGGCCATCGCCGCCAGGCTGTCGCGGCCCGTGCCGATGGGCGGGTTGATCACCCCGCCGTTGCCCTCGCCGCCGATCACCGCGCCGATCTCAAGCATCTTTTTCGACACATGCACCTCGCCCACGGCCGTGCGCACGAGCGGCGCGCCATGGCTGCGGCAGATATCGTCGATCACCCGCGAGGTGGACATGTTCGTCACCACCGGGCCTTTGCTGCGGCCGAGCACATGGGCCACGGCCAGCGCCAGCGACATTTCCTCGCCCACGATGGTCCCCTGCCCGTCCACCAGGGCGATGCGGTCGGCGTCGGCGTCCTGCGCGAACCCCAGGTCGGCCTTGGCGGCGCGCACGGTGGCCGCCAGGTCCTGCAGGTTCTGGAAGACCGGCTCGGGGTTGTGCGGGAACATCCCATCCGGCGTGCAGTGCAGCTGCACCACCTCGCAGCCGAGGTATTCGAGCATGCGGGGCGTGATGATCGCGCCCGCGCCGTTGCACGCGTCGATCACCACCTTCGGCCGCCGGGCCCGGATGGCGGCTACATCGGTCACGGCGTAAATGCGCGCCAGGTGGCGGTCCGGGGCGCTGGCGTCCAAAGTGACATCGTGGATGCCGTTGTAGGCCTTGTAGTCGAAATCGCCCAAGTAGTAGATGCTCAGGAATTCGCGGCCCTCGTCCTCGTCCATGATCACACCGGTGGGCTGGTAGAACTTCAGGGCGTTCCACTCGATGGGGTTGTGGCTGGCCGAGATCACCACGCCGCCGTCGGCCTTAAGCTCGTTGATCATGATCGTGAGCGTCGGCGTGGGGCAGATGCCGATGTCGATCACGCGGCAACCGGTGGAGATGAGCCCGCCCAGCAGGGCGTGCTTGACCATTTCGCCCGACACGCGCGTGTCGCGGCCGACGATGATCCGCCCACCGTTGGCGTAGGTGCCGAACGCCGCGCCCAGGCGGGTGATGAGCTCGGGCGTGAAGGTCTCCCCCACCACGCCGCGGATGCCCGAAACGCCGATCATCAGTTTTTTCACGAGCTGGGCCCTCCCTGCCGTTCGAGGAATTCGGTCAGATTGTCGCCGGCCGAGCGCTGGATCATCTCGGCCACATACATGAGGAGCGGGAACGGGAAGAACCGGTCCTCCCCGCGGATCACGCCGGTCTGGGTGTCGTTGCGCCCCTCCAGCCGGTTGCAGACATCGCCCACCTTGACATCCAGGCTCACCTGTTCCACGGCCAGGCGCGCGTCCGCGTTGATGTACCGGAGAGAGGGCAACTGGATGCGCCGGGCCATCAGGATGTACTTGATATCCTCGCCCGAAAGCGGTGTTTCGCCCTCTAGGTCGAACCCCTCGAAGAGCGGATTGTACCCCGGGATCAGAATGTGGGGTTTTTCGACCATCACGCGGCCCTCCCGGACCACGGTGTCGCGGGGATCGATCTCCGACCGGGAAACGAACACATACGGCAGGCGGGTGACGCCGAAGGTGTAGAGGCTGGTGCGGCGGCGCTTGACGATGGTGGTCGTTTCCAGCGAGGCCTTGAACATCTCGTGCGGGTTCACACCACCACCTCCCCGCCGGCCAGGATCCGGGCCAGGGCCAGGTCCTCGGGTGTGGTGATCTTGATGTTGCGGTAACTGCCTTCGACCACGCGCACGGGAGCGCCGGCCAGCTCGGCCACCTGCGCGTCGTCGGTCACCTCCAGCCCGCGCCCGGCCACCACGGCCAGCCCCGCGCGGTAGATGTCGGAGCGGAAGATCTGGGGCGTCTGGGCCTCGCGCAGGCCGGCGCGCTCCGGCGTGGCCGTGATCGTGCCGTCGGCGGCGCAGACCTTGATCGTGGCGCGCGGCGTCACGCCCGGCAGGGCCGCGCCGTATTCCACGGCCGCGGCCGCCGTGCGCCGGACCTCGGCCGGCGTCACCAGGGGCCGGACCCCGTCATGGATGATGATGTAGGCGCAGTCGCCCAGCCGCAGAAAGGCCGCGGCCACGGTGTCCTGGCGTCGGGCCCCGCCGGCGATCACTTCCACCGGCACGGACGGCGTGGGCGGCACGATCTCCGACCGCACCCGCTCGACATGTTCGGGCCGGACGGCGACCACGATGCGCCGGATGAAATCCAGGTCCAGGAAGGCCCGGATGGTCATCCCCAGCACCGTGCCGCTGCCCAGGCTGGCGAAGATCTTCGACTCCGGGCTGTGCATGCGCGAACTCCGGCCGGCGGCCGGGATGATCACACCGAAGCCCAACTCCTCGAGCGGTATCACCCGCGGATCCGCGCGAAGACCATTTTACCCGTGGAGGTCTGGACCACATTGGTGACCTCGCCGCCGATGGTGTCGCCGATGCGTTTTTCGGCCTCCTCCACCACCACCATGGTGCCGTCGCCCAAAAAACCCACGCCCTGCCGCTTGCCGGCCTCGCCCGGCTTGATGATGTCCACGGCGATCTCGTCGCCGGGCAGGAACTCGGGCCGGAACGCCGTGGCCAGCTCGTGCACATTCACCGCGCGCACCCCGTCGATCGCCGCCACTTTCACCAGGTTGGCATCCGTGGTCAGGACCCGGCCGTTCAGCTTCTGCGCCAGGCGGATGAGCTTCTTGTCCACGCCCTCCGCGGCCGGCACGGGATCGGCATAGACCTCGACCGAAATGGTCTGGTCATCACGGATGCGCTGGACCGCGGTCAGGGCGCGCTTGCCCCGTTCGCGTTTCAGGCGGTCGCGGCCGTCGGAAAGGGTCTGGAGCTCGTCCACCACGAACTGCGGGATGATGATCTTTTCCGGGAACAGGCCCAGCTTGATCAGGTGGAAGACGCGGCCGTCGATCACCGCGCTGGTGTCCAGGATCAGGTAGTCGGGCACCGTGCTGGAGGAGCGGAAATCCAGGTAGGGGATGATGAACTTGAACTTGTCCTTCGTCTGCAGCACGATCGCCACCACCACATAACAGCAGACCAGGATCACCGGAATGCGCAGGTTGGCCAGCATGCCCTGGTCGTTCACGATCAGGTCCAGGGCCTGCAGGACAATGAAGGCGAGCACGAATCCGGCGGTGACGCCGAACACGATGCCGGCCACGGCGTCCAGGAAGAACTTGCGCAGGATCGTCTCTAGGGCGATGAGCACCGCGGCCACGCCCAGCCCCACGGCCATGCCGTTCATGGTCTGGGCCGTGGTGGGGTCGCCGGACATGTTCTGGACGGTCACATACCCCGAAACGCAGGCCAGGATCACGAACACGATCTTGACGATCAGAATGGCCATAGCCTCTCCCGTACACCAGTAGGATCAGGGCTTGTTGAAATGTTCCCGCAGATACGCGGCCCGCAGGGCGTCGCGTTCCTCCGCCTCCACCGTCCGGTTCAGCCGTTTCTGCAGGTGCGACGGCTGACAGTTCAAAAACAGGTTGTTGAGCACCCGCAGGTCCATCCCGGAGACCAGGCCGGTGGCGACCCCCAGGCGGATGAGCGAGAGCAGGGTCAGCGCCTCCTCCGAGGAGATCGCCTGGGCATGCCGCAGAATGCCCTGGGCCCGGCCGATGCGGTCCTCGATGAGCAGGCGGCGCTTCTTGAGCAGGACCTCGCGGGCCTTGCGCTCGTAGCCGATGATGCGGGGTACGATGCTGCCCACGCGCGCGATGATGTCGGCCTCGGACACGCCCAGGGTCACCTGGTTGGAGACCTGGAAAAAATCACCGAGCCCCTCCGTGCCCTCGCCGTAGAGCCCGCGCACGGTGAGGCCCAGCTTGCCGACCGCGTTGAACACTTTGCGGATCTCGTTGGTGATCACCAGGCCGGGCAGGTGGAGCATCACCGACACCCGGATGCCCGTGCCCGCGTTGGTGGGACACGAGGTCAGGTAGCCGATCCCCGGATCGAAGGCGTACGGGATCCGCGCGTCAAAAAGATCGTCGATCCGGTCGATCTGCTGCCAGAACTTGCCGGGCGCGAATCCCGAGGCCAGGCACTGGACGCGCAGATGGTCCTCCTCGTTCACCATGATCGCGATGCTCTCCTCGCGGTTGACCAAAATGCCGCGAGGCCCCTCGCCCTCCACGATCTCGTTCGACACCAAGTGCCGTTCGTAGAGGAAGCGCAGGTCCACCTCCTCCAGCGTGGTGAAGTCGACCCAGTCCAGGCGGTATTCGCAGATCACATCCTCCACATGGTGCAGGAAAAATTCCACGAACTCCTTCTTGGTGGTGTTGCGCATCCGGCCGACGAACGGGAACCCCTTCACATTGCGCGCCAGGCGGATGCGCGAGGAGATCACACTGTCCGCCTCCGGGCCGTCGCCCGCCAGCCAGGCCCCCGGGGTCTGGTACGGCTCAAAAAGCATCATCACACCTGCTCCTCGATCTGCCGGATCTCATCGCGGAGCTGAGCGGCGCGTTCGTACATCTCGCTGTGAATGACATCCTCAAGCTCACGGCGAAGCGTCATCAGCCGTTCCGAACGGTCCTGGCGCTGGCCCGTACTGCGGGGCACCTTGCCCCGGTGGGACCCTTCGCCGTGGATCTTGCCCAGCAGGGGCTGGACCACATCCTTGAACACCGTATAATCCTCGGGACAGCCGAAAAGCCCCCGCTTCTGGAAATCCTTGAGCGTGGTGCCGCAGATCGGACATGCGCGCTTATCGTCAATTTTATCGGCAGATTGCGACTTGCCATCCGACGCCTTGTCCGGGCCTTCGAGCGCGGTCGCCTGGTTCAGGAGCTCCGCGTTCTTTTCCTTGTAGCACTCCTCGCACAGGTGGACCTCTTTTTTGGCCCCCTTTTCGATCTCCGTCAGATGGATCGTCGCGGCCTTGTCATTGCATAACTGGCATTTCACGGATGCTCTCCATAACCGCGGCACAAACATACCGGCGATACATACGCATTACAACGCATAAACATAGAAAAAACCATTATATTCCCGCACAATGTAATATCAAGGCTTTTCTGGCGCTTTCCGGACAAGAACCCCTACCGGATAACACCCGCCCGGGCGGGAGCTAAGGGCTCGTGCAGAAACAAGTTGAACATTTCGTAACACTTTAGCGGAATGAAAGGACTGTTCCCCCGGTTCCCCCGGTCAAGCCGGAGGACAGG
This sequence comes from Planctomycetota bacterium, assembly GCA_043820325.1. Classification (GTDB taxonomy): domain Bacteria; phylum Planctomycetota; class JBDREB01; order JBDREB01; family JBDREB01; genus JBDREB01. The sequence continues at coordinate 195 of JBDREB010000112.1, read as the reverse complement.
CTCGCCGGGGGATGACGGAGGAAGAAGGATAATTTGCATCAGGTTTATTCTTGTGCTGTCATTGCCCGACAAGCCTGTCCTCCGGCTTGACCGGGGGAATCGGGCAATCCAGATCTCCTATGATCGTTTCACGCGGGTAAAGTGTTACGAAAAGTTTACCTTGCGAAAAAAGCATTATACCGGAGAAAGGGAAGG
>JBDREB010000111.1:0-3711 GCA_043820325.1 Planctomycetota bacterium | reverse complement strand
CCTTCCCTTTCTCCGGTATAATGCTTTTTTCGCAAGGTAAACTTTTCGTAACACTTTACCCGCGTGAAACGATCATAGGAGATCTGGATTGCCCGATTCCCCCGGTCAAGCCGGAGGACAGGCTTGTCGGGCAATGACAGCGCAAGAATAAGCCTGATGCAAATTATCCATCTTCATCCGTATCCCCCGGCGAGCCTGTCCTCCGGCTTGACCGGGGGAACCGGGGGAACCAGTCCTTTCATTCCGCTAAAGTGTAACAACTTTTCAAGGAGCGACCCATGCAGTTCGTGTTCAGCACCAAGAAGCTCAAGCGCTACCGGTTCCCCACTCACACCAACGACTTGGTGATGGACCGGTCCCAGGGCACGGTCTCCGAGGTTTTCCTGGTGATCCTGGAGCCGGGCGAGGCGCCGCCCATCCATGTCCATGACGATACGGAGCAGATCTACTATGTCCTCGAAGGCCGCGGCACCCTCACGGTCGGCAAACGGCCGAAGAAATTCACGATCAAGCCCACCGATGTGGTGCGCGTGCCCCCTTCCACCCCGCACTCGATCAAGGCCGTCGGCGGCCCGGTCACCTACCTCGCTGTTGACTGCTTCGTCTCCAAGGAGGGCAAGCTCGAGCCCACCTGGGACGCGCATGTGCGCGTGAATTGCAGGAAGTTCGGCTGGAAATACGCCGATGTGGTCAAAAAGCGCCGGTGAGCTCCATCGCACCGAATAATACGGCCCCCATGAGCCGTCCCTGGCACGCGCTCTTCGGCGGCACAGGCGCGGCCCTCTTCGCCACGCTCTGCTGGGCCACGGTCCCTTCGTTCATGAAGGACCTCTCCCGCCACATGGGCGCATGGGACATGAACGCCTACCGGTACGCCACCGCGGCGCTCATGTACCTCCCCTTCCTGGTCTGGTTCCACCGCCGCGGCATGCTCACGGTCCGACTGTTCCTCCTGAGCATATTCCCGGCCGCGGTGAATGTCGTCGCCCAGGTCCTCTGGGCCATGGCGACCTACGAGATGGAGGCGGGGCTTTTGGGGATCTACATCAAGACCTCGCTGGTCTGGTCCACGGCCTTCTCCTTCCTCTGTTTCGCTGACGAACGCCCCCTCATGCGCCGGCCGTGGTTCTGGATCGGTTCGGTCATCACCGCCGGTTCGGTGGCGGGACTCTACGCCGTCCAGCCGCCGACTGGCGCCGGCACGGTCACCGGGCTGACCATCATCCTGGCCTGCGCGTTGTTCTGGGGCCTCTACCCGATCTCGCTCAAGCTCACGCTCAAGGATACGGACCCGCGCCTGGCGTTCGGCCTCATCTGCGTCAATACGGCCGCGGCCCTCGCCGTGCTGGGCGCGATCTGGGGCACGCCGGCCGTGATCATGGACCTGTCCCCCGCCACCCTCGGCATCCTCGTCGCCTCGGCCGTGGTGGGCATCGCCGTCTCCCACCTCTCGTACTGTTACGCCCTGAACACGATCGGCGTGATCGCCTCCACCAACATCACCATGGTCACACCGTTCATAACCCTCATGCTGGCCTGGGTCTGGCAGGGCGAACCGATCACAGCCGCCAAGGCGATCTTCGGCCTGGCCATCATCGCCAACGTGGCGGTCATCACCGCGACCCAGCGCAGGACCATACCCGCGGTGCCGCAGGCGGATTGAAGATCATTAATCATTGCAAATTTGATGAACTCGCAAAAGAATGGTTTTTATGTCCCATGCATCTCGGGAAGATCGTACCGGTCACATCCCGCGCGGTGCACGCAAGTTCTTGTAGCTGCGGGGCTTGTCCCCGCCTCCGGATGGGCGACCGCAAGGGTCGCAGCTACGGGGAAAAGCGCGCACACAGTAGGATTGTGGACTTTTTGCGAGTTCGTCAACTCTTGACCATGAACCCTCCCCATGACCGCCCGGGTTTGGATGCGCTGGGTTTCGACGGATGGTTCGAGGCGCGGGCCGGAGATGATCCCCAGCCGGGACTCAGCATCGCGCGCGTCACGGCGGTCGACCGGGGTGCGTTCCATGTGCTAGACTTGGAGGGAGAGGTCGCCGCGGAGATCGCCGGGAAGTTCCGCTTCGCCATCCAGACGCCTGGCGATCTGCCCTGCGTGGGCGACTGGGTATGGGTGCAGCGTCACGCTGTCACCGGTCCGGCGATCATCCATGAGGTCCTGCCGAGGGAAACCCTTCTGCGTCGTAAAAAACCGGGCAAAACCGTCGACCATCAAATGATCGCGGCAAATATCGATACCGCCTTCATCATCGAACCAGCGCCAGGTCCTGGCCGCGTCGGCCGATATGACGAAGCCGATGTCCGTGTAGCAGATGTAATGGCGGGCATGCATGAAGGGATCGACATAGTAGTTCCAGGTGGTGGTGACCACCAGGCCGGTGCAGTTGAATGTGCTCCGGGGCGTGGGCGGTCCGGTCTGGCCGGGCGCCAGGGCGGTGTGGCCGTTGAACCAGTCCTTGCCGCCGTTGTTGGTGACGAAACAGGTCCCGGCGCCGACCCGGACAAGGACATTCGGGTCGGAGGGGCAGATGGCGGCCCATTCGACGCCTTCCTGGTAGGAGGTGCCGCAGACGGCCGATTGGTAATTGGGGGCGAGGTTGTAGGTGCCGGCGAAACGCGGGTCCATGAACAGGGTGGCGGCCCAGGTCTCGCCCGCGTCGGCGCTCCGGAAAACGGTGGGGTGATGGGGCGGCCAGAACCCGGTCGACTTGTTCATGGCGTAGACGATGCGCGGATCGGCGTCGGCGCAGAGCACCACCGGGTATTGGGCGATGGGGCCCTCGGCGTAGGTGTCGGCGGCTTTGAGGTCCTTGTTGATGCCTTTGCCCATGGCCGGCTCCTAGGTCTCGCCGCGGTCGCGGGAACGGTAGACGCCGCCGCTGTATTCGCCGCCCTCTTCCCGGGCCTGGACCGCGCAGTAGAGCATCACCAGCCGCTGTTTGGGGTCGGAGCCGCCGGCGAACGAGAGGATGGGCCGCTGGGGCAGACCCTTCATCTTGGGGGTCCAGGTGGTGCCGTTGTCGTCGGAACGCCAGACGCCCTCCGCGGTGCCGACGAAGAGCACGCGGTTGGCCGGGGGGCTGGTGCGGTCGACGACCGCGCCCAACCCCGTGCCCTTGACACCCTGGCAGGCCGACCACGACTTGCCCTCGCTGCGGGAGATCGACGCGCCCTGGGCCATGCCGATGAGCATGAGCTGGGGATTATCCGGGTCGATGACCAGTTCGCCCGCGGCGTCGCCGCCCAGGGGGCACTGGGTCTGCCAGGTGTCGCCGCGGGCGCGGGGGCCGGCACCGGTGCCGGGGCGGCCGGCCGCCCCAGTGTGCCGGGCTGGTCGGCGATCCGGAACGCATCGCCGGGCTTCAGTTCGACCCGGGTATCGATCCGTTTGCCGGCGACCCAGGTCCCGTTTTTGGAGCCCAGGTCCTCGATCCAGACCTTGTCCTTGTCGACCGTGAACCGGGAGTGCAGACGGCTCAGGCCGACCGTATCCAGGCGGATATCGGCATCTTCACCGCGGCCGATGATGGTGATCCCCTCGGGAAGGACGAAGGTCTTTCCGTAAGTGCCCGTAAATGAATAAAGTATCCATTTCGACATAGAGATTCCGTCCGCAGCCAAGGCGCGAGGAGGAGCCGTATCAATGGAAAGATCCGGCGTCGACGAGCAACGCCGGATGCGGACGGAAGATCATGTC
>JBDREB010000110.1:0-8646 GCA_043820325.1 Planctomycetota bacterium | reverse complement strand
CCGTGTTTCGGAGAGTTGGGCAAACGGCTCAAGTGGTTTTTTCTGTATTTTTGTCTGGATTCCGATTCCTCGACTCGTATCATATCCCACCGGCGTAATTGGCGCAAAATACTTTGCGCAAGTTCAGCAAAGTTCGTTTTTGTGGAACTGTGAATCATCCGGGATCACAGAGAGGTTTCGCAAGTCCCTCATAAGGATCATGCCATGCGTAAAGTCAAGACATTCCGTACCTTCACCGGCCGGGCCCTCGACCAGGTGGTCTTCCCCCTGGGCGGGGTCGGCACGGGGACCATCGGCCTGCACGGCAGCGGCCGGCTGGTCGACTGGGAGATCTTCAACGCGCCCAACAAGGAGACCGAGGCGCCGGCCACGGCGTTCATGATCCAGGCCCGCGCCGCGGGCCGGCCGGCCGTGACGCGCATGCTCGCCGCGCCGCGCATGGCCCCTTACGCGAGCAGCCGGCACAAGGGGACCAAGTACCATTTCACGCCGTTCCAGTTCGCCGGCCTGCCCCACCTGGAGGGGGCGGAGTTCACCGGCCGGTACCCGTTCGCCGGGATCCGGTTCCGCGACCGGGAATTGCCCGTGCAGGTGATGCTGACCGCGTTCAATCCCATGGTGCCGCACGACCTGGAGCGCTCCTCCATCCCGGCCGCGGCCTTTGTTTACACGCTCAAGAATCCCGGCCGCCAGCCGGTGCGCGTATCCATCGGCGCGACCATCCTGAACATGGCCGGCCTCTCCCAGCCCTGCATGCAGGACGGGACATTTCCCAACGGCACCTGGGGCAAACCCTTCGGTAAAAATGTGAACGAACGGGTGCAGGGCCCCGGCTACCGCGGGTTGCTCATGACGACAAAGAAATACCGGAAAACGGAACCCGGGTCCGGTTCCCTGGCGCTTCTCACCCGCGCGGCGGGAAGTTCCGTCCGGACGGCCTTTCCCAACGAGGCCCGGTTCGATGTGATGGACTACCTGTGGCGCGATTTCCGCGATGACGGCCGGTTCGACGACGCGGGCCGCCGCACGCCGCCCTCGCCCGAAGGGAAGACCCATGTGGGCGGCGTGACCTCCACGGTCATGGTCCCGGCCGGCGCCACGCGCGAGATCATCTTTGTCCTCGGCTGGCATTTCCCCAATGTGCCCGTCTACTGGGACCTGGGCGGCGCAAAGGAACCCCGCGTCCGCCGCAACCATTACGCCCGCGTCTACCGCGACGCGCAGGCGGCGGCCGGCCGGCTCTTCCGGGAACTTGACAGCCTGCGGGCGGCGAGCGAAGAATATGTCAGTCTCCTCGGCGAGACCACCCTGCCGCAGCCGGTGGTGGAGGCCGTGATGAGCACCGCCTCGATCATCCGCACCAACACGGTCCAGCGGTTCGACGACGGGTTCGTCCACTGCTTCGAGGGGACGGACCAGTCCCGGGGCTGCTGCATGGGCACCTGCACGCATGTGTGGAACTACGCCCATTCCATGGCCCACCTCTACCCGGCCCTCGAGCAGAACTGCCGCGAGACGAACTTCGCCCATGACCTGGCCGATGACGGGGCCATGCAGTTCCGCACCCGGCGTTCGAGCGGCTGCTGCCAGCCGGTGAAGATCCCCGCGGCCGACGGCCAGATGGGCACGATCGTCCGCCTTTACCGCGAGTGGCAGCTTGCCGGCGACACGGCCTGGCTCAAGCGGCTCTGGCCCGGCGCGCGGCGGTCGATGGAATTCGCCTGGAAACGCTGGGACAGCGACCTCGACGGCGTGATGGAGCATCTCCAGCACAACACCTACGATGTGGAGTTCGCCGGCGCCAACACCCTCTGCGGCTCCTATTATCTCGCCGCCCTCAAGGCCTGCCGCGAAATGGCGTTGGCCGCCGGCGACACGGCCTTCGCTGTCGAGTGCACCGTGCTGCTCGCCCGGGGCCAGCAGGGGTATGCCCGGCTCTTCAACGGCGATTTCTATGAACAGCGTTACGACCCGGACAAGGCGGTGTCCGAAGCGCGGCAGGTCCAGACCCTGTCCAACCTCATCTACAAGCCGGCCGCCCGCAAGGGGAAGCCTGATGTCAAGTACCAGCAGGGGCAGGGGTGTCTGGCCGATCAGGTCATCGGCGACTGGCAGGCCCGGGCCGTCGGCCTGGGCGGCGTCCTGCCCGACAAGGATGTCCGCGCCACGCTCCGGTCGATCGTGCGGTTCAATTTCCGGAAAAGCTTCCGCGACTTTGAATCGGTCCAGCGCATCTATATGCTGAACGAGGACGCCGGGCTCCTGTTGTGCACCTGGCCGCGCGGCGGCCGGCCTGAACTGCCGTTCCCGTACTCGGACGAGGGCTGGACCGGCATCGAGTATCAGGTGGCGGCCCATTGCGCCTGGATGGGGCTGGTGCCGGAATGCCTCACCCTGGCCGCCGCGGCCAGAAAGCGGCACGACGGCGTGCGCCGCAACCCGTTCAACGATGTGGAATGCGGCGATCATTACGCCCGTGCCCTCTCCGCCTTCGCCATGCTGAACGGCCTGGCGGGATTCACCTATTCGGCGGTCCGTCGCCATCTCGGCATCGCCCCCCGTATCAACCGGTTCGCGTTCCGGTCCTTCTACGCCACAGGCCGCTCCTGGGGGCAGGTGGCACTGACCGGCCGTCTCTTCACCCTCGATCTGCACCACGGCGCGGAAGCGCTCGATTCGGTCGCCTTTCCGGGCCGGGGCGGCCGCGTGCGCGTGACCGCGGCCGGGCGGCCGGTGGGCGCCCGTGTCGAGGCCGCCGCCGGGCTGATCACCGTCAGGTTCGATCGCACCGCGCGGCTGGCGGCGGGGGAGGTCTTGCGGGTCACGGTCGGTTGAACCGGCCGGCGGAGGGGGGTCGGAATGTCGGAAAGTCGGAAGGTCGGAAAGCCGGATCTTGGTTCTGACCTGCGACCTGCGACTCATGCTATTCCGTGCGCTTTGTGTCTTCTACGGGCATTTATTTCAACCATGTTCCCACCGGTGCGTTATAACTGTCACACCCTGATGAAAGGGCACCCATGAGCACTGCCGTCGAGGCCCTCCAGCGCCTGCGTACCAACATCACCCGGGTGATCATCGGACAGGACGGGGCCGTGGATTTCATGCTCACCGCGCTCCTGGCCGGCGGGCATGTGCTTATCGAAGATGTGCCCGGCACGGGCAAGACCACCCTGGCCCAGGCCCTGGCCCGGTCGATCGGCGCCGATTTCAAGCGCATCCAGCTCACGCCCGACCTCATGCCCGGCGACATCACGGGCGTGGCTATCTACGACGAGAAGGAACGGAGTTTTGTGCTGAGCAAGGGGCCGGTATTCACCAATATCCTGCTGGCCGACGAACTCAACCGCACCACGCCGCGCACCCAGAGCGCGCTCCTGCAGGCGATGAACGAGGGCGAGGTGACGATCGACAACCGGACCCACCCGCTGCCCCGGCCGTTCATGGTGATCGCGACCCAGAACCCGGTGGAATTCGTGGGCACCTACCCCCTGCCCGAGGCCCAGCTCGACCGGTTCCTGATGCGGATCAGCCTGGGGTTCCCCGACCGGGAGGGCGAGGAACAGATCCTGCGCGCGCGCCGCGAATCCGATCCGCTGGCCGGTCTCACCCCCGTGGCCGGGGCGGCTGAGATCGCCGCCTTCCAGGAATCCGTGCGCAGGGTCCGTGTGGACGAGGCGCTCACCGCCTACATCATCTCCCTGGTGCGGGCCACGCGCGAGGAAGGGGATTTCACCGGCGGCGTGAGCACCCGCGGCGCGCTGGCGCTCTCGCGGGCCGCGCAGGCCTTTGCCTTTCTCGGGGGGCGGGACTTCGTGACGCCCGATGACATCAAGCGGCTCTTTGTGCCCGTGACCTGCCACCGCGTGTGCACCGAATGGGACCGGCTCGAAGCCCACGCCCGCACGGCCGAGGTGCTGGACCGGATCCTCACCCGCGTGCCGGTGCCCCGGTGACGCCCTGAGGCGCCCGTCATGAAGTTCCTCCTCGGATGGGTGCGGCGTCTCCTGCCGCCGCTCACCTACACGGGCTGGAATTTCGTGTTGGTGACGGCATTCACGGGCTGGTGGGGCTGGCACACCCGCGCGCCGCAATGCCAGGCCGCGTTCGCCGTGCTCGTCAGCGCGCTAATGTTCGCGGGGGTGGGCGGCTGGTATTCCCTGCGCGGGATCGGCGTCCGGCGCGTGCGGGGCGGGGCGATCACCGCCGGGGAGCTTTTCACGATCCAATACGAGATCGCCAACGACAAGTTCATCTTTCCCGCCTTTCATCTCCTTGTCACCGATTACTGCACCAACACGGTCTTCCCGGCCACCTTCTACCATTTCATGGCCGAACTGGATGTCCTGCCGCCGGGCGGCCGCGGTTTCGCCACCTATTCGGGCCGGATCCGCGACCGGGGCGTACTGGCCTTCGATGTGGTCCGCTTGTCCACGCGGTTCCCGTTCGGCCTGTTCAGCTTCCACCGGGATCTCCGCCTGCCCGATGTCATGCGCAGCCACCCGCGGCTGGTCAACATTCACCGCCGCCGCCTGCTCACCCGCCAGGTCACGGGGTATGCCGACGCGCTCAGCGCGTGCCGGGATCGCGGGTACGACGAATTCCGCGGCCTGCGCGACTACCGGCCCGGCGACCATCCGCGCTGGATCCACTGGCGCTGGTCGGCGCGCCTGCCCGGCCGCCTGCGCGTGCGCGAGTTCGGCACGGCCGAGGAACGCGATGTGTTCGTGATCTTCGACCCGGTCACGGGCTGGGCCGGCCGCCGTCACCGCAACGGCAAGTTCGAGCTGGCCGTGTCGTACACCGTCGCCCTGGTCCGGCGTTTGCTGGGCGAGGGCAACCGCGTGACCCTGCTCACGCATAGCGGCGGGTTCGTGGCGTATGCGAACCTGCGTACGGCCCGCGACCTGCGCCGGGTGCTTTCCCTGATGGCCGGGGTGACCGAGACGAAGGGGGTCGATTTCACCGCCGCGGTCAACGCGCACTGCCCGGTGGTGCGGCGGATGGGGGCCGGCGTGGTGGTGATCGGCGCGGACCTCGGCGCGGCCTACGACGCCTGCTTCGGCACCCAGCGGCTCCAGGTGATCGACATGGCGCGCGAAAAGATCCCGGCCATCTTCGCCGGAAGGGTCGCCCCGTGAACGGCGTGCGGCGCATAACCCCGGCGACCGGGGCGGCCTGCCTGTTGGCCGCGGCGGCCTTCGCGGCCTACCAGGCCGGGGGCGGCGGCTGGTTCGTGCCGCTTCTGGCCGCGGGCGGCATCGCGGTCACCCTGTGGCGCGGGCATTTCGAATTGAAGCCGGTCCTGATCGGACCCGTGATCGCCCTGCTCTTTGCGGCCCTTTTCCTTTGGCGGCCGACCCCGCTTTTCAGCGACATGGCCGATGCCGGTGCCATGGCGCTGACGGGCCGGTTCCTGGTGATCGTGATCATGCCGTCAAGTCTTTTTTTCCTCTACTTCCGTGCCAAGACCGCGCCCGGGATGGCGGTGACCAACTGCTACCACCTCCTGCTGGTGATCATCGTGGTCGCCTCGGGCGCCGACCTGCCGTTCCCGCCCGCGGCCGCCCTGGCCGTCTATTTCGCAGGCGCCTTTCTCATCGACCGGCAGGGTATCCACGACCGGTTCCTGGCCAAGATGGCCGCGGGCCGGGAATTTGTGAGCGGCATCCTCGCCGGGTCGGCCGCGCTGGCCTACCTGGTCTTCGCGCTCATTGCCGGGGGCGCCGTCCTGGCCATGGGTGTGCCGGTCTACCGTGCCGCAACGGCCGCCACCCCGCTGCCCGCGCAGACGGAACAATCGAAGCGGCCGGCCCATCGCGTGGCCAGCCTGCGCCAGGGGCAGTTCGATCCCACGGACACCCGCGTGGTGATGACCGTCGGCGTCCGGTATCCCGGCCGGCCTCTGGGCGGTCTTTACATGAAGGGCCGCGATTTCGACCGGTACACGGCCGACGGCCTGTGGCGGGTCACGCGCGATGACATCCAGTGCCGGCCCGACAGCCGGGGCCTCACCCTGCTGCCGCGGTTCATAACCAGGATGGGACCCTCCAGCGTGGTGCACCAGGAGGTCCGCCTTTACCTGGCCGAAACGCGCGAAATATTCGCCCTCGAGATGCCCGAGACCTTCCGGGCCGGCGACGGCCAGGCCTGCCGGGCCACCTATTACGGCGGGCTCACCTTCACGGAGGATATCGACATATTCAGCGATTACGCGGTCGTCTCGCGGATCGTCCCCGACCCCGAGGGCGTGATGGCCGCCCTTACGGCCAGCGCGTTCATCGGCGGCCAGTTCATGGATATTCCCGCCGGCCTCGAACCGGCGGCCGCCCGCGGCCGGGAGTTGGCCGGCAACAACCTCGCGCTCCGCAACCGCGTGGAACGGATCCGCGAATTTCTCACCACCGAATGCACCTACGATATGGAGGCCGTCTGCCCGGCCGATATGGATCCGATCCTCTGGCTTTTGGAGAACCGGCGCGGCATATGCGTGCATTTCTCCTCGGCCTTCGTGATCATGGCGCGTGGGGCGGGCATCCCGGCCCGGTACTGCACCGGCTACTGCGCGCCGTACCCCAACGAGAGTGCGGTCGATGACCAGCCCGACGGTGCGGTGGTGAACCGCGAACGCTACATCCTGCGCAAGCGCAATGCCCATGCCTGGGCTGAGATCTTTTTAGAGCGGGCGGGCTGGGTCACCGTGGAATGCACCCCGCCCGCGGGTGTGGCCATGCTCGCCGATGACAATGGCCCATCGACCCCGCTCCCGCCCAAGCCCGCCAGGGACGCGGAAGGTCCCGCCGCGGCGGCCGCTGCCGACAGCGGACCCGGAATGATGGACCGCCTGCTCGATCAACTGCCCGCCGGTGCGATCCAGGTCTGGGGGCTGGTCACCGGCGGCGTGCTCCTGGCCCTGGCCTTCCTCCTGCGGATCCCCCGGCGGCGGTATGTTGCGCTCATGGAACAGTTCGGCCTGCGCCGGCCGCATTACACGGATGTCGGTTTTTTCAACGACTTGATGATCCTGCTCCGGAACCGCGGCCTCCAATGGGCCCCCGGCGAGACCGCCGCCGAATTTCTGGCCCGCCTCCCGGGCACCATCCCTTCCGCCGACGCCGCCTTCCTGGCCGAACAGTATCACCGCATCCGCTTCGGCGCCGCGACGCTCACCGAGCCTGCCCGCATCGCCGCGCTCATGCAGACACTCCAGCGCATGCCGCCGGAAGGGGGCACTGGTTCGCCCGATCAAGTCGGGCAATGACAGAAGGGGAATGACGCGGGGCGCCGTTTCCCATCATCCGTCATCCCCCGGCGTGACCGGGGGATCAGCCTTCTCTTTTACTGCTCTTGGCATGCCGCATGGTCCTTTCACCCCCGTACCGGCACTGGAATTGCCTTGACTTGGACCGTATTTGTCATAGGATTATGGGGGAACGAAGCGCTGAAAATATGGGATGACAATCTATGATAGACCGAGCCATGATCGCCACGATTGTCCGGAGGATCGTCGCCACTGCCCATCCGGACAAGATCATCCTGTTCGGGTCCGCCGCCCGGGGTAAAATGGGGCCGGACAGCGATATTGATCTGTTGATCGTTGAATCGGCACCCTTCGACCGGCGCAAGGAATACCTGCGCATACGGCGGGCCTTGCGGGGGTTGGGCCATCCGTTCGATATTGTCCTTATATCACGGGAATGGTTCGAAGCGAGCAAGGATGTGATCGGCGGCATCGCCTATCCGGCGGCCAAGCACGGCAGGACCATCTATGAAGCGGCATGAAGACGCGAAACGCAAGATCGTCGCCGAATGGTTGGACAAGGCCTGCGCCGATATGGATCTGGCTAGGCATCTCCTGGCCGAAAATGCGGCGTTTCCAAACGCGATCGGTTTTCACAGCCAACAGGCCGTGGAGAAATACCTCAAAGCATTTTTGACCTGGCACCAGGTCCCGTTCCCCAAAACACACGATCTGGATGAGTTGCTGGATATTATCGCCGGGATCAACAAAAGCCTCGCTGCATCGCTCAGGAATGCGATCATACTTACCCCGTATGGAGTGGAGGTCCGTTACCCCGGCGGTGCATCGGACATCACACCCAAGGACGCCGCCGAAGCCGTCAAACTCGGGCTTAAAGTCAGCGAGGCGATCCAATCCCGGCTTAAAGGGATGAAGCGGACCGATTAAATGGCGGCTTATGACTAAGTACACCGCCCCATAATAAAGGGGTCAAATCTCAATCATCAATAACGACCCGATTCCGGAACGCTGGTTCAAGCCGGATCTTGTTTGGTAGGGGCACGGCATGGCAATGCGGAGAAAGATGATGTGCCACGAAGTCACAAAGACACCAAGGGGCAAGGTTCTGTTCGATCCGAAACCCGACCCAAGTCTTAACTTCGTGACTTTGTGACTTAGTGGCGAATATCCTGATCATGAATTTCTGCCACGAAGTCACGAAGACACAAAGGGGGGCGGGTTTTGATCCGAACCCGATCCGGGGTTTTCTTTGTGACTTGGTGTCTTTGTGGCAGATGTTGTTGTCGTACGGGGAATGACATGGCACTCATTGACGACCTGAAACGCGAAGCCCGGGCCCTTTTTGAGGGCAAAAAGATCGATGTCTTCATCGGCTTCAAGGCGGGGAC
>JBDREB010000109.1:0-12032 GCA_043820325.1 Planctomycetota bacterium | reverse complement strand
CGTAGGGGCGGGTTTGAAACCCGCCCCTACACGGTTGACATCCGGATGTTCCCCGCACAATCACCTGTGGGTCGGAAAAAGCGCCAAACCTTTTTCCGAAAAACATGCCCGGTTACGGATAGGGATCAGGAAATCTGAACTAACGAGACCGAGTTGAAAAGGATTTTCCAAAATAATATTGAGTACAAGGTTTACAAGCCTCAAGGATGTAAAGGCATATTTCGTCAAGCATCGGAGATTGCACTGCATCATTCTTGATTCTAAAGCGAGGTTGTTACCGGGGTATTAAAACTGTATTCGATCGTTTACAAGGACGGGAAACCGGATGAAATCATTTTTGCCGGAATAGCATTTGATTCGTGCTCGCCAAATGCCGGGCCGATTTTGATTCCTCCTGTAATTCCCGCTCTGGTGGTATCATGCCCATTCAGGATCAGAAGGGTTTACAGCTTATACCGCGAGGGTTACGGGATCTGTAAAAACGCCTTGATCACGGTCAGAAATCGTTCGGCCTGCTTGACGCATTCGGCGGCCCGTTCGGGGGGCGATCAGCAGGTCCACCTCGTAATCGCTTTGTTCGCGGTCTTCCTGTTCGGCGACCATGATGCGCGCCAGTTCCTTGTGTCGACCAGGCCGGTTTTTACCAGGTGCAGGCCGAACATGCTCCGTGCGGCTTTGCGAGAGGAGGTTTCGATGCCTTGCTTGAGGAGCGCGGCCTTGGCCGCATGGAACACGCAGTAATAGGCCCGGGATACGCTGTCTTCGTTCAGCCCGTCTTTGAGCAGTGCCGGGCGGCTTGCAATGCCTTTTCACTGCGGATGATCTCGTTTCGCACCGCATCCGGTGAGGCGCCGGTCACACCAGAACCCCTTCCATGAGGACATTCCTGATGAAGGGGGGTGTCCAAGTCCCGGCACTTGTCGAAATGCCTGCGGCTGATGACCTTGGGGGAGATGATCACACCCAGGTCGAGTTGGATGTCGGTGACAATATCGTAGACGGTATCGCATATATGCCAATCGTCCGTGGCGACGATGACCAGCATGTCGATATCCGACTCGGGCCGGGAATCGCCCCGGGCCTTGGACCCGAACAGGCGGATCTCGACCAGCCGGCGGCCCAGCCGTTCCGCGAGGGCGGACTTCAGCCTGCCGATGGCGCTGGTTTCATTTGAGGAAAGGACCGGCCCCATGATGATCCCCTTCGTAATGACAGGTTGAATTGTAGCTGATTATTGGTAAATTCAAGGGAAAACCGGGAAATGCGGGCTAAACCATGAGTATGCCGGACATATGATTTTCCTTGTATTCCCCAACCCGGCGATATAATGCCCCGGTCACAAAGATAAACACCAGTATAGGAATATCAATATGCCGCGCACCGGTAAACTAACAATCTCCAAGGCCTGGAAGGCGCTGGCCGCGCATGCCAAGGTGATGAAGAAGACCCACCTAAGGGAATTATTCGAGGACACGGACCGGTTCAGAAAGTTCACTTTGCGCGAGGGGCCGGTACTGCTGGATTATTCGAAGAACATCGTCACCGAGGAGACCATGGCGCTCCTCAGGGACTTGGCCGCGGCGGCTGACATCGAGGGCTGGACTGAAGGGATGTTCACGGGCGGGAAGATCAATACCACCGAGGACCGCGCCGTGCTCCACATTGCGCTTCGCAACCGGGGGTTCGGGGCGATCAAGGTCGACGGCCAGGATGTTATGCCTGCGGTGAACGCGGAACTGGAAAAGATGCGGCTCTTCAGCGAACGGGTGCGCGGCGGCGTATGGAAGGGGGGTACGGGCAAGACGATCACGGATGTGGTGAACATCGGCATCGGCGGCTCCGACCTCGGACCCAAGATGGTGTGCGAGGCGCTGAAGCATTACGCCGACGGCCCGCGGGTCCATTTCGTGTCGAATATCGATGCCACGGACATGGCCGAGACGCTGAAGCTGGTCGACCCGGCGACCACGCTCTTCCTGATCGCTTCAAAGACCTTTACCACGCAGGAGACCATGACCAACGCGACCACGGCGCGGGACTGGCTCGTGGCCGCGCTCGGCGCCAAGGCCGTTTCGCGCCATTTCGCCGCGCTCTCGACCAACCGGGCGGCGGTGGAGAAGTTCGGCATTGACCCGGCCAATATGTTCGAATTCTGGGATTTCGTGGGCGGCCGGTATTCGCTCTGGTCGGCCATCGGGCTTTCGATCGTCCTCAGGGTGGGCTTCGACCGGTTCGTGGAGCTCCTCGAAGGTGCCCATTCCATGGACCGCCACTTCCGCCACCGGCCCGCGGCGGAGAACATACCGCTCACCCTGGCCTTCTTGGGCATCTGGTACAACAATTTCTTCGGCGCGGAAACGCACGCGCTCCTGCCCTATGACCAGTATCTCATGCACCTGCCGGCCTATTTCCAGCAGGGCGACATGGAGTCGAACGGCAAGTATGTCGACCGCGCGGGCAACCGCGTCGACTACCAGACCGGTCCGGTGATCTGGGGCCAGCCGGGCACGAACGGCCAGCACGCTTTCTACCAGCTCATCCACCAGGGCACCAAGCTCATACCGGCCGATTTCATCGCCTTCGCCAACAGCCTGAACCCGGTGCGCGACCACCACCCCATTTTCATGTCCAACTTCTTCGCGCAGACCGAGGCGCTGGCCTTCGGCCTGGATGCGGAGACGGTGAAGAAGAAGCTCGCCGCGGGCGGCCTTTCGGGCGCCAAGCTCGACGCGCTCGTGCCCCACAAGGTCTTTGAGGGCAACCGGCCCACGAACAGTATCCTTGTCGACACGCTCACGCCTTATTCCCTGGGCATACTCATCGCCATGTACGAGCACAAGATCTTCGCCCAGGGCATCGCCTGGCGCGTGAACTCCTTTGACCAGATGGGCGTGGAGCTCGGCAAGGTGTTGGCTAACAAGATCCTGCCCGAGCTTACCGGTGGCGCGGCCGGGGCGCATGATTGCTCGACGGCAGGGCTCATCAAGGCGTATCTTGCAAAGAAGGGGTGCCGATAACGGGTCGGAAAGTCGGAAAGCCTGATAAGAAGGTTGAGCGCGGACGCTGCGTTTTGCGTTGAGCACTCGTGGACCCGTTGCGTTGAGCGGCCTTTGGCCTGCGTGCGGAGAAGGGACGAAAAATCCAAAAGTCCAAGGGGTCAAAAAGTCGGATGAAGCCGGCAAAGCCGGCCACCTTAACTTTGCGACCATTGCGACTTTGCGACCATTGCGACCAATCCGGATCGTTGAACTGATTTAACCCGCTGAAATAACACCGGTTATATCGATGATCGTGCGCCACGCCTGACAAAAATCAGTTGGCATATCGCCTCTTTTGTGGTATAATACTGGATGGTCCAGGATGGATCTGGAGGTATTCCGTGTCCAAAGAATGTCCGCGGTGCCGCAAGGCCGTTGCTGATGATGCGGTCGCCTGCCCGGGGTGCGGGCTGGCGGTGGCGTCGTTCAATGACCGCGAAACGGATACGGGCGGGGCCGGTCCGGTCGACAACACCAACGGTCCCGAGCCGGAGGCGCTGACCCAGCTCGGTAAATACCAGATCGAACGGTTGATCGGCCGCGGCGGCGTGGGCCGGATCTTCCTGGCCTTTGACCCGGTACTGAACCGCCGGGTGGCCATCAAGATCATGGTGGCCGGCGAGGATGCCTCCGAGGGGTCCATCGCGCGGTTCATGGCCGAAGCCAAGGCGGCGGGCAAACTGCGCCACCCGGGTATCGTCACCATCTACGAAGTCGGCCGGGAACGGGCGCTCTATTACATGGTGATGGACCATGTGGAGGGCCGGACCCTGCGGGACATCATCCGGCTCGGCGGGCTGGTGGACCACGAGATCGCGCGGATCATCCACGACACGGCTCAGGCGCTCCATTACGCCCACAGCGAAGGCGTGATCCACCGCGATATCAAGCCGGCCAACATCATGCTCGACGAAAAGGGCGCGGTCCACCTCATGGACTTCGGCCTGGCGCGCGACCTGCACGAGGAGAAATCGATCACCCGCTCGGGCGACATCATGGGCACACCGGTCTACCTGAACCCCGAGCAGGCCCGCGGCAAGGCCAAGGCCGTGGACGCGCGCAGCGATGTCTACAGCCTGGGCGCGGTGATGTACGAACTGCTGGCCGACTGCCCGCCCGCCACCGGGCATAATGTGATGGAGATCATCACGCAGGTGATCGAGCAGGAGCCGGTGCGGCCGTCCCGTATCCGGCTGGGGGTGAACCGCGACCTGGAGCTCATCTGCCTCAAGGCGATGCGCAAGGAGCCGGAGCACCGCTACCAGAGCGCGGCCGAATTCGCCGAGGACTTGCAGCGATTCATGGACAGCGAGCCTGTCCGGGCCCGCCCCCTGTCACCCGTCTATCGCCTGCGCAAGATCATCATGAAATATCGGCGGCCCCTGGCCGTGATTTCCGTGCCCCTGGCCATCCTGCTGGCCGCCTTGTTTTTCTACATGGAAAAGGAACGCGCCAATACGGCCCGGGCCGCGGCTGAAGCGTCAAAAAAGTCGGCCGATGCCGCGGTCAAGGAGGCCGAAGCCAAGAAAACGGAACTGGAAGCCCAGCTGGTTGTCGAGGCCTCCCTGCGGGCGCAGAAGGAAGCCGAGCTGGCACAGAAGGCCACCGAGCTTGACGCGCAGAAACGGGAACTTGCGGCCGACCAGAAAGCCGCCGAGGCCGCCCGTAAACAGGCCGAAGCGGAGGAAGTCCGCCTGACGGCGCTGAAACAGCTGGCCGACATGGACGAACGCGTGAAAAAAGCCGAACTGGCCGCTATAGCATCGGAGGAATTGCGCCTGCAGGCCGTCGTGTCGCGCGACCAGGCCGCGGAGGAGCGCCGGCAGGCCCAGGCCCAGTTGGCCGACACGCAGAAACGGAAGGATGAGCTCGAAAAATCGCTGATCCGGATCCAGGTGGAACGGGCCAAGATCCAGGTGAACCTGGCCCTGGTTGAAAAGAAGAAGAGCGACCTTGAGGAACGGCTCGCCGAAGCTCAGCGCCGGCTCGAAGCGCAGGCGGCGCGCGAACGGCGGGAATGGGTCACGGTCTTCACCGAGAACTTCGACGGCCAGGAACGCCTCGGCCGGGAATGGGATGCCGGCAAATGGGGCTATCTGCGCGACGGGGCGCTCTTCATCGACGGCACGGCCGGCCCGGCGGTGGTCTGGCTGGACCTGCCCATCGTTGGCGATGCCTGGCAGGTGGAGTTCGACGGCTGGACGGCCGCCGAGGCCCAACAGCGCAATGACCTCGGCGTGATCGTCAAGGCCGACCTGCGCCAGCCCGATTTCCAGAGCGGCCTTGAGATGCGTTTCGGGAGCCGCAACGACGGGTTCGCCGGACTGCTGGTCCAGGGCACCGTCCTGCTCAAGACCGGCCAGCCGGTGACTATCGAACCTGGCCACCGGTACCATTTCCTGATCACCTGGCGTGACGGCCGGATCCGGTTCGAGGCCGATGACCAGATGGACGAGAACCTGGTCATCGACCTGAGCGTACCGATGGACGACCTCAATCTGCCCCGCGACAACCAGCGGCAGGGGTTCTGGACCTGGGATTCGATGATCTTCGTGGACAACATCCACATCCGCCGCCTGGGCCCGCCCCAGGTCCGCACCTATGTCGATGTGGCCTGGGAGGTCCAGGAGACGAGCGGCAGCGGCACCGCCGGCGCGATCCAGTACCTGGAAAAACAACTGGCCCGTTTCACCGACGAACCGGACCGGCAGGTGTGCTTCAACGCCATCCTGAAGTTCTGCCTCAACGCCACCCGGTCCGAACGGGATGACCTGGCACCCGGCGTGGTTCAGCGCTATGTCGCCGCGTTCGGGTACGGCCCGCCTTCGGCCGTGATCCGCAAAGACCTCCTGGAACCGTTCTACGAGCTCTGCCTGACCCGCGGTTTCATCCGGGAGGTGGACGCCCCGCGCCTGGAGCAGGCCGTCCGCAATGACCCGGGGTTCGCACCGCTCGTGCCCCGGTTCCCCGCCCCATGAGTGCCCGGCCGTCACCATGCCCGGTCTGAGCGCCGCCGGAGTCCGGCAAGGGGAACTCTGATGCAGTGCGCGGAATGCGCCACGCCCATCCCGGAAGGGGATGACCGGTGCCCCGCCTGCGGCAAACCCGCCGGCGCCAAGACCGTTGAATCCTCCCACTGGACCGAGCAGACCACCGCCGGGGGCGCTCCGGCGGCCCGCGCCGCGGGGGGCGCCCTTACCGCGATCGGCAAATACACCATCATCCGGGAACTGGGCAAGGGCGCCATGGGCCGCGTCTACCTGGCCCTCGACCGGACCCTGGACCGGCAGGTGGCCATCAAGACCTTGATCGCCGGCGAGGACGCCTCGGAGGAGGCGATCGCGCGGTTCATGTCCGAGGCCCAGGCGGCGGGCAAGCTCCGCCACCCCGGGATCGTGAGCGTCCACGAGGTCGGCCAGCAGCGCGCGCTCTACTACATGGTCATGGATTACATCGAGGGTACCTCCCTCAAGGCCCTGCTCCAGCGGGGCGGGCTCACGGCGCCGCGGATGGCCGTGCTCATGCGGGACACGGCCGCGGCGCTCGATTACGCCCACCGCCACGGCGTGGTCCACCGGGATGTCAAGCCGGCCAATATCCTGATCGACACCGAGGGCGGCGTCCACCTGATGGATTTCGGCCTGGCCCGCAATGTGAGCGCCGACCACTCCATCACCCGGGCCGGCGACATCGTGGGTTCCCCGGCCTACCTCAATCCCGAGCAGGCGCGGGGCCAGTCCCGGAATGTGGACGGCCGCAGCGATGTCTACAGCCTGGGCGCGGTGTTCTACGAAATGCTGACCGGCCGGCCGCCCGCGGGGGGCGACGACCTGATGGAAGTGATCCGGCAGGTCCTCGAGAAGGACCCGCCCCGGCCCTCACGGATCAACCCCTGGGTCGATCGCGACCTGGAGACCATCTGCCTCAAGGCGCTCTTCAAGGAGCCCGACCGGCGCTACCCGGGCGCCAAGGCCATGGCCGACGACCTGCAGCGGTTTTTGGACAATGAACCGATCCAGGCCCGCCGGGCTTCGCTGGCCTACCGGATCGGGAAGAAGGTGAGCAAGCACCGCATCCTGGTCACCGCGGTGGGCGTGGTGCTCCTGGCGGCGGGGCTCGCGGTGGGCTACCTGCTCCAGGTGCAGGGCCGCACCGAGGCCGAGCTGGCGGGCAAGCGGCGCGACGAGGCCCGGCACTGGATGCCGATCTACATCCAGACCTTCGACGGTCTTGCAACCCTGGGCCCCGAATGGGACACCGCCATGGCGGGGGTCCTGCGGGAGAACGCGCTCTATCTCGACGGGGCCGGCGGCGGCACGGTGGTGTGGCTCAACATCGCCATCACGGGCGAGGACTGGCGGTTCGAATACGACGGCTGGCCCGCGTCCGAGGCCTCGCAGCTCAACGATATCGGCCTCTTTGTGAAGGCCGACAAGGCCGGCCGGGAATGGCAGAGCGGGTTCGAGGTCCAGTTCGGCGGCCGTGAGAACCGCATCTCCGGGATCATCCTCAACGGCAAAGACATCTATACCGTGGACCGGGAGCGGACCATCAAGGCCGGTCACCAGTACCATTTCACCATCACCTACCGCGGCGGCGTCCTGAGTTATGTGGCCCGGGACACCACGACCAAGGAGGTGGTCTTCGACCGGGAGGCGCAGGTGCCCGATATTCATATCCCGCGTGAGAACCAGCGCCAGGGCTTCTGGACCTGGGGTTCCCGGGTCTACATCGACAATGTGCGCCTCAGCCGCCTGGGACTGCCCGCGCGGCGGACCTATATCGATGTGGCCAGCGATTTCCAGGAGATCGTGGGTGTGGAGGCGGCCGTCGAATACCTCACCCGGGAACTGCAGGTTCGCACCGGGTTCGAAGAGCGGCGCGAAGCCTATTTCGCCATCGTCCGGTTCACGCTCAACGGGTCGCTCCGCGAACGCGACGCCCTGGCGTCGCGGGTGGTGGGTCTCTACGCGGTGACCTTCCCCGGCCGGGTGCCGTCGAGCATCCTCGACGATGACCTGCTGCGGGGGTTCTACGAACTGTGTTTTGCGGCCGGACGCCGCGGCGGTCTCGATCCGGCCGTGACCGTGCTCCTGGCCGATGACCCGGCCTACCAGGAACAGCACACGACCCTGCGCAACCAGGACGCGGGCGCGCGGCTGGCGGCGCTCACGGGCGGCATCGCCGCGGGCGACAACCGCGAGGCGATCGAAGGGTTCACCGCCATCTTCGCGGAACTCCGCGATACGATCCCGGCCCGCGCGCAGGAGGCGCTCACCGGCATCGGCCGGGCCTATATGGCCGTGCATGATCCGGACCAGGCCCGGACCTACCTGAACCGGGCGGTGGCTGAATTTCCCCGTGAGACCCGCGGGATCATCCGCGCCCTCGACGCCCTGACCGAAATGGAACGCGGACTGGGCAACACGGCCGCGGCGGTGCAGGCCCAGCAGCGCATCATGGATCTCTTTCCCAGGGATGGTGCGGTATGCGCCGAGGCGCTGATCCGGATCGGACGCGAATACCGCCATGGCGGAGCCCTGACCGAGGCGGTCGAGGCCCTGGCCCAGGCCGCGGCCCGGGAGGGCGCCCCGCGCGGAATTGCGGCCCTGGCGCTCTATGAAGCCGCGCGCATATATATCTGGCAAGGCGATCCCGTCCATGCCCGCGAAGCGTGGACGACGCTTCGGGACGCGCACGGCGGGTCGGCCCACTACGCGCTGATCGCCCGGTTCATGCTCGGTGAGATCGGCGACGCCGAACTCCGCGCCGGGATCGGGGAGGGGGGTGAGGCGGCCCTGGCCCACCTCCAGGCCGAACGGGCCTGGCAGGAGGGTGACCGTACCCGCGCCCTCGAATTGATGCGGCAGTTCATCACTGTCGCACCGCAGGCCCGGGCCGATGATGCCCGCGACGCCCTGCAGATCCTTGAACGCTCCCCATAAGGCGACCGCACCATGACGCACTCCTCATCCGACCGCACCGGTACTGTCCTGGGCATCCTGGCCCTGGTCTTCTGGAGCACATCGATCGCGTTCGTGCGCGATCTCAGCAAGGACATCGGCCCCCTCACCCTTGCTGCATACAATTACCTCTTGAGCGGCGTGGTCTCCCTGATCTGGGCCGCCCGTGCTCCGGGCGGATTGAAGGCTATGTTCCGGCTCCCGCCCCTCTATCTCTATGGCTGCGGCGCCATTTTCATCCTCTACACAGTCGCTTATTACCTGGCCGTGGGTTCGGCTTCCACCGATGCCCAGATCCCTGAGATCCTCCTTATCAATTACCTGTGGCCGAGCCTGACGCTCCTGTTGGCTGTACCCATCCTCGGTCAGCGGGCCCGGTGGCCGATCCTGGTGCCCGGTCTGCTCATCGCTCTGGCCGGAGTGGTCCTGGCCATGACCCAGCGGGGCGGTGGGGACGCGGTGGGGTTCCTGGCACGGTTTGTTGCCAATGTCCGGGCCGACTGGTTCCCCTATGCCGCGGCCTTTGTGGGCGCGGTGACCTGGTCCGTTTACTCCAATCTGGTCCGGCGCTGGGGCGGCACGGGCGGGGCAGTGCCGTTATTCTTCCTCGGGTCGGGCATCGTGATCTTCATTATGCGGTTGTTCCGGGATGAACCCTCCCACTGGACGGCGCCCGTGATCGCCCTCTTTTTAGCCACCACCTTTTTCACCACGATCCTGGCCTACATGTTCTGGGACCGGGCCATGCGTACGGGTAATGTGGTCCTCCTCGCCGTGTTCTCCCACGGTTTGCCCCTGGTGGCCACTTTTGCCACCTGCATCGTGCTGAACCTCAGGGTGGGGGGCCTGTTGTGGGTGGCCTGCGGTCTGGTGATCCTGGGTGCGGCGCTGTGCACTTGGTCGACCCGCTGGACGGCGGGAAATACGAATATTGAAGCACGAAATCCGAAACAAATTCCAAACGCGGATTAAATAAAAAAACAAAACTCGAAACATGGTTTTTGCCGACGGGCGGAATTATGGTGAAATCAACCGGACAAACGCCCGGGGGTGTATATAAAATATTGGTTACTATTCAGGTGCTGATATCTGGTGGAATCCCTTTGGTATACAGGCCGATGTTGTCGAGCACGCCCGCAAAGGCTTGCGCCCAGATCACCGATTCCGCCGCACCGGCATGGACGCGATAGCCCAGCGCACGCCAATAGGGCCGCATGTCCACCCTGCCCGTATGCGCGCGGTTGTAGGCGCGCGTTGCCGCGAGAACTTCGCGCCAACCGGTTTGTGCCGCGATCATGGTCATTGCATCACCCCTTGCTGCCCTGTATACTCTTGTAGGGGCACGGCATGTTGCTTGGAACCCCGGGTGCGTTTCGCATCTCGGGGCCGTGCCCATCCTGGTCATATCTCGGGGATTCACTTGTAAATTGAGTATTGACGAGCCCGCAAAAAGTCAAATCCCCCTCTTCTATAGGGACGCGCTCCGTCGCGTCCATTCCTATTCCACCTATGGACGGCATCCCCGGCCACGACGGCGCGTGGCACTCCAAGGTGGAACCGGACCTGCACAGGCGACTTTTTGCGACTCCGTCAGTATTGAGCATTGATGGACTCGCAAAAAGTCGCAAAACACCGGTTGGGCTGTCATCGCGAGGAGCCTCAGCGACGCGGCGATCTCTTCTTGGATCAAAGAAATACCGATTGCTTCGCATGCGCTCGCAATGACCAACTTTATGGTGTTTTCCGACTTTTTGGGGGTTTCATCAATATCTGCGATCCATCCCATTGCGGCGCAGTGGACAGCCCAATGGTCAACGAAATTACCACATCTTATGAATATACCCCCTTGACAGGCCGTTTGGAACTGATATCATTCATACGAGTCACTTGCAAAACCCCCAAGAGTCAGCGAGCAAGCCACGGTCTGTGGTGGCGGCAACAAGAATAACCACTACATATAGAAGCGGTCAGGGGGTTTTGCAAGTGGCTCATACGTATTGGCAAGTGCCCTTTTACGGGAGGCAGACCATGGCCAGGGTGCACGCGAACTCTCATCCAAAGACCGCATCGGCGCTGTCCGGCAAGCGGCCCGAAGCGGTGGCGGTCTATTGCCCGCTATGGCACAATTACGATTATGCGTCATCGTGGAAAGGGGAGGGCTGGTGCGAATGGGAACTCCTGAAAACGGCCCGGCCCCGTTTCAAGGGACACTACCAGCCCTACCGGCCGACCTGGGGTTGTTTTGACGAGAGCGACCCGAAGTGGTCCACCCGGGAGATCGACCTGGCGGCGGACAACGGCATCGATGTGTTCCTGGTCGACTGGTACTGGTACAGCGGCGTGAAGATCATGGAGGAAGCGCTCGAAAAAGGTTTGCTCAAGGCGCCGAACCGGAACCGGGTCAAGTTCGCGCTCATGTGGGCAAACCATCCCTGGACCGATTATTTCCCGCCGCCCTTCGGCAAGAAATGGAACTCGTGGCCCCCGTCGCGCCATACGCCCAGGGACTGGGACCGGGTGATCGACTATTGCATTGAAACCTATTTCCGGCAGTCCCACTACTGGCGGGTCGATGACCGCCTCTTCTTCAGCCTGTTCGAACCCCTGCGCCTGGTCCGGGAACTCGGAGGTGCCAAGACTTTCAAGCGATCGTTGGCTGCAGCCAATCGTCGTCTGGCGCGGGCCAAACTGCCGCCCCTCCACCTCAATGCCATGGTCTGGGGCCCCAAGGATGTGGACGAACTGCGTGACGCCGGGTATTCCAGCACCACCACCTACAATGTCACCGGCAGCGGCAAGGCCGTCAAACTGACGCGGAACAGGGGTTTTGTCAATGTCGGAACCGATCATGACACCGCGACTTTGGCAGTGGCTTCCATCCGGGCCTGGTGGCGGGCGGAAGGACGGTACGCGTATCCCGCGGCGAAGAGGCTGCTGATTACGGCGGATGCGGGTGGAAGCAACGGTTCCCGATTGCGCCTGTGGAAATGGGAACTGCAACGGTGGGCGGATGAATTGCGCATGCCCATCT
>JBDREB010000108.1:0-17376 GCA_043820325.1 Planctomycetota bacterium | reverse complement strand
GTCGTATCCCGCACGGTGCACGCAAGTTCTTGTAGCTGCGGGGCTTGTCCCCGCCTCCGGATGGGCGACCGCAAGGGTCGCAGCTACAGGGAAAAGCGCCGCGGACAGGTCGATTACGGACTTTTTGCGAGTCCGTCAATGTTCAAGGAAAGAAGGGTCGGAAAGCCGGCGGTGGAGTTACAATTTCCAGGTTTCAAGTTTCAAGTTGAGATCCGGATCCCCAACCTGCAACCTGCAACCTGCAACACCTGTGCTTGGGCGGCCCTCCTGGCGGTCGGTCTGATGTTGGGTGTGTCCGCCATGCCCGGGGCGCAGGAGGCGGATGTCCCCGAGGTCGAAGTGCGGGTGGTGGCCGATGACTTGAGCGAGGCGCCTACGGCCGCGGATGTCAATTTGGAAACCACATCGAGCACCGTGACCGTGATCGATCCGGCCAGGCACGCGGGCGAGGATGTCACCCTGCCCGCTCTGCTCGAACGCGAAGTGGGGCTACAGGTGCGCAGGGCGGGCACGGACGAGGCTTTCGCCACCGTCTCCCTGCGCGGCACGGCCTCGAACCAGGTGCTGGTGTGCGTGGACGGGATCCCCCTGAACACGGGCCGCACGGGTGTGGCGAACCTGGGCGAGATCCCCATGGCGGCCATCGAGCGCATCGAGGTCTTCCGGGGCAGTTCGCCGGCCCAGTTCCCGGATGCGGCCATCGGCGGTATCATCAACATCCGCACCCGCCGCAACGCCAATCTCGCCACGATCTCCGGCATGGCCGGCCTGGAATCGTTCGGCATCCTGCGCGGCCAGTTCCAGGGCTGCAACGGGTTCGCCCTCGGCGACCTCTTCTATTCGCTCACCCTCGCCCGCGGGCAGGGCAATTACCCGTTCCTCAACAACAACGGCACCGAATTCAACGACGACGATGATACCTGGGACACGCGTGTCAACAATGATTTCACCCAGACCGGCGCCGACCTGAAATGCCGGTTCTTCGCGGGCGGCGACACCACCGTCACCCTGGCCGGGATCATGAATTTCCGCGAGCAGGGGATCCCCGGTGTGGCCAACAACCAGTCCCGGTCGGCCCGCTACGCCAGCGACACGGCGCTCTTTACGGTCGCCGTGGACGCGCCGGCATCAGAGGGGGGCGGGTATGTCCTGCGGCTCTTCGCCCGGCAGGGGACGGACGATTTCAAGGACCTCGACGCGGAGGTGGGGCTGGGCCGCCAGCATGTACGCAGTGTGGTCACGGAACTCGGCCTGCAGGGTGTGGGCGACCTCCGCCGCGGGCCGTGGTCGGCCACGCTTTCGGCCGAATTCTCGGCCGAAGATTTCGCGCCCGAGGATATCCTGGGCGATTCCTCGCACACCTATGTCCCGTATCCCAGCGGCCGCGACAAGAGCGCCCTGGCCCTGGGGCTGGCCTATGATGCCGTGCGGTGGACCGGTTCGCTCACCCTGCGCCACATGGCGCTGGCCAATGACCTGAACGCCGACGTCGCCGTAAACCATGCGACCGACAGCACATTCACCTGGCAGGCCGGCCTCAAGTGCCATGTCAACGACACATGGAGCGCCCGATTCAACTACGGCATCTATACCCGCTTCCCCACCATGGGCGAGCTTTTCGGCGATTGGGGCTATTTCCTGGGTACACCCGACCTCGTGCCCGAGACCGGGCTTTCAGTCGAGGCCGCGGCGGCCTATGTGCCGCCGGGCGGAGGTGTGCTCGGGCTCACCCGCATGGAGCTGGCCGTGTTCCGGATCGACATCTGGGATTACATCCAGTACCTTTTCAACGCGCAGGGCGTGGGCCGGCCGGAGAACCTGGGGCGGGCGCTCATCACCGGCCTGGAGCTTGAAGCCCACCATGCCTGGGATCCGGCCTGGCGATTCGACCATGGATTCACCCTGCAGACCCCGGTCGACCACACGGCCGTGAGCTACAATTACGGGAACTTTCTGCCCGGGCGGTCCCGGCTTTCGTATACGGCCGACCTGTCGTGGCAGGCCGGGCGCTTCCGGGTCTTCAGCAGCCTGCTGGCCGAGCTTGACACCTATTACGACGGCCCCAACCTGCGTCCCGCGCCCGACAAGTACCCCGTGGGCGCGGGCGTGGAGGTGGCCTTGGGCGGCACGCGCAAGGGCGTGGCGCGCGTGGACAACCTGTTCGACGCCCGTTACGAGGACTACGGCGGGTACCCGCTTCCGGGCCGGACCTACGCGCTGAGTTACATGATGAGCTGGTAATGTGAAAAGTGACGCATGCCGAGTCGCGCATGCCGGGTTTAAGATCGAGCCACTTGCAAAACCCCCAAGAGTCAGCGAGCAAGCCACGGTCTGTGGTGGCGGCAACAAGAATAACCACTACATATAGAAGCGGTCAGGGGGTTTTGCAAGTGGCTCGATCAACATATAATGATAGGAGAATGAACATGCGAACCAACCTGATGCGGGCCGTAGCGGTCATGATCCTGGCGGCCTGGTGCGCGGGCTGCGGGGATGGGAGCGGTGACGGCGGCGGGAGTGGTATCGCCTCCCACGACCTGGGGGGCTTGGCAGGCATGCCGTTTTTCGTGGCCGTGACAGGCGGCGGCACCACCGGGTCCTACGCGATCATGGGGCCTGGAATCGTTTATACCAATCTCACGGCCATCAATACCACAGATATCGGCGTGACTGCGCACGGCAACGCAGTCTTCATCTTCGGCCGGTACAAGCAGGATTGGCTGGCCCGGTTCGATCTGGATGACACCCGGGACCCGGTCTACCAGTACTCGACCAAGGCCTTGACCGAAACTTCCATGAATCCCCGGGCCGTGGCGATCGTGGACAACGACACGGGCTATGTTTTCCGGTATCAGTCGGACATTTCCTGGATCATCGACCCGTCGCCCGCCGACGAAGCGGGGTTCAAGCGGGACGAGATCGACCTCAGTGCCTACGCCACGGGCAGCGCACCCGCCTACCCGGCCAACCCGGTGAAGGCGCTTGTTGACGGCACGGTCATGTATGTCATCCTCGAGCGCACCAACAACTGGACCTACGATGTGCCGGCCGTCCTGCTCACCTTCAACATCAGCATCCCGGGCACTCCCGCGATCACGGACGCCCATGACCTGATCGTGCGCTCGCCCAACCAAATGGTCAAGCTGGGCGACAAGCTCTACATTGCCGGCTGGGGGATCACAAGCTTTTCCAAGGGCGGCCATACCCCCCTGGGCGGGATCGAGGAAGTCGATCTGTCGGGCGGAGCGGGGGCCTACATCTCCACCCTGCGCGTCGACGATGACGACCCGTTAAGCACCAACCATGACCGCATGGGCAACGACTATCGCCATGGCGGATACACGGCCGATGTGGCGGTGGTCTCGGCCACCCATGGTTTTGTCTATATCGCCGAATGGAACCATCCGGCCATCTACAAGATCCACCCGTTCAATCCGTCCACGGGTGTGGTGGACACGGGCACCGCGATCCTGAACGGCGTCAACCTGTCGCGGATTGCCATCGGCCCGGACGGCCTCCTCTACTGCGCGGCTTCAGCTTGGTACGGCCTGGGTGCTGATGCGGGCGTCTATCTTGTCAGTCCGGTGACCCTCCAGGTTCTGGGTCCCATCCGCATGGGGCTGGAACCGATTGATTTCACTTTCAACAAGCCATAAGGTGCAAGGCATATGATCAAACGGAAAGGCGGGAAATGCGCTTGACGGGTTGGGTCCTGGTGTCTTGCATCGTGCACGTTGCTGTGTTCACGGTCGGTTGGGGCGGTGTGTCCGATGCGGCCGCCAAGGTCGACCTGCAACCGGGGGCTTCATCGCTGGCCGTGACATTCAAACCGCCCGCACCGGCTTCTGCCGGCCCGGCAGTGCCGGCGCCCGCGGCCGAATTGCCGCCGCTTCCGGAAACGCCCCGCATCGCACCGGCTGAACCGGACCCCGTGGCCGCAACCATCCCCGCGGCCCCGGCGCCGGCCGGGGAACTCGTTGTTGGCGCGGATGCGGCACCGGCCGATGCGGGCGGCGACGCGGGGGCGCCCTCGGCCGTGGCCGTCGGCGGCCAGGCGCCGCCGGTTTATCCCCGCCAGTCGCGCATGCGCGGCGAGGAGGGGGTGGTGCAGATCATGGTTTCCGTTTCGGCCGAAGGGCGGTGCATCGACCTGCAGCTCACCGCCTCCTCGGGGTTCGAGCGCCTCGATGGTGCGGCCATGGACTGGGCCCGGCGCGTCCGTTTCGAGCCCGCCCGCCGCGACGGCCGGCCGGTCGCCGCGCGCCTCAGGCTCCGCGTGCCGTTCGAGCTCAGGCGGAAGGGGACGCCATGAGGACCAACCTGCTCATTGCGGTCCTGGTGGTGGCGGTCTTCGGTGCCGCGTGGGGGCTCAAACGGCTCACCGTGCGGCCGGCCGCCCCGCCGCCCGCCGCCGCGGCCGTGGTCCGGCGGATCATCTCCCTGGCGCCCTCGATCACGGAGACGATCTATCTCCTGGGCCTCGAGGGGAAACTGGTGGGCGACACCACCTACTGCGTCCAGCCGCCCGCGGCCCGCGCCATAGCCAAGGTGGGCGGGTACGCCACCCCGGACTTCGAGAAGATCGTGATGCTCAAGCCCGACCTGGTGATCATGATGACCGAGCACCGCAAGGCCGGGCTCGACCGCAAGTTCGACGAACTCGGTCTGCCGACGCTTTTCGTCGCCACGCGCACCACGGCCGGGATATTGGATTCCATCCGGCAGATCGGCCGGTCCTGCGGCGCGGCCGACCGGGCCGAGGCGCTCTGCCGGGAGCTTGCGGCCGGGACCGAAGCGGTCCGCGCCCGACCGGCCGGCCGGGCGCCGCGGGTGCTCATCACCGTGGGCAAGAACATGGGGAGCGCCGGTCTCAAGACCGCGTTCGCCGCGGGCAAGGACACCTACTACGACGAACTGCTCACCCTGGCGGGGGGGGTGAACGCCTGCCCGGCCTCAGTCCTGGAATATGTGGAGATGGGCGGCGAGGCCATCCTGCTGGCCGCGCCCGACCTGGTCATCGACATCGTGCCCGACGCCACGCCCCAGGAGGCGGCCGCGGTGGTGGCGACCTGGCGGGAACTGCCCGCTTTCAAGGCGCGCGTGGCCGTGCTCTGCGGCGAATATGTCGCCCGGCCCGGTCCGTCGTTCGTAAAACTATTGGGCGATATCCGCGGGGAGATCGAGGCATGGAACCACTCCTCGCCGTGACCGGCCTGCGGTTCGTCCTCAGGGACCGCCCCATCCTCGACGGCGTGTCGTTCGACATCCGCGCCGGGGAGTACATTGCCGTCATCGGGCCCAACGGCGCGGGCAAGACCACCCTTCTACGCCACCTGAACCGGATCATCCGGTCCCAGCAGACGGGGAGCGTGCATCTGCTGGGACGGCCGATCGAGGCGTACACTCAACGCGCGATCGCGCGGCATATCGCCTTCGTGGCCCAGACGCCCGTGGCGATCCGGCATTTCACGGTGCGCGAATTCCTCTATCTCGGCCGCTATCCCCACTTGGGGCCGTTCGCCTCGCCCACGGCGGCCGACGACCGCGCGGTGGCTGAAAGCCTAGCGCTCACCGATACAATGCGCCACGCCGACCGCGACCTGGTGACCCTGTCGGGCGGCGAACTGCAGAAGGTCTTCATCGCCGCCGGGCTGGCGCAGGGGGGCGAAGTGATCCTGCTTGACGAGCCGGCCACCTTCCTCGACCCCCGCCACCAGCACGAGATCTTCACCATCCTCCAGAAAGTGAACGCCGCCGGCCGCGCCGTGGTCACGGTGACGCACGACATCAACATCGCCGTGCTCACCAGCACGCGCGTGCTCGCCCTGCGCGACGGCCGCGTGGCTTACGACGGGCCCTCGGCGGGCGTGATGGACAACGCGGTGCTCGAGCCGGTCTACGGCCGGGCCTTCCGCTTCGCCGTCCATCCGGACACGGGCAACCGGATCGCGATCCCCGAGGTCTACCTGGGGCGGGAGGGGGGCGCATGAAGCCACGGTTGTCCCTGCCGATGGCCGCCGGGGTGCAGGAGTTACGGCCGGCATCCGGTGGTGCCCCGTGCCGTAAGCTCCAAGCTCCAAGCTCCAAATTCCAAATAAACGAACGGAAGGGAAACAAACGATCCCAACAGGACCTGTTTCCCGTTTGGTCTTATTTCGATCCGTTTGTTCCGTTTGAGCTCGCTTATTTGACGGACTCGCAAAAAGTCCGTAATCGATCTGTCCGCAGCGCTTTTCCCTGTAGCTGCGACCCTTGCGGTCGCCCATCCGGAGGCGGGGACAAGCCCCGCAGCTACAAGAACTTGCGTGCACCGTGCGGGATACGACCGGTACGACCTTCCCGGGACGCATGGGACATGCAATACTGCTTTTTGCGAGTTCATCTTATTTGGAGCTTGGAATTTGGAACTTGGGATTTTTCCGCGGTGACGGTCGTTCCCGTGTGCCGATGGCCGAGGCGTTAGGGGCCGGCACATGAACCGCCGCCTGCTCCTCTTGACAGCCGCGGCTGTGGCGGTCCTCATCCTGGCGCCCTTGGCCGGTCGGGCGTGGATCCCGCCCGCCGCCGTGTTCGACCCCGCGGTCCAGCCGGGGCACGCCATTTTCTGGGACCTGCGCGTGGCGCGGGTCCTCATGGCTTTCACCGCCGGCGCGGCGCTGGCCATCTGCGGCATGGCCTTCCAGGCGATGTTCCGTAATCCGCTGGCCGAACCCTTCACCCTGGGCGTCTCAAGCGGCGCCGCCTTCGGCGCGGCGCTGGCCCTGGCGGCCGGGTGGACCCTCACGATCGCCGGCGTGCCGGCCGTCTCCTTCTGCGCCTTTGTCGGCGCCGTACTGGCCATGCTCACGGTCTACACCCTGGCGCGCATGAGGCGCGAGTTCGCCACGCTCACCCTGCTTCTGGCGGGCGTGGCCGTGAACTTTTTCTTCGCCTCGCTGGTCCTCCTGCTCCAGTACTTCGCCGGTTTCGTCGATTCCCAGCTCATCATCATCTGGCTCATGGGCGGGCTCTCCGTGACCGGGTTCGGCCCGTTCTGGGACGCCCTGCCGTTCTTCGCGGCCGGCACCCTGATCATTATGCTCCTGCGCAACGAGCTCAACCTCCTCTCCATGGGCGAGGAGACGGCCGTGGCGCGCGGCGTGGAGGCCGACCAGGTCCGCAAACTGCTCTTTTTCGCCACCTCGCTCACCGTGGGCGGCATCGTGGCCGTGACCGGTCCGATCGGCTTCGTGGGCATGATGGTGCCTCACATGGCGCGGCGGATCGTGGGCGCCGACCACCGCCGCCTGGGGCCGGCCTGCATCCTGCTGGGCGGCGCCTTCCTCGTGGCCTGCGACACGATCGGCCGCACGGTCCACGCCGGCGTCGAGATCCCCGTGGGCGTGATCACCGCGCTTCTGGGCGGCCCCTTCTTCCTGTGGCTCCTCCTGCGCGGGGAGGTGTGACCATGACGGAGACGGCGCTGGGACAATGGAAGGGGCGGTTCCCGTTCACGCTCGAATGCCCCTCGTGGATCTGGCCGGGCGACCTGCTTTTCAATGTGCGGCGGCTGGCGGCCCATGTCGACAGCGTCGAATTGATCCTCTTTGAGAGCGGCACGACCGATAGCCTGCCCGGCCCGGCCGTGATGACCGAGCTGGCGGCGATCGGCCGCGGCGAACAGCTGGGGTATTCCGTCCACCTGCCGCTCGATGTCCATATCGGCGCCATCGACCCGGCGGCCCGCGCGGCCGCCATCCGGAGTTTCACCCGGGTCGTGGAACTCACCCGGCCGCTTGCGCCGCGCCACTTTTATGTCCATGCCGACGGCCGGGACCGCGCCGCCGGTCCCGACGCCTGGGCCGCGGCTGTGCGCGGCGGGCTGGCGCGCCTGCTGCGCGACACGGGCGTGCCGCCGCGCATGCTGGCGATCGAGAACCTGGGCTACCCGATCGAGCAGATCGAAAACCTCATCACCGGCCTGGACCTTGGCGTCTGCATCGATACGGGCCACTGCATCGAGTATGGCCACGACCTGGCCGGGTATATGAACTGTTTCGCCGGCCGGGTGGCCGCCCTGCATGTGCACGCGCCGGCTGGCCCGGCTTCGCACGGTCCGCTCGACACGGCGCCGGCACCGGCGCGGCGGGCGCTGGCCCGCGTGCTGCGGGAGTTCCGGGGGACGGTCTCGGCCGAGGTCTTTGCGGCCGATCACTTGACCCGCACGGTCGCCTGTATCGAGGAGATGCTCAATGGATAAGATCTTCGTCATCGGCGGATGCCGGAGCGGCAAGAGCCGCCGCGCCCTGGAACTGGCCCGGCAGGCGGGCGGCCGGCGCGTCTATGTCGCCACGCTCGAACCGCGCGACGGGGAGATGCGCGACCGCGTCAAGCGCCACCAGGCCGAACGCGGAAAGGGGTGGCGCACGGTCGAGGAATCCGTCGACCTGGCCGGCACGCTGGCGCGGGAGGGGCGGAAGGCCGATGTGATCGTGGTCGACTGTCTTACTCTGTGGGTTTCCAACCTGCTTCTGGCCGGCCGTGACATCGATGCGATCGTTCGGGCCGCCGACGATCTTGCCGCCGCGGTGCGGGCCTGTCCCGTAGCCGTGATCCTGGTCTCGAACGAGGTGGGCGGCGGCGTGGTACCCGACAACGCCCTGGGCCGCGCTTTCCGTGACGCGGCCGGCTTGGTGAACCAGCGCGTAGCCGCGGTCTGCAGCCGGGTGGAGCTCATGGTCGCCGGCATACCGCTCGCGATCAAGCCGGGAGCGCCACAGAGGACCACAGCGGGGGGTATGGTTCGGAGAAGAAAAAGACCGCCGCAAAGGACACAAAGGAATAGTCAAGGTTGATGAACTCGCAAAAAGTCGAAAAGAGCCGTTTTTCCGTCATCGCGAGGAGCGTCAGCGACGCGGCGATCTCTTGTTGTATCAAGGAAATACAGATTGCTTCGCATGTGCCCGCAATGACCACCAATGCTGCATTTTTCGACTTTTTGCGAGTCCGTCAAGGTTGACAGACGTGAGAAGAAAATATTTGTCGCAAAGCACGAGAAGTCGGATGTCACCGGCCTTGCCGACGCCATTGTCTTTTGGACCTTTCGACTTTTCGACGATTAGACCAACCCGATTTCCCGACACCCTTGTGAAAGGCCACCCATGGATCTGACCAGAATCATCTCCGGCATCGTTCCGTCCGACCGTGAATACCTCGTCAAGGCGCAGGCGCGTACAGCCCAGCTTCTGATGCCGGCGCGGGCGATGGGCCGGCTGCACGAGGTGGCCGAGCGCATCTGCGCCATGCGCCGGACGGCGAAGCCACGGACGGATGCCAAGGCGATCGTGGTGATGGCTGGCGACCATGGGGTCACCGACGAGGGCGTGAGCGCCTACCCGGCCGATGTGACGGCCGCCATGGTGCTGACCTTCATCCGCGGCGGGGCCACCATCAATGTCCTCGCCCGCCAGCTCAAGGCGTCGATCACGGTGGTTGACATGGGCATCCGGGCCGACCTCAAGCCCGCGCCGGGGTTTTTGGTGCGCAAGATCGCCGCCGGCACGGGCAATTTCGCGCGCGGACCGGCCATGACCCGGGCGCAGGCGGAGACGGCCGTGCTGACCGGTTTTGCCGTGGGTGAAGATGTCATCGCGGCCGGCGGGGCCGACCTGCTCGGCACGGGCGACATGGGCATCGGCAATACCACGCCCGCCACGGCCGTGGGCGCGGTGATCACCGGCCGGCCCGTGGCGGCCATGACCGGCCGCGGCACGGGCGTTGACGACGCCGGGCTGGCGCGCAAGATCGCCGTGATCACGCAGGGCATCGCCCTCAACCGGCCCGACCCCCGCGATGGACTCGATGTCCTGGCCGGGGTGGGCGGTTTCGAGATCGGCGGCATCGCCGGGCTCTGTCTGGCGGCCGCGCACCACCGGGTGCCCGTGGTTATCGACGGGCTCATCTCCACGGCCGGCGCGCTCATCGCCCACGCCCTGGCACCGGCGAGCGTGGACTACATGATCGCGGGCCACTGCTCCTTCGAACAGGGACACCGCCCCATGCTCGACCATCTGGGCCTTGCGCCGCTATTGGACCTCGGCATGCGGCTGGGCGAGGGCACGGGCGCGGCGCTGGCCATGCATATCGTCCAGGGCGCGGTGAACATCCACAATGAGGTACTGACATTCGGAGATGTGGGCCTTGCGCAAAAAACTTGACGACTTCGTCGCCGCGGTCGGTTTCCTGACCACCCTGCCGGTGCGGGTGCGTACCGCCTGGGATGACCGGGGCAAGCTCGCCTGGTTCCCGGTGGTGGGCGTCCTGATCGGTCTGGGACTTTGGGGCGTCGACACACTGGGCCTGCATTACCTCACCCGCCCGGGCCGTGCGGTATTCGACCTGGTCTACCTGGTGATCGTGAGCGGCGGCCTCCACCTGGACGGGCTGGCCGACGCGGCCGATGGGCTCTGCTCGCGCCGGTCGCGGGAGGAGATGCTGGTCATCATGAAAGACCCCCGCACGGGCGTCTTCGGCGTGGTGGCCGTGGTGCTGGTCATGGCCGTCAAGGGCGCCGCACTCCTGACCGCCGATGATCCCTTCGGGACCCTGCGGCCGCTTACCCTGGTGCTGGCGCCGGCATTCGCCCGGGCGGCCATGCTGGCGGGGTTGGAGACCATGGCCTATGTCCGGCCGGGGACGGGCATCGCCAGCGGGCTCGTGCCCGCCCGGCGCACCCCGTGGACCATGGCGACCATCCTGCTGCCCCTGGTCGGGGCGTTCGCGGCCCTGGTCCTGCCCGGGGATGTGCCCACCCGGACCGCCGTTCGCCTGGGGTTCATGCTCGTCCTCACCGCCACCGGCGTGACGGCCGCATGGCTCGCCATCTGCCGCAACCGCATCGGGGGCGTGACCGGCGACACCCTCGGCGCGCTGGGCGAACTGGTCGAAGCCGTCGTCCTTTTCACCCTGTGCGTCCAATTCCCCGGCGGATTTTAAAGTGTACTTTTGCACGGCGGCCGGTATAATGCGCGCCGCCGTTTTGTAAAGGACCGTCAATGGCCGGAGTGACCGCCCGGGTGGTGCTTATGGATGTCACCCCCAATGCGCTCGACCTCATATATGCCGCCTGCCGCCAGTGCTACTCGGCCGATTTCGCGGCCGATATCGCGCAGGCCGGCCCCGGTGTCGCGGAAAAAGCCGCGTTCGTCCGCAAGATCGTGGCCTCGGGACACGAAAGCCCGCTCGAGCATGTCAAGTTCACTTTCGCCGTCGAGGGCGTTTCGCGCGCCCTCACCCACCAGCTGGTGCGCCACCGCATCGCCTCCTATTCCCAGCAGAGCCAGCGGTATGTGCGCGGCGACGACTTTGACTTCGTGGTCCCGCCCTCGATCGCCCGCGACCCGGCCATGCAGGCCGAGTTCATCCGCGTGATGGACCAGATCCGCGCGGGTTACACCGGCCTCATCCAGGGTTTCAAGGCCCGCGGCATCACGGGCGAGGCGGCCAACCAGGACGCGCGGTTCGTATTGCCCCAGGCGGCCGAGACCAAGATCGTGGTGACCATGAACGCCCGCGAGCTTATCCACTTCTTCAGCCATCGCTGTTGCGCCCGCGCCCAGTGGGAGATCCGCGGGATGGCCGATACGATGCTCGGCCTGTGCAAGGCGGCGCTCCCCGATGTCTTCGGCGAGGCGGGCGCCAAGTGCGTGGCCCTGGGCTACTGCCCCGAGGGCGCCAAGTTCACCTGCGGCCGGTACCCGCTCAAGGCCGACATGCTCAAGCGCGAGGCCACCGGCGACACGCCCTGGACCTGAGTTGAAGATGGGGAGTCGCAGGTCACAGGTCACAGGTCACAGGTCGCAGGTCGCAGGTCGCAGGTCGCAGGTCAAGATCATGTTTTCCGACTTTCCGACACGCCCCCTCCGCAAACGCAGGCCGAAGGCCGCTCAACGCAGCGAGTCCGCGAGCACTCAACGGGTAACGCGTAACGCTTTATGTGGATGCCGGGCGGGACGCCCGGGATTATCAGAACTCGATACCCTTGCGTGCCGCCTCACCCTGGTCGAAGTAATGCTTGACCGGGGTCATTTCCGTGACCAGGTCGGCTTTGGCGATGAGGCCGGGGGTGGCGCCGTGGCCGGTGAGGACCAGTTCCAGGTGGAGGGGGCGGGCTTCGATGAGGGCGGCCACCTCCTCTTCGTGCAGGTAGCCTTCGCGGACGGAAATGAGGATCTCGTCGAGCACCACCAGGTCATACCGATCGGCCGCGAAGAGATCGCGCAGGGCGGCCACGGCCGCCAGGCACTCGGTGCGCAGTTCGGCGGCCGTGACATCCGGATCGCACATCGGATGGCGGGGGGCGAACTGCCGCACATCCACGCCCAGGCCGGCCAGGGACTCCTGTTCGCGGTACCCCCAGCGGCCGGGATCCTTGTGGAAGGAGGCCCACAGCACCCGCCGGCCGTGGGCCCGGGCGCGCAGGGCGAGGCCCAGGGCGGCGGTGGTCTTGCCTTTGCCGTTGCCGGTGTTGATGTGGACGCGGCCTCGTTCGGTCATGGGCGGTCATTTCCTCCGGGAGGTCGGGTGGGACGCGCCCGCATTATACCACGAATACGGCCGGGTGCAATACTATTCTCCCCCACCTGAACCCATCCAGTGGAACTTGTCTGGGATTTGGGACTTGTGATCCGGATGCGGGCCGATGGGAGGGGTGAATTTTAAGGTTTTTCATTTGACAACCCCCGGTTTTATGATAAACTAACGAGCTTTTTCCGTACACCCTTTTATCGTAAGGAGAATTGATTGTCCGCTATCGTCACGATCCGCGAGCTGCTCGATGCCGGTGTCCACTTCGGCCACAAAACCAGCCGGTGGAACCCCAAGATGGGTCCCTACATCGTCAAGCAGAAGAACCGCATCCATATCATCAACCTGAAAGAGACGGTTCGGGCGCTCTTCCAGGCGCGCCACTTCCTCCGGGAAATGGCCGCCCAGGGTAAAACCATACTCTTTGTCGGCACCAAACGCCAGGCCACCGTTATCGTGGAAAAGGAGGCCCGCCGTTGCGGTATGCCGTTCATCAATAACCGCTGGCTGGGCGGCTTTCTCACCAACCGTGATGTGGTGCTCGCCCGCATCGACAAGTACCATGAAATGACGGCGCTGGAATCCACCAAGGAGTTCCAGGTCTATTCCAAAAAGCAGATCGCCCGCCACAACACCGAGAAGGAACGCATCCACAAGAACCTCGCGGGTGTGATGGAGCTCACCACCGTGCCCGACATGCTTCTGGTGGTCGGTCTCTGGGACGAGCGCATCGCCGTGACCGAGGCGCGCTCCTGCAAGGTCCCGATCGTGGCGATCGCCGACACCGATTCGGACCCCCGGCAGGTCGATTGCGCCATCCCGGCCAACGACGAGTCGTTCCGGGCCATCACCGTGATCATGGGCAAGCTTACCGACGCCATCGTCGAGGGTCGCCAGCGCCTGAACATCGCCAAGGACACCAGCGCGGTATCGTTCGGCCCGGAAAAGGATGCGGCCAAGGCCGTCGTGCCCGCTGCTGACGAACCCAAGAAAGTCTGAAATTCACAAAGGATCCAATCCATGACCATCTCCAGCGACGATGTCAAACGGCTCCGTGACCAGACCGGCGCGGGCGTGCTGGCCTGCCGGGCCGCTCTGCAGGAAACCAAGGGCGATTTCGACGAGGCCGTGAAGGAACTGCGCAAGAAGGGGGCCGCCCTGGCCGCCAAGCGGGCCGACCGCGAAGCCGGCGAGGGTATCATCGGCATCTACCTGCACCACAACAAGAAGGTGGCTTCCATGGTCGAGGTGAACTGCGAGACCGATTTCGCGGGCCGCAGTGAGAAACTTGTGGAGTTCGCCCGCGAACTGGCCATGCATGTCACCGCCTACAACCCGCGCTGGATCACGCCCGAAGAGGTGCCGGCCAAGGTCATCGAGGACGAGAAAGAGGTCTACCGTGCCCAGCTCGCGCAGGAGAACAAGCCCGCCAATATCGTCGAGAAGATCCTCGAAGGCAAGCTCAAGAAGTTCTACGAACAGACCTGCCTCCTGAAGCAGGCCTATTCCGGCAACGAGCAGATCACCGTGGAGCAGGCCGTGCAGGAACTTACCGGCACGATCGGTGAGAAGATCAAGATCTCCCGGTTCACCCGCTACGCCATCGGCGCGCAGGGCTGACGGATCGATAACGGGAGGGTGCGCGCCGGCACGACTATGGACACCAAACGCCGCGGGTATCAACGGGTCCTCCTTAAGATCAGCGGTGAAGTCCTGGTTGGCGGCCGTGAGTTCGGGATCGATCCCGCCGAAGTCGAAAGCATCGCGCACGCCATCAAGGAACTCCGCACCCACAGCATCCAGGTCGCCGTTGTCATCGGCGGCGGCAATTTCATCCGCGGCGCCGAGGAAAGCGCCCGCGGCATGGACCGCGCCGTAGCCGACTACATGGGTATGCTCGCCACGCTGCTCAACGGCATGGCGCTCCAGGACGGCGTCGAAAAGCTCGGCATGGACTCGCGCCTCTGCTCGGCGCTGAATATCCCCGAGGTCTGCGAATCCTACATCCGCCGCAAGTGCCTGAGCCATTTTGAAAAAGGCCGCGTGGTGATCCTGGCCGGCGGCACGGGCAACCCCTATTTCACCACCGACACCGCGGCCGCCCTGCGCGGCGCCGAACTCGGCGTGGACGCCATCCTCAAGGGCACCAAGGTCGATGGCATCTACGACCGGGACCCGGTCAAACACAAGGACTCCAAGCGGTTCGACCGGCTCTCGTACATGGATTACCTCCGTGGACAGTACAAGGTCATGGACCAGACGGCCGTGACCCTGTGCCAGGAGAACAACCTGCCCATCGTGGTCTTCAACCTGCACGACAAGGCCAACATTCTCAAGGCCGCACTGGGTGAACCCGTGGGCACGCT
Organism: Planctomycetota bacterium; assembly: GCA_043820325.1. GTDB lineage: Bacteria > Planctomycetota > JBDREB01 > JBDREB01 > JBDREB01 > JBDREB01. Next base: position 2,446 of record JBDREB010000108.1, on the reverse strand, counting down.
GGTAGGAAAGGAGGCGGGCGATGGACATTGATGAGATCCTGCTCGAAGCCGAAAGCCAGTTGGACGAGGCGGTGACGGGGCTCCAGCACAAGCTGGGCCTGGTCCGCACCGGCCGTGCCAATCCGGCCCTGTTCGAGAACATCGAGGTCGAGGCCTACGGCGGCCGCGTGCCGCTCATCAAGCTCGGCCAGATCGGCGTGCCCGAGGCCCGGCTGGTGGTGATCAAGCCCTTCGACCCCCATGTGTTGGGCGCCATCGAAAAGGCCATTCTGGCCGCCAACATGGGCATCACCCCCCAGAACGACGGCCACTTCATCCGGCTGGCGATCCCCGGCCTCAACGAGGAACGGCGCAAGCTGATCGCCAAGGAGGTCAGGGAGATCGGCGAGCAGTTCATCGTGCGCATGCGTAATATCCGCCGCGACGCCATGAAGGGGATCGACCAGGCCGAAAATGACGGCCTCTCCGAGGATGATGCCGCGCGCGGCCGCGATGCGATGCAGGAAACCTTCAAGGGCTACGAAAAGCAGGTCGAGGAACAGGTCGCCAAGAAGGTCACCGAGGTCACCACGCTGTAGGCCGCCATGCAGGGAGCGCGCATGGCGGAAATTCCAAACTCTAAATTCTAAATCCGAAACAAATGGGGCAAACATCAATGTTCAAACTCTCCAATAGGAACCCACTTCACGGTTTTCGCATACATTTGAGATTTGTCGCTCATTTTGATTTGTTTAGAGTTTAGCGTTTAGGATTTAGAGTTTGCGCCGCGTCGCCGCGGTGACGCGGCGGCCAATGTTAAACAGGGGATGACCATGTTCTGGGATATCATGCACAAGGGCGGTCCCGTCATGTGGCCGCTGTTGTTGTGTTCCATCATCGCCCTGGGGATCGTGCTCGAACGGCTCTGGTTCTGGTTCAATGTCAGCCGCGACCGCGACCAGGCGCTGATCAACACCATGCTCGACCTGGCCGAAGAGGGCGAGTACGACGCCGCGGCCGAAAAAGCCCGGTCCACCCGCGACTATGTCGCCAAGATCCTCCTCTGCGGCATCGTCCACAGGGAATTCTCCCTCGCCGACGCCCTCGAAAGCGCCGCGGCCGTGGCCGTGCGCATGATGCGTCGCAATACGGCCATCCTCGACACCATCATCACCCTGGCACCGCTTCTGGGCATCCTGGGCACGGTCACGGGCATCATCTACGCCTTCGAGTTCTTCGGTTCCAGCGGCATCGCCGAGCCGGCCAAGGTGACCCTGGGCGTGTCGCAGGCCCTTATCACCACGGCCGCGGGGCTCATCATCGCCATCGGCGCCCTGATCCCCTACAACTATTTCCTCCACCGCATCGACGACGAGGAAAGCCGGGTCGTCAAGTACTGCACCGACCTGGAGATCGTCTACAACCGGCGGAAGCAGGGCGCATGAAACTGCCGGCGTCGCGGCTCAAGCGGGCGCGGATCGAGGTCATCCCCCTGATCGATGTGATGTTCCTCCTCCTGGTGACCTTCATCTATTCCTACATGTCCGCCTCCTACCACCGCGCCATACCCATCACCCTGCCCGACGCGACCACCGGCGAAAAACCGGCCGATGCCGGGCTGACCATCGTCATCCGCGCCGACGGCGCGCTCGAAGCCGACGGCCAACCCGTCACCCGCGCGGCGCTCGACGGCATCCTGGCCGCGGCGGCCGAAAGCGGCCGCAAGGTCGAAGTGGCCGGCGACCGCGACGCGCGCTATGCCGATATCATGGCCGTCTGCGACGCCGTCCGCCGCGCCGGCATCCAGGGCTTCGCCTTCCAGGTCCATGAACAGGGCGCGGGGCAACCGTAACGGGAAGCGCTTTGCCACAGAGGCCACAGAGGGCGCAGAGGGGGTATGGTTCGGAAAAGACAGAATTGGTCACAAAGTACACAAAGGGCACAAAGGGAAGACGGGTCGGGGTTGGCGGAGAAGGACAGGGCGCTGAATGACGATTCAACTATTATGACAGGGATCCCACCACCGAACACCTTTCCAGGGCCAGTGAAGCCCTGTTCGGCAAAAGCAGCGCCCGGGCCGATGCCTGGTATCATTCCTACCGCAAGAAACTTCTGGAGCAGGACACCGGGGCCGAAGCGATAATACGCTCGCTGGCCTACCATGCCAAGCATCGGCGTCTGTCGAAGCCGCGCCTCAAAGACTTGGAATGCGAGCGAACCTATTTCAGATCCAATAAACACTTGATGACTTACGCGGATTTCTTGAGGCGCGGCTTTCCGATCGGCAGCGGCCCTGTTGAAGCGGCGTGTAAAAGTATTATCAAGACCCGCTTAGTGCCCGTAAATAAATAACCTATCCATTTCGCGTGCGGTGCAGAGTGATGGTTTGACAAACAGGTCAGGCACTGCCGCATCATTAAAGAGGTATAGCTGCCATGGTTGGCCCCCGCCACCAAACCCCGCACGC
>JBDREB010000107.1:0-5351 GCA_043820325.1 Planctomycetota bacterium | reverse complement strand
ACGGGAGGGCGGGTTTCAAACCCGCCCCTACACGGTTGACATCCGGATGTTCCCCGTACAATCACCTGTGGGTCGGAAAAAGCGCCAAACCTTTTTCCGAAAAACATGCCCGGTTACGGATAGGGATCAGGAAATCTGAATCGGTGTTGACTTTTCAGTTAGTTATGGTATATTTGGATATTGCTGTACAGTCTGCAACTTGGTCGAGGGATCCGCCATGAGTGAACAGGAAGATAAAGCGCCTCAAACCAGCCCCGATCAGGGCCGTGCTTCGAAGGGTTGGGCAAGCCCCTCAAGTGGTTTTTTTTTGTGTTTTTGGCTGGATTTCGATTTCTCGACTCGTATCATAACTAGCGGTGTCATTTGCACATAAAAGTTTGTGGTTATTCTCCCCGCTGTAGGTGAGCTTCGGCAGTAAGAAGGAGGAACGAAGATGACGGAAGACAGGCACTCTACTGTGGCTACCGGTCAGAAAGGAATGAGTCCGCGCGGAAAGGCACGACTGGTCACAACTGTGGCCTACGTCGTTGCTGCAATTGGGCTGGGACTCGGCAACTACACATACTACATATATGGGTCTCACCACGACCGATCCGGAGATCGAGTCGGATTCGTCATCTGGACGCTCATTGGGCTTGCTTTCGTCGCTGGCAGTCTCAAAACCCGTTGGCTCGCAATCGGAAGTTGTGTTGTTGCAGGCATGGGCTTCTTCATGTTCATTACGTACCCCGTGACTGCAAGTCTGTCACTCTTCTGGGGGCAGGCGCTGGCACTGGCGTGCTACTTGGTTGCATTCGTATCCAGTATCACAATAATGACAAAGTGTGCGGGCGGCACCGGGGTCCCCAAGGCCGCTGATGCCAAGCCCGGTTATGGTCCCGCACCCCGCCGTCCCGCCCGTGTGCCGTCCCAGATTCAGGCCCGGTCGGTGGTCCCGCTCTGGTTCTACATGGCTTCCGTTGTCGTGCTGCTTCTGGCCGCCGTGGGGTTGACGGTCAAATTCAAGATGGACCAGCTTGGATTGATGGACAAGCAGAAAAAGTTCAAGGAGGAGCATGATCTCCAAGTCACGGGGTATGAAGCGGACATTGACGGCCTGGTCAAGGAGACCGCCGGGCTCAAGGAGGAGATCGATGCCCAGCGCAAGGAGCTGGCGCTCCAACGGCGGGTCATCGCCGAGGTGCGGGCCGAAAAGAAACAGATCGAAGCCCGGATCCCGCCGCTGGAACAGAAAATTGCCGCCGCCGAAAAGGCCCGTGATGGCCTGCAGGCGGATGTCAAGCGACTGACGGACGAAAACGCATCGGTCACGGCCGCCCTGGCCGCGGAAAAAGAGGCGACCAAGGGTGTTCTGGACCAGGTCGCCGCCGCCAAGGCCGCGGCCGATCGGGAGGCCCAGCGGGCCCAAGCGGAGCTGAACCAGCGGGTCGCGCTCCAGTCCGAGCTGGAAGACCTGAAGGCCCAGGTGCAATACCTGAAGACCGAGAAGATCCCCGAACTTGAAGCGGAGATCGAGTACCTGATCAAGCTGGTGCCCGAGGATAAACTGCCCCAATAATCGGCCGGCGGAGGACGGGTCTTGTCCGCGGCTGCGCTGAGCCTGGCCAGCCCCGCGAAATTGAACCTCTTCCTGGAGGTCCTGGGGCGGCGGGCGGATGGTTACCATGAGTTAGAGACGGTGATGCAGACCGTCTCCCTGTGCGATACATTGTTGTTCTTTGACAATACCAGCGGTATTGAAGTGACGACTGATGCGGCCGCGATCCCCGGGGGGCCGGCCAATCTGGCCTACCGGGCGGCCGCGCTTTTTTTCAGGCACACCGGCCGCAGGGCCGGCATCCGGATCGCGATCCGCAAGCGCATCCCGGCCGGGGGCGGGTTCGGCGGCGGCAGCAGCAATGCGGCGGCCGCTCTCGTCGGGCTCGACCATATCTGCGGCACCCGTCTGGCGCCGGCGGTCCTCATGGACCTCGGGGCGCAGATCGGTTCGGATGTGCCGTTCTTCATCCGGGGCGGCACGGCCGTATGCCGGGGGCGGGGTGAGCGCATGGAACCTGTCGCCTGCACCGGGACCTTCCACTACCTGGTGGTCGCGCCTCCGGTCCATTGCCCGACCCCGGCCGTATTCGGGCATCTCGCCGGAACGGGGAGCTATCCGGACCGACCGCGGCATCCGGAAGCCGTGCTCCACGCCCTGCAAATGGGCGACATCATGGGGCTTGGGCGGGAGGTATTTAACCGCTTGGAGGATCCGGCCACAGGGTGCCTGCCCGCGCTGGCGGCCTTCCGGGCGCAGCTGGACGCCTCCGGATGCGGGCGGTTCACCATGACGGGGTCGGGTTCGGCGTTCTTCCAGGTGCTCGCCAGCCGTGCGGCAGGCGCGGCCATACGGGACCGTTTGTTATCCACCAGAGCCATCAGGGAAACAGGGGTGTTTCTATGCGAGGGAAATGGTGTGGGGGCTCGAGGAATACCGCCGGACCGCGGCCGGCGGGGTCGCGACCCCGCCGGCCGGCGGGGATGCCGGCCCGCTGGATGAAGGCGATGAATTCACGGCCGTTCACGAGGCCGGCCAGGCGCCGGACACGGGCCGTGCCGGGACCGGTGAAGCAACAAGTGAAGGGATCTGGTGATCCCGAAGTGACGGAGGAACACATGACAATGAAAACGGGCGCGCAACTGCTGATCGACACCCTCATCGAGGAAGGCGTCGAGATCGTGTTCGGTTTCCCGGGCGGGTCTGTGATACCGATCTTCGATGTGCTCTATGACACCAAGGCGATCAGGCTCATCCTCACCCGGCACGAGCAGGGGGCGGTCCATGCCGCCGATGGGTACGCCCGGGCCACGGGCAAGGTGGGCGTATGCCTCTCCACCTCCGGCCCCGGCGCGACCAACATGGTCACGGGCATCGCCACGGCCAACATGGATTCGATCCCCGTGGTGATGATCTCCGGCCAGGTGAAGTCGACCCTCATCGGCAACGACGCCTTCCAGGAGTCGGATGTCACGGGCATCATGCGGCCGATCACCAAGTACACCATGCTCGTCAAGGATGTGAACAAGCTCCAGGAATCGGTCAAGAAGGCGTTCCACATCGCCCGCACCGGCCGGCCGGGCCCGGTGGTGCTCGACCTGCCCGTGGATGTGACCCAGGCCAAGACCAAGGAAAAGAAGGGGATCGTGGTCGACATCCCCGGGTACAAGCCCAACTTCGAGGGTAATGTCAACCAGATCAAGAAGGCCGCCGACATGATCAACAAGGCCGAGCGGCCCATCCTGTATGTCGGCGGTGGCGTGATCTCCTCCAGCGCCTCGGCGGTGCTGCTGGAGACGGCCGAGAAGGCCAATATCCCGGTCACCACCACGCTCATGGGGCTGGGGGCCTTCCCGGAGACGCACGCGCTCGCCCTGAAGATGCTCGGCATGCACGGCACGGGGTACGCCAACCACGCCATCATGGAGTCGGATGTCATCATTGCCGTCGGCGCGCGGTTCGACGACCGTGTCACCGGCCGGCTGGACTCCTTTGCGCCCAACGCCAAGGTGATCCACATCGACATCGATCCCACCTCCCTGAGCAAGAATGTGGAAGTGGACATTCCCGTGGTGGGCGACGCCCGGCTGGTCCTGGTTGAGATGGTGAAGTATCTGGAGTACCGTGAGCGCCAGCCCTGGATCAAGCAGATCGCGGAATGGAAGACCCAGTTCCCGCTCACCTACAAGCGCGACGGCGCCGGGCTGAAGCCCCAGTTTGTGGTGGAGAAGATCTGGGAGGTCTCCAAGGGCGAGGCGCTCATTACGACCGAGGTCGGCCAGAACCAGATGTGGGCCGCCCAGTTCTACAAGTTCACCAAGCCCCGCACATTCATCTCCTCCGGCGGTCTGGGCACCATGGGCTACGGTCTGCCGGCGGCGATCGGCGTGCAACTGGCCTTCCCCGACGCGGTGGTGGTGGACATCGCCGGCGACGGCAGCATCCAGATGAACATCCAGGAACTCAACACCGCCCAGCGGCTGGGATTGCCGATCAACATCGTGATCCTGAACAACGGCTACCTCGGCATGGTCCGCCAGTGGCAGGAATTATTCTACAACAAACGGTATTCGTCCACGGATCTGAGTGATAACCCGGATTTCGTCAAGCTGGCCGAGGCCTACGGGTGCGAGGGCATCCGCGTCACCAAGCCCGCGGAGGTCGAACCGGCCCTGAAGGCGGCGTTCAAGTCCCGCAAGGTCTGCGTGATCGACTGCATCGTCGATCGCGAGGAGAATGTCTTCCCCATGGTCCCCGCCGGCGAGGCCCTGAACCGCATGATCGGCGGCATGGCGTGAAACCGGAACCGACAGCAGATAAGGAAACCAGCATGCGGCATGTAATGACAGCCATCGTGGAGAACAAACCCGGCGTGCTCGCCTCCATCGTCGGGCTCTTCAGCGGCCGGGGCTACAACATCGACAGCCTTTCCGTCAACTCGACCGAGGACCCCGCCCAGTCCCGCGTGACCGTGTTCGTGGAGGGCGACGACGGCATCCTGGAACAGGTGCGCAAACAGCTGTCGAAGCTCATCGATGTGATCAAGGTGCAGGATTTCTCGCGGGAGAAATATGTGCAGCGCGAGACCATGCTCGTCAAGGTCCACGCCCTGCCGGCCAAGCGTACCGAGATCTTTCACCTCACGGAGATGTTCGGGGGCAAGATTGTCGACATTTCCGAGGATTCGCTGGTCATCGAAGTGACGGGCCCGGAGGAGAAGGTCGTGGCTTTTGTCGAGGTGGCGCGGCCCTACGGCATCAAGGAAGTCGCCCGGTCGGGCTGTATCGCCATGGCCCGCACGGTGAAACGGTCCGGTACGGCATGAATTGCGTTGCCGCCCGCACATGGAGGCGGGCGGCGTGATGACCCACAACACTTAAGGAGATCGGCATGGCAAAGGTCGGGCTCAAGGCGCGCCACCGGGGCCGCAACAAACGCCCCAAAAAGCGCGAGCGCAAGCGCCTCCGTCGCGCGAAGCGGCGGATGAAGGGCAAGTAACTTCCCGCACGGGCAGCGGTCGTCGTCGCCCCGGTCCCAAGGCGGGCCGGGGCGGCGACGAACGGATAGGCCTTTAGTACACCGCCCCACAATAAAGGGGTCAAAAGAGGGCGCCCTGGTACCACCGTGGCATTCTTTTCCGTTGTAGGGGCACGGCATGCCGTGCCCTCGCTTGCGCCGGCTTGTGGACGGAGTCGATGAAGATCCAGCCCGGGACGACGCTTGTTTTGGGTCCAATTGGGTTGGGCACGGCATACCAAACCCCGGAACATCTGCCACAAAGTCACCAAGTCACAAAGGTAGATCCGGGTCGGGT
>JBDREB010000106.1:0-8076 GCA_043820325.1 Planctomycetota bacterium | reverse complement strand
AGACTGCAATGTAAAATGAGTAAGTGAAATCAACGAGCCGGACTGGCATCCCGTAGTGCCTGCCTAACGAAAGCCATTCCAAGAGGTCTCCTCGCTCCGGGAGATTACTAAGGTAATGGTAGGCCTCGCGTCTGAATTCATGAAGCATCCAAGCTTCGTAAAACTGTTTTGAGCCCCCCGGTTCCTTCCTGCGTTTCCACGCCTCATCAAAGTGCGAGAGAATCTCAAGGCAGTTATTGTCTGGCCCTTTTTTCAAAGCACGAAAGATCCACTCGTCAATAGCCAATCGAGAGCGGACCGTGGTCATCAGATCCGACCATTCTAAAATCTGCGAAGTGTCCAGAATCTGCTCTTCGTGAAATATCATTAACCTACCCGACTTACGTCGCTAAAGCGGCTAACGCTCTGCATAACCGGCTGGCAATGGAGCGCAGCGGAATTGCCAATCCGAGTTAATGCGGTTGTTATATGGTCGCCAGTGTTCTTGTTAATTCCTCAATAGGAAACCTGCTCCCATGAGAAGGATATACAGTTTTCGTACCGTTCTGAATGAGTTTAGCCCAGCTCTTATATACGTCTGCATAGTTTTCTGCTTCGACCGGTCGATACTGCTGGCCGAACGCTTTCAATATGTTCATGGCAACGTCTCCGACAAAGGAATTGCCGTTTTCCAGCAACAAAGAAATAGACCCCTTGGAATGACCCGGCGTATGAATAATTCTTCCCCTTACTCCGGTCAGGCTGTAAATATCGTAATCGTCGTCGGTAATGATTATGTCATCTTCGTTCAATACAATTTGATTGTAATTGTACTGGATGAAGGGTGAGACAAGTCGGTCAAGAAGTTTCAGCCAGATATTGAACTGATTCGTTTCATCGGTATACGTGATACCTTTCTTGATATAGCCTGTCTCATCTTTATGAACAATGATTTTGCATTTTATTTCACCGCGTATGTTTTGAACGAGTGCGGCGTGATCGTGGTGGTGATGAGTGAGCAATATATACCTGATAGAATCCATGCCAAGGCCCAGACGACGAAGCTCTTTCTTAAACTTCTCATATTTGCCAGCCCATCCGGCATCTATAAGCAAGAACCCATCATTGCACTTAAGCAAATAATAATTGGTACTGCAAAGACAAATGATTTGGATGTCTTCCATTCTATCTTTCATATAACATATAATTAATGGAAACCTCTTTTCCTCGACAATCACATTCGCGGACAAATAATATATTACCATTTGAACATTATATATGCAAGATGTTTCTTGGGATTATCATTTTTCCGCCGGCTTTTCCATATAAGCACTCATTTTCAGTGCTTTAATGGAAGTCCGTGAAATAGTATGCTCCAATATACATTACTTCGCGGACAATGGCGGATCGGCTATCATTGCAGGATTTCGGGGCTTTCCTGAAGAATGACCGGATCGCGTGGACGCTTCAGCTCGATTTCAACCATAGTACGCTCCGCCGTTGATGTCGAGGGTGGCGCCATGGATGAAGCCGTCGTATTCGGCGGCCAGGAAGGCCACGGCGCGGGCCACATCCTCGGGCGTGCCGGCCCGGCCCACGGGCAGGCCGGCGATGGTGGCCCGCTTGGAGGCGTCGGTGGTGTGGATGTCGTGGAAACGCGAGCCCAGGATGAGGCCGGGCGCCACGGCGTTCACGCGGATGCCCGTGCCGGCCAGCTCCTGCGCCAACCCCCGCGTCCAGGCCAGGACCGCGCCCTTGGCCGCGGCGTAGACCAGCGAACCGGCGTGACCGCCTTTGCGGCCGGCCAGGGAGGAGAGGTTCACGATCGCCGACTGCTTGTTTAACTTCAGGTAGGGCACCGCCGCGCACGTGACCATGACCATCGATTTCATATTGACATCCATAACCCGCTGGTAATAAAAATCATCCACGGTCTCCAGCGCGCGCCGTTCGACCAGATCCCCGGCGTTGTTGACCAGGATGTCAAGGCCGCCCAGGTATGCGGTGCATTCGCGCACCACCCGTTCGCACTCCTCCGTCCGCGTGAGGTCACCGGCGAACCCCTCGCACCGCCGGCCATACCGGGTCGCGAACTGCATGAGCTCCCCGGCCCCCGCCCGGCTGGTGAAATAATGCACCGCCACATCGCATCCCCGCGTCAGGAGTTCGCGGGCGATGGCCATGCCGATCCCCTGCGCGCCGCCGGTCACCAGGGCGCGTTTGCCGAGCAATTCACCCATGTCTGCTCCTCCTACCGCGCGTGGACGATCACGACCTCGGGCCCGTCGATGCCGTCGCCGTTGTCCGAGGTGCGCACCTGGGTGCGGACGCCGTATCCGTCATCCACCGCACGGTCGGGCGTGCCGGTGACATAGAACTCGCAGCAAGGCGCGCCCTGCTGGATGCGCTTGAGCCTTGTGGCGGCCGCCGAGCTGTTTGACCTTGGCACCCTCGTTCACGGTGTTGGAATAAGTATGGACCTCGTTCACATGGGTCGGCCGGGCGGGCAGAGTGAGCGGCAGGACCCTGAGGCCGAGAGGGATGGCCTGCGAAGCCCCGGCCGCGGCCACGGTGACCGTGCCCGTGTAATCGCCGGGCGTCGCGTTTGCAGGGACCCAGATATCGGCCCACACGGCCAGCGCTTTCTGCCCGGGCACGGCATTGGCCGCGATGGGAAGGTCAAAGGGACCATTTTGCGGCACGCACACCTCGGGGGTCCAGACCGGCTGGTCGGGCTTGCCCGTGTTCACGCACCAGACGGTGAAGAGCTTCACATGTTCCGCGGCCGTGAGGCTGAACTGGAAATCGACCACTTCTTCGCGCGCGCTCACCAGGCGGACCGACTTGGTCGGGCCGTCCCAGACGCTGTTGCCGCAACGCGCATCGCCGGGCTGTTTGTCCATGGGCAGGCCGGTCATGGGATCGATGCGTACGATGCCGGGCACGGCGTAGACGCTCAGACCACCCACGGTCACCACGGCCGGTGTCGCGGCCATGCGGCCCTGGGGGATATCCTTGCCGTCGGCCAAGGGCGCGAACGGCTGGCTGGGCATGTCGCAGGCGGCCGCGGCCAGCGGTCCCCGGTTGCCGGCGGCGTCGTAGCCGCGCACAACCACATGGACGGTCCGGCCGACGGGCAGTCCCTGCACAAAGACCAGGTAATTGCCGTCCGATTCAGGATAATGGGGCACCCGGATCCGCGGCACGGCCGTGGCCGCCGCCGGATCGGTGACGGGCTGTTCGCTCCAGAACACTTCATACCCGAAGGCCTGGGCATCGAAACCCTGGTCGGCGGCGGGCGCAAAGCGGACCAGGAGCTCCCCTTCGGCCAGCCCAGCCGTGGTGCAGACGGGCGTTCCCGGCGCGCCGGGCGGCGTGGAGTCCGTCTCATCGGTGAATGTGACTTCCAGCCGCGGCCCCTTGGCGCCGGCCTCGCGGCTGAAAACGGAGTTGTTGGTGCGCGTCTGGCCTGAACCGTCATACACGGCCAGGCTGTCGGCATCGCCGCAGGCCAGGGCGTAGACCAGGTCCGGATTGAGATCGGCCTTGACCGTATTTTCGCCCGCGGGTTCGACCTCACTGCGGAACCAGAACGAACCGCCCAGGCCGAAGGTCACGGAATAAAAGTCGGAGGTGTTGTCCGCACCCCAGAACACGCTGTCGGCGCCGACGGGGGAATAATACTGGGCCGCGCCCGGCTCGACGGCGTAATTGGTCGAGGTTCCCTCGTTCCATGCCACAGGGACGGTCGAAATGCCGAGGATGCGGAGGTTCTCCCGCTGGATGGTAAGATGGAGCGCAGCTTTTTCGATCTTGCGGCCCTTGAGCGGCGCGAGGTCGAACCGCATGAGCGCCGTGTCCTCACCGCCCTTGGCGCGCAGGTAGTCCCGGCCGCCGACCGACTGCTTGCGCTCCTCGGTGTACAGGTGGATGGTGGTGTCGGCCGTAGGCGTGAAGCTCCGCACTTCGGCCTTGGGCGCGGGCGGCGGCACGGGCGCGGGGGCCGGAGGCGTGACCGCGGGTGTCGGCGCGACCGGCGCCGGCTGCACGACGGGCGGGGGCGGCGTCACCGGCCCGGCCGGGCGGCCGCAGCCTGCGGCCCAGAACATCGCGATACCCGCGGCCAGTGTCATCATCCGCTTCATGGTCCGACCTCCGTAATGGTTGAATGGGTCAATGCGCGCAAAGAACCGCCGGGTACGCGATCAATTCAGCGCCGCGCCTTCCGTTTGCCGGCGCCGGCCTTGCCCTCGATGCCCCACCCGTAGGAGGAGAAGGTCCGCGGCCAGTATCCGCCCTCGAGCTTGAGGTAGAAATTCATGGAATAGCCGGTGCAGCGCTGGTGGATGCGGTCGCGTTCAACGCCGAACGAGGTCTGGCCGTAGAGCCCGCCGTAGAAGAACCGGTCGTTGAGGGTGCGCTCCTGGAGCGTCATGCCGAACTCGGCGCTCAGGGCCACGGCCTCCCGGACCTCCTTCACATTGTCGCTGAAGCCGTACTCTTCCGCCAGGCGCAGGTATTCGAGCAGCTCGATGCTGCACACGAATGTGGCTCCGAAGTTGGGATAGGAGCCGTCGTCGGCCATCCAGCCCAGATAGATCTTCACCCGCTTCTTAAGGATGTCGAGGAACCGTTCATCCTTGCAGTGCCGCAGGGCGCCGGCCATGGCGATGAACACGAAATCATCGTTCCCATAGGTGATGGGGGTCTCCCCGTGCCAGCCGGCCTGGGCCGGGTCGTCACCGTACTGCTGGTAGAGCCGGTAGACCTTGTCCATCATCGGCTTGAAGCCTTCCTCGATGTACTTCGCATCGCCGGATTGAAGGCCGGTGTAGAGCAGGGCCAGCCCGCCGCCGGCCTGCCAGTCGCCGTCCACGGACTTTTTGACATCCTTCTTTTCGATGCCCGGGTCATCCGCGGCCTCATCGTTGTAGCCGTGGCGCTTCACGAAATCGAAATACATCCAGGGCCAGCAATTCTCTTTCTTGCAGCCGTACTTCATGTACCAGTCGCAGAACATACGGGCCCGCTCCAGGTACTCGGCCTTGCCGGTATGCGCGTACAGGTAGTTGAAGGCGAAACAGCCTGTGGCGGCGTCGCGGACCAGGCTGATCGTGTCGTTGGGGATGTGCTCCCAGAACGCGCCCTGGACCTCCGGGTACCGGAAATCAAGGCACTGCAGGGATTCGAGGTAGCGGATACCGCCGAGGGCCGCGTTGCGGAACTTCCAATTGCCGGTCCGTTCGCCCAGGTCCATGAGGTTCATGATGGCCTGGGACTGGGCCCAGATGCCGGCACCGCGGCTCCAGCCCGTACCCTTGTAGACCTCGTACACGAAGCGGCCGTCGTCGGCCAGGTTGCGGACCGGACCCCAGGGGGCGTTCTCCGTGCATTGCGTGTTCGCGTACTAGGTGCCGGATGTGGCGGCGTGTCCCAGGTAACGGGCTTGGGTCTTGGGATGCATGGCGGTTCCTTTATATTGGGCGGATCCAGGCAATACCAGCATAAAGCCAGTACTGTAACCGCCTGTGCCCCCGATGCAAGCAAAAAACCGGTTGGCGTTAGCTTTGGAACCGCCGCATTGTCGGCCGGTATAAATAAAAAGGGGCGGGCTTCATCGGCCCGCCCCTGCTCTTAGTTGGTTCGGATCTTCACCTTTGCGAACCCGTCCGGTCAAGCCGGAGGGCAGGCTTTTACGCCCTTTGCGGTGAATCCGGTCTTTTCTTATTTCCTGGCTTCAAACTCCAGCGTGCCGAACCCGGCCGGGTTGTGGAACGAGGGGCCCACATAGGTCCAGGAGGAGGTCTCTTCGCGAACCGGTTTGCGGTTGCGGCAGAGGTTCAAGCCCCCACTTGGCGCCGGACTGTACGGACGGGTTGCCCAGCGAGGCCAGGGTGACGGCCGCTTCGACATGGTACTCACCGCGGATCTTTTTGACGGCGACCTCGATGTCGGCGTTCCACACGCCCTCCATGCGGCCCGGGCCCTTGTCGAGATCCTGGACCGCGCCGGCGGCATTCACGATGATCTGGTAGTAGGTCTTCTTGTCGAGTCGGGTGTCCATGAAGATCTCGACCGAGTCATCCATCCACTGGTCGCCGTCGCGGGTCATGTGGTCGGTGACAAGCTGGGTGGCGAAGGGCTCCACGCAGCGGAAGGCGAAGTAGAGCTTGACACCGTCGGTGGTCATCCGAACCTCGGTCTGGACATCGGCGGGCGCAGATGTCCATCAGCGGGATCATGCACAGGTAGCTGTCGCCCAGGTAATCGGTGTCACCCATGGGGTCGACCATGAGACGCAGGCCGGGCACCATGCGTTTGATGGCCTTCAGGTACCAGATGGTGTCCTTGCGGTTGCGGTTCCAGTCGTTGATCTCGTACTCGCGCGGCTCATCGACCACCTGCAGGTACATCTTGATGCCGACCTTCGCCTTCCAAGCCATGAACTCGTCGAGCAGGTTCTTAAGCGCCACCTGGGACTCGGGGCTGAACTCTTTAAGGCCCTTGCGCATGAAGCGGTAGTTGATGATGTTGAGGATGCTGGTCATCGATTCAAAGTCCTTCATGGGCGTGCGCATGATCTCCTCGGCCACGATCGTGGGATAGGTCCAGTCGCAGGTGATCGTGCCGTCCGGCTTCACATCCGTGACGGTCGGGCCGGGCAGGTTCATGCCGTTCAAGCCATGCGCGACCATGTCGGCCATCTGGATGCGCATGAACTGGCGGATCTGCTCGTTGCGGTCCTCCCATTCGAACGATACATCGAACTTGCCGACGCCGTTGTCCCAGATGCCCATCGAGGCCCGGAAGGCGTTCAGCTCGATATACGCCGCACACATCGCCAAGGAATACCCCCGCTCCACGATCGTCGAATGGAACCGCCCCTCCCACAGGGTCCCCTGCAATGACTTGGCCTTGTTATGCCGCACGCTGACATGGTGATTCAGCCGCTTCATGAAACTCGAAAGGTCGGTAAGCTCTTTCACCACATAGGCCTGATGCTCGGGATTGGACGCATCTTTCTTCCAGACCGTCCCCTCATGGTAAGCATTCCACCGTTTCATGGCATCAGTGGGGTTAATATCCTCGGGATCGTCAAACCGCAGGATCAGGTGGTAATGATTGTCGAGCACGCAGTAAGCCCCAAGATGGCAATAATAGAGCCCGGAAAGCTTCTTGAGATGCTTGACGAACTTCTCTTTCAGGCCGGGATCCAGCCTGTACTCCTTGGAATGGACCCGCGTGACCACATGGTAGGCCATGGCCTCGCATCCGGGCATCTTGATCCGTTTAATCCGGGCCATATAGTACCTTTCGTTGAACAATGAAAATTCTTGCAGTTTTACACTCCAGGTCGGTTTTCAGAAACCAACGGGCCTAAAGCATCAGCCCGCATCCCACGCGAGCGCAGCATAGCGGGAAGCGATCGCCCGTCCGTCATTGCGAGGGACCAAGGCCCGAAGCAATCCCGGGAGAACAGACTGCCGCGGTCGCGTTGCGCCCTCGCAGTGACAGATGGAAAGTCATCGCGAGGCCCATGCCTTCAGCCGCGAGCGCAGCGTAGCGGGAAGCGATCCCGTCCGTCATTGCGAGGGACCAAGGCCCGAAGCAATCCCGGGAGAACAGACTGCCGCGGTCGCGTTGCGCCCTCGCAGTGACAGATGGAAAGTCATCGCGAGGCCCAGGCCTTCAGCCGCGAGCGCAGCGTGGCGGGAAGCGATCTCCCGTCCGTCATTGCGAGAGACCAAGGCCCGAAGCAATCCCGGGAGAACAGACTTCCGCGGCCGCGTTGCGCCATCGCAGTGACCGGGAACGCGACATTGCGGTGCGCCGCTCCCTCCGTCATCGCGAGGCCCAGGCCTTCAGCCGCGAGCGCAGCGTGGCGGGAAACGATCGCCTCGCATCCCGGGACAGACTGCTTCGTCGCGGACTTCTCGCAGTGACACAAGGTAATTGCGCCCTCCTCCGTCATTGCGGGCCGCAGGCAAAGTAATCGCCCCCTCCGTCATTGCGATGGTCCAAGACCCGAAGCAATCTCCGGGGGCACAGACTGCCGCGGTCGTGTTTCTCCCTCGCGGGACAGACTGCTTCGTCGCC
>JBDREB010000105.1:0-9451 GCA_043820325.1 Planctomycetota bacterium | reverse complement strand
GCTCCAAGCATGGCGCAGATAACTTCTGCCTTATTCGCTCAATCATCTCGACAACCGTCAAGCAGACCGGTAAGGTCATGGATGCCATAGGTGCCTTGACCAAAGGGATTCCACCAGATATCAGCACCTGAATAGTAACTAGCGTTTAGCATTGACGGATAGTCGGAAATCCTGATAAGGGTCAATTTGCGTTAATTCTGTCCATCTGCGGTTGCAGTTTCGAGGTCAGAGGTCGGAGGTCAGAGGTCCGATCATGATCCGTTTCCCCTGACCCCAGCTTATATTCTTTGCGTCTTTGCGGTGAGCTCTTCTCCACCTCTTATCCGAACAATAATCGGTGTATCTGTGGGCATCTGTGGTTACTGCCCTCAGTATTTCTCAATGACGAAATCGGCATTGAGCCCCGGCGGCGGCGTGGCGGTGTTGCCCACCAGCACCAGGATCTTGCGGATGCCGGCGCCGTCGGCGCCGTGCATGTCCGTTTCGACCGTGTCGCCGACCATGGCGATCCGGTCGCATGGTACGCCGGGGGCGCGCTCGAGGGCGTAGTCGTAGATCGGCTTATGCGGTTTGCCGATGAAGTGGTAGGTGTGCTGCGGGTGTGTGGCGGCGAAGTCGAGCATGAACTGCCCGGCCTGGGGCCGGCGCGAACCATCGGTCTGCAGGTTGGACCGGTCGGGATTGCAGACCATGGCCGTGATCTGACGGCCGCTCGCGAGCACCTGCGCGATGCGGGCATTGCGCGGCGCGGGATCCTCGCCCGGCCGGCCGCCGTAATCGCCGACAATGAGCACCTCGGCCGCGGCCGGGTCGTCGACAAGGTTGAAGCGGCTGAAATAGGCGGGTGGTTCCCACGGCCGGCCCACATGGATGAACCGCTTGGTGCGCCAGTCGGGCACATACCGGTCCATGCGGTCGCTCACCACGCGGCCGGCGGTGATGAACCGCTCCAGCGGCACATCCACGCCCATACCCTTGAAGCGGGCCTGGAGCTCGGTCTCGGGCCAGACCGTGTTGGAAAGGAAAAAATACTTTTTACCTGAAGCCTGGATACGGCGGATGAAATCGGCCGACCGGTCGATGGGCCGGCATTCTCCGCCCAGCCACACCACGCCCCAGAGGTCGATGAGGAAGAGGTCGAAGCGGGCGAGGGCGGAGGCGATCAGGTCGGGCATGGGTTAAAACCTAAAGAGGGTCGCCAAGTCGCACCGTCCCACAGTCGCAAGGGCCGGAACCGTCGGACGGGGAAATATCGAATATCGAACCCTTCGACTACGCTCAAGGTCTTGGACACCGAATTTCGAATATCGAAGTAATGTTGAAAACCCATTTTCATTCCTTCAACGCCGTCCCCGCTCAATGCAGGCTCGGCGCTCAATTGCTCGGAATCCCGAGTCGCTCTGGATCCCGAGTGCTTGTCCCTACACCTCGGGACGCCCTTGGCGGCTCGGGATGGTCAACGCGCAACGCCGTACTCACCGGCGGCGCTGGCGGCCCGAGGGCGGCGGCTGGGCGGCGCGGCGGGATGAAGTCGCCCGGGGTGCCGGCTGGGCCGGGGCGCAGCGCGAAGCGGAGCGGGGGGCGGGAGCCTCGGGCGGGGGCGCGGCCTGGCGGCGCGACGAGGTCCGTGAAGCGGGCGGCGCGGCCGCGGCGCGGCGGGAACTTGCCTGGACGCGGTAGACGACGAAAGCGCCGGCGCCGATGACGCCGACCACGATCATAACAATGATGACGATCGTGCTGTGGTCCTGGGATCCTTCCTGGGGTGGGGGCGCGGCCGGCGCCGATGCATCCCGGGCCGGGGGACTCCAGGTCCCCTGGGGCGCGTTCTTCATGGCTTCATAATCGCCCATCTGGATCTGCTGGAGGAGGTCGTCGCCCTTGCCGGTCAGTTTGTTGTATTCCTCAGCCTTGAGCGTGGCCTGGAAATATTCCCGCCGGGCCTTGCCGCAGAGATCGGCCCGCGCCGAACCGCCCGAAGTGCTCTCCATCGCCTGCCGGAACAACCGCTGCCCCTGGTTCATATATTTGAGGGCTTCGTTGTATGCCCGGGCGGCGGCATCCTGGGCCTGCAGGGGCAGGATCAGCAGCGGTGCGAGGAGGAGGATCAGGATCACGATCCCGAAGCCATCGCCGTAACCGTTGCCGATACGGGCCTCGTTACCGTAACCCTCTTTCAGGTTATTCATATCATCGGATTGGAACGGTTGTCTCACAGGGTGCGCCTTCAAGAAGTTGGCGGTGGCTTGGCAATTCAGGGTATTATAGTTAGAGCGGGGGCGGCGTCAATCGGAAAATACACGCGATCTCTCCGTCCTGAATGAGCGGCGGGTGACCGGAGATCTCCTGCGCCCCTGCAGGGCGCGGAAATATTATCGGCTATGTAACCCAGGGTCCTACCCTGGGCTATCATCCTTCGCACCTTTGGTGCGATGAATTGTCATGTCTTCCCGCCCTGAAGGGACGGGTGTATGCCAGCCCGGGGTAACCCCCGGGAATCGGGCGACACATCCATCCCTCTCCCCCGCCCTGAAGGGGCGGCGGATAATAGCCCAGGGTAGCACCCTGGGGCTGGGATTCATTCCTTGACGGAATGCACATACCGTGTATAATAGCATGTCTATTGAGGAGTGATATATGCACATGCAGTATGTTAAACTTGGTAGTACGGGAATGCTGGTCTCGCGGATCGGTTTCGGCGGCATCCCCATCATGCGCAAGAGCAAGGCGACCGCCGTGAAGGTTCTCCGGGAAGCGCTGGAGCGGGGCATCAATTATATCGACACCCATCTCACCTACGGCGACTCGGAGGTCAAGATCGCGGCCGCCCTCGGCAAACGGCGCGAAGAATACTACCTGAGCACCAAGGCCGCACGCCACACGGCCCGTGAAGCCCGGGCCGATCTCAAGTCGAGCCTGAAGCGGTTGAAGACGGATTACATCGACCTTTATTTCATCAAGAACATGGATTCCAACGAGGTCCTGGAACAGGCTCTGTCCCGCAACGGCTCCCTCCGTGTCGCCCGTGAAGCGCAGAAAGCAGGCATCGTCCGGCACATCGGATTTACTTCGCATTCGGAAAAGGTATCCTGGAAAGCGTTGCGCACGGGCGAGTTCGCCGCGATCATGCTGCCCTACAACATCATCAACCGCGAGGCCGAAAAACGGGTCCTGCCGTATTGCTGTGCGCACGACATCGGGTTCGTGTGTATGAAGCCGCTGGCCGGCGGCATCCTCACCGTGCCGTCGAAGGTGTTCGCCCGCCTGGCCCGGGGCAGTGCCCGCACCACCGCGGCCGCGGTGGTGCGGGCACTGCCTGGCCAACCCGCTCGTGCACACGGCCATACCGGGGATCGCGACCATGGCCCATCTGGGCGAAGCCCTGAGCGCCTTCGCCGCGCCCATGACCCCGGCCGAGCGGCGCGCCGCCATCCGCGAAGTGGTGAAAGTCGGCCCGGGGTTCTGCCGCAATTGCGGCTACTGCAAACCCTGTCCGCGGGAGATCGACATCAACGGCATCTTCCGTCTCATGCATTTCCATGACGACCTCGACCTCAAGCCCCTGGCCCGGCACCGGTACCAAGGGCTGAAGGTCTCGGCCGCCGACTGCATCGCCTGCCGCGCCTGCATGCCGCGGTGCCCGTTCCACATCAACATCCCCGGCCGCCTGCGCCAGGCGCACCACATCCTGCAAGGAGTATGAGTGATGACACCGAAGTTGTTTCTTGCGATCCTGGCCCTGGCCGCGGGGTTCACCGCCGCCTGCGGCCCCAAACCTTTGCCGCCCGTCGCGCCGCTCGAATACAGCGATTACATCGATAAGCCCGGCACCAAGCCGGCCGGCCCGCCTCCCGTCGGCACCCGGTTCTATGAAGTGCGGAAGGGGGACACCCTGTACGGGATCGCGGTGAAATTCTACGGGAACGGCAAGTACTGGGAGAACATCCGCGCCGTCAATCCCGGCATCACCGACACCCGCAGCCTGCCGGTGGGCCTTCAGCTGGTGATCCCCGCGCTCGACATCGCCCCCTGGGCAGGGCGTTGAGTGTTCCGACCAGCCGAATACCCCCGCCAATTGATCTGAAGCAAGCCGATGCAGTGCATCCAATGCAGCCGTCCGTTCTTGAAAGAAGAATAGGTCGCCTCCATTTCCGGCAGCATCATGGGCGATGAGCATACCGACGCCTGGTTCCTCTGCCCTGCGTGCGGGGTCTACACCATCGTGAGTTGGCGGGATGACTTCACGGGGGTGGAATCGGAGAGCCGGTCCGGCCCCCGGTCGAAGCAGGAAGGGGCTGCCAGGATTGCACTCATCGCCAAGTGCCCCACGCCGTGGGACAAAAAGTGCTGCTGCGAAGCGCACCGGGAATATTTCAATGATACGCTGGACTGACCCTTGTGCCCATTCTGGACGGACTCAAGCCGCTCCAGGCAACGGTGTCCCGGAATGCGGATTGCGGTATAAAGAGGATGGGAAAGTACAAAACCTGATCGGCGCGGACTTGCCAGACGCAGCCGGCACCAATGGACCAGAGCCCCCAGGCTGGGAGTGGTGGCTAAAGGAGGGAGCAGGGGACGCATGCTTTAGGCGCGTGGATACAACTCGCCCGAATGGAATGCCGGCTTATTTTGGGGGTGGTGCCCCAAATAATGAACGACAGGGGACTTTCCTGGCGTTTGCAAAGTGTTCGCTGAACGGTATATATTGGTAGCCCTGTTGGATGAACTGACGAACAGGCTTTGACTCCCGCCCCGCCCGATGGTCCGGTCTTACTCGGAGGCGGCCCACCCCCGCCGCCTGATGCTCCGCCAAGGCCTCCTGGCGGTCTGTCGTTCGGCGGCCTGCAGGTCTCATAATAGGTTGAGCCACTTGCAAAACCCCCTGACCGCTTCTATATGTAGTGGTTGTTCTTGTTGCCGCCACCACAGACCGTGGCTTGCTCGCTGACTCTTGGGGGTTTTGCAAGTGGCTCAGGTTGCTTCAATGTTGCCGGCCAGCGGATCTTTGGGGTCAGGATGCCACTCGATATACCGAATAAAACAAGGAAGCCATTCTTTCATCTTGAGCGGATTCAACCGGCCAACCTTTAATAATCCAGGCAGTGCCTTGTATTCGGCTGCCATGACAGTGAGGGAGAGAGTCTGGGCCTCTTTGGCTGCGATCTTGAACTCCAGCGTCTGCGCCTGGCTTTCAAGAGTGTTCTGTTCGGTTTCCAGGGCGACCAGCCGCGCACTTACACTCTTGAGTTCTTCGCCCCCCTCTTTTTCGACAGATGCGATCAATCGGGCGATGGTTGCCTTTACCTCTTTGAGTCTGCCGATGATCATTGACCGATCATTTTCAAGCCCCGCCAGTTCCCTGCCGGCGTCTTTGTTGGTGGCCTTTACGAGAGATTCAATGTTGGCATCGGATATGGCGACTTCCTCCAAACGGTTGATTACAAAGGTTTCAATCGGGTCGGCAGGGGCATAACGGGCCTTGCATTCAGTCTGAACGGAGTGGATCGATTTCGTGCATTGATAATAATAGGCTTTGCCCCGGCCGTTTGTCCCCGCGCGGGGGGGCATCATCGCCCCGCACGCCCCGCACGCCCCGCACGCCCCGCACCGGAGAAGGCCTTGGAGTAGGAAAACATGCTTGGTGACACGATTGGTATTCATCCGATGTCGCCGGTTACTGCACAACAGCATCTGCACTGCGTCGTATTCCGTCTGGGTGATCAGCGGCTCATGCAGGCCCTGGTGCAGTTCTTTTTTCCATTTTACCTGGCCCAGGTAGACTTGGTTCGTCAGTGTGCGTAATATGACCTGAAGGTTGAAGGGGATGCCCCCGCGGTCGTTTCCACGGCGGGATTTGTACTTCGGCAATGTGTAACCGCGCTCATTCAAGTGTTTCACCACCTGGTTTGCGGATGCATTCTTCAGGTAAGTTTGAAGATATTTTTTACGACCGGGGCATATTCCGGATCGGGAATGATGTGGCCCTTTTTATTGGGATCAAGTCTGTAGCCGAGAACCTGCCCGCCGTTCCAGAACCCTTGGTGCGCCCGGTGATCCATGACCGAAGATGTGCGTTCCCCGGTTTGCTCCCGCTCCAGTTCGGCAAAGATCAGGATGATCTTCAGCATGGTGCGGCCCATGGCGGTCTTGGTGTCGAAGTTTTCGCTCCGGCTTATGAACTGGACGCCATATTGTTCCATGATCTCCAGCAACGAATAGAAGTCGCGTAACGAGCGGGTTATCCGGTCGATCTTGGCGCAGATAACTGTATTGATCCTTCCCGACATAATGTCTGCCATCATCCGTTGGTATTCAGGGCGCTTGACATTTTTACCGCTTCTTCCCTCTTCGCGGTAGAGTTCGGTCAATTCCCACGGCTGCCCCGTGTTTTTATTTTGGAAGACAACGAAGTCTTTTAGCCGCTCTTCCTGCATGTCCAACGACCCCTCGTCCACTGCCGCTTGGCGGGGGGTGGAAACGCGGATGTATACGCCGCATTTGTGCGCTATCATGACTTACATTCCGCACATCTTTCCGGCAATACAATTGAATTTATCTTATTGGATTATCGAGGTTTAGAGAAACGGCGTTGGGTGAGGGTGGCCATGGAAATGCGTTCCCAGGATGCGAGGAGGGCCTTGACGGTTTTGTAATTGGCGATGGCCTCGCGGACGATCTTGGCCTGGTCGGTTGACAGGCGGATATTGACGAGGCGCTTATTGACCAGTTTGGTCCATTCATAATAGGGGCCGTGTCGGTTGGCGGGGTCCTTGGCGCAGCGGCAGTTGGGATTGCCGCAGGCGCGCAAGCGGACCTGGAGGGTGCCGGCGGCGACAAGCGGGGGACGCCGGGCAATACGGGCCTGAATGGCGGCGCAGCGGCGCAGGGCGGCGGAGCTGGAGAAAAGCGGTTTTTGTGCCATATTTTACTTGACTCCTGACAATCTATCTATATAATTATAGCCTGCTATTGGCGTTTGTCAAGGAAAATCTTGGAACAAAACGGCTTGGACCTGCGGATCGAGCGGTTGGGCCCCTGCCGCTGGTGAATCATTTCATCGCCCGGCTGGGTCTGATGGAGCTATTGGCGCGGCATGTGCCGACGCGGGACCCCCGTTGCCGGCTGGCCTACGCGACGGGGCTGGGGGTGCTTTTGCGGTCCATCCTGATGGAACGGGAGCCGATCTACCGGATGGGGGAGGTGGTGGAGGGTTTCGCACCGGAGGGGTTTGGCCTGTCGCCCCAGACGGCGCCGACGGTGGGCGACGACGCCATAGGCCGGGCGTTGGACCGGCTCTATGATGCGGACCGGGGGAGCCTGCTGACGGAGGTGGTGATCGCGGCCGGGGAGCGGTTTGGACTGTGTTTCGATGAATTGCACAACGATTCGACCACGGTGAAATTCACCGGTCGGTATACCCAGGCCCGGGGACGGAGCATACGCGGCAAGCGGGGGCACTTCATCACCTAGGGGCACTCGAAAGACCACCGTCCCGACCTCAAACAGCTTTTATATGTGCTCACGACCGCCAAAGACGGCGGCGTGCCGGTGCAATTCCGCGTGGAAGCGGGCAATTGCAACGATTCCCGGACCCATGTCACCTCATGGGATGCCCTGTGCCGGGTGACGAAACGGAAGGATTTCCTCTATGTGGCCGACAGCAAACTGTGCACCGAGGACACATTGGAGCATATTGACCGCCACGGCGGCCGTTTTGTGACCGTACTGCCCCGCAATCGCAAGGAGGACAAGGAATTCCGGACTTGGCTCCAGGACCATGCGCCGGAATGGGAATTGGTGTGGGACCGGCGCCATCCGCGCCGCGCGGGCGGCCCCCGCGACCGGTGGCATGTCCTGCGGGCGCCCCTGCCCTCCCGCGAGGGCCGGCCCGTGATCTGGGTCTCCAGCGTGCTGCTGCAGTCCCGCCAGGCCCAGGCCCGTCACGACCGCATGGCCCGCGCCCAGCAGGACCTCTTGGCGCTGGACCGCACCTGCCGCGGGGACCGCTCCCGCATCCGGTCCCCGCACGAGGCCCGCCGGCGCGCCGATGCGATCCTCGACCGCCGCCATGTCCAGCGCTACCTGACGGTAACGGTCACCGCCGACGATACCCATCGCTTCCGCCAGAGCCGGCCCGGACGGCCGGGACCCCATACGGTCTATGTCCGGCGGTCCAGGCGGCGCTGGCGCGTGGCTTGGGCCGTCAACGAACAGGCCGTGGCCTACGATCATATGAGCGATGGCATGTATCCGCTGCTGACCAATGACCGCCGCCTCACGCCCCGCCAGGTTCTCGAAGCCCACAAGCGGCAACCCACCATCGAAAAACGCTTCCAACAGGCCAAATCCGTCCTCGAAATCGCCCCGGCGCTCCTAAAAAACGAGGGCCGCATCGAGGCCCTGGGCCTCCTCTTCTTCTTTGCCCTTCATCCAAACCCTGATCGAACGCGAGCTCCGACAGGCCATGCAACGGGCCGACATCCACGCCCTGCCGCTCTATCCCGAGGAACGCCTTAACCGCCGCCCCACCGCCATGCAAATCCTGCGCCTCTTCGCCCTCCCCGCCAGGCACTCCCTCCTGGCACTTGACGGCCGCATCATCCAGATCTTTTATCCCAAACTTACTCCCATCCAATCCCAAGTCCTCGATCTCCTTGGCGTGCCCCACATGGCCTACAGATAGCCTCCGGCTGCCTCAAATAATTATGAAATTATTGCCGGAAAGATGTGCGGAATGTAAGTTCAGCGGGTTCCTGATCTACGAAAACATGATCCGGCAGGCCATTGTGGAGCGGTTGCCCGAGATATTTGCCGTCCTCGTGGGCGGCACCATGGTCTTTATGATCGGCGTATACGACGACATCAAAGGCGCCCGGGCGCGGTACAAGCTCATGGTCCAGATCCTGGCCGCCTGCCTGGTATACTACGCCGGCGTGCGGATAAATCTCCTCTCCAACCCTTTCGGCACCGAACCGTTCCAACTTGGGATGCTTTTCGGCCTGCCCCTCACTGTCATCTGGATCGTCGGTGTTACTAAGTGCCCGCAAGGGAATAAGGTGTACATTTCGACATAGAGATTCCGTCCGCAGCCAAGGCGCGAGGAGGCGGCATATCAATGGAAAGATATGGCGACGACGAGCAACGCCGGATGCGGACGGAAGATCATGTCCCCTCCGGGCATGCAGGGCGTGGCGGCGGCGGGGCGCAACGGTTGTAGGCCCATCCCAGTCGCCGTTACCGGGCCCGCCCCGTGGAAGAACATCAATATCCCCCTGCATGCGAAATGTACAAGTTGTTTCTGCACGAGCCCTTAGTACACCGCCCCATAATAAAGGGGTCAAAAGAGGGCGCGCCGGTACCACCGTGGCATTCTTTTCCGCTGTAGGGGCACGGCATGCCGTGCCCTCGCTTGCGCCGGCTTGTGGACGGAGTCGATGAAGATCCAGCCCGG
>JBDREB010000104.1:0-14783 GCA_043820325.1 Planctomycetota bacterium | reverse complement strand
GCTCATGCCCGGCACGGCGTCCGATCCCGCCTTCCGGCGGATCGATGTGGATGTGGAGACGGGGAAGGTCAAAGGGCTGTTCTAAAGCGCCGAAGGGTCGGAAAGTCGGAAGGTCCAAAAGTCGGAAAGCCGGATCAAGATCCAAAAGTCTAAAAGGGCGCCGGGCGAACAGCCGGCGCCCTTTTACATTTGGGACGCTTGCGGTTGCGGGCAGATACCGAGAAAATTAGACTGCATCGCAGTAGTATCAGGGGCCGGAATGCCGTTAACTTGAGGCCCCAATGCCAGAATTTTATGAACAGCCCTTACGGGCTTAACTACAAACAATTCATTGCTTGATGATATTGTTGGTGTTCATGCTTAAGTCAACGCCATTCATCAGGGGCCGTTATTCCCTTGACCGTACCTATGTTCCCGGTATAATAAGAGGGCGAAACAGGAAAGGGTCAAGTCTACGCCTGCGAGTGGAAACTTATGGGTATGATACCCGTCGAGAAGGTTGATCGTTTCCCCGTGGAATGCCCTGATTGCGGGAAAGAGATCGACCGGCGGTACTCCCGTTTTATCGTGCAGAGACGATATTCACTGCTGTATGTTGCGGCAATACTCCTTACGATCGGATTGCTATTTTTGTATTTCTTTTTCATGGAATCGGTGTTGCACACGGATTCCGACATCGAAGGTATATCCCTCCTGTTGATACCGGGAGGTGTCATGGTGGCCATCGCGTGGCGCGGACGAAAGATCTGGGAATTCACCTGTTGCCACTGCGGCACGACAAGACGCTACCTCAACACACGCCGTTCTGCGTTCAAGTACATTCCTGGCAAGGAATCGGTTTTTCTCCGGCGGTTTTTCGCCCAAAGGGCCAAGGAGAACGACCGCGACCGCCTTGATTAATGTAGTTGACTTCACCGAGCACTGCTGTATCATATCCCTTGCGCGTTGACCGGTTCGATCCGGTCGGCACTATCCGCAGACCACAAGGAGACGGGTCATGACCGAGCGCTACAAGGGGTTCATGCAGGATTGCCGCAACCTGGTGCAGTGGGCCGACATCCGGGCCGATCAAGGAATTGACAGTAACAAGCTCGTGAATACAGTGCTCAAGACCGTCAAGGCGGCGCACAAGAAGCTCGAGTTCATGTCCCCGCCCAAGGCGTTGCTGGCAGCCGAGCCGAATTCGCTGGCCGGGATCCGAGCCGCGCGGCCGAAGGGTCCGCGCCGGTACTGGCAGGCGATCCCCATGGTCATCTTCCGCGACAAACTGGCCGGCGCGTGGCTGGGCCGGTGCGCGGGGTGCACCCTCGGCGCGGCCGTGGAGTTCTATTCGATCGAGGACATGCAGCACCTGGCCAAGGTCACGGGCATGAGTTTCCCGCCGCGGGAATATTGGAAGCAGGCGATGCTGCCCTTCCGCACGCGGTACGGCATGGACATGACCCGGCAGTACGCCCAGTCGCACATGAAGTATGTCCCGGTCGACGACGACCTCACCTACACGCTCCTTGACCTTTTCATCCTCGAGGACCACGGCCCGAAATTCACCACGCGCGATGTGGGCAAGGCCTGGATCAAGTACCTGCCCATGGCCTGTACGGCCGAGGCGGCGGCACTGGCCAACCTGAAGAAGGGGATCCCGGCCGAAAAAGCGGCCGTGGTCGAGAACCCCTGGATGGAGTGGATCGGCGGCGATATCCGGGCCGACGGCTGGGGATATGTGGCGCCGGGGTGGCCCGAAAAGGCGGCCGAACTGGCCTATCGTGAATCGTACATATCTCACAGATTCTCAGGTATTTACGGGACCATGTTCGTGGCCGCGGCCATCAGCGCGGCGTTCGCGACCAATGATACCGAGGAGGCGCTTGAAGTCGCGCTCACGGAGATCCCGAAAGATTCACGGACGGCCAAGGCGGTCCGCTGGGCGCTGTCGCAGAAAAAGCGGGTCAAGAACTGGAAGCAGGCGCGCGCGGCGGTGGACAAGAAGTTCCTGCCCATGAGCCTGGTCCATACGGACAACAACCTGGCGCTCTCCATCTTCGGCCTGCTCATCGGCAAAAAGGACTTTACCAAGGTCATCAGCGAGACCGTGGCCATGGGCATGGACAACGACTGCACGGCCGCGACCTCGGCCTCCATCTTCGGCGCCGCGTACGGCATCAAGGCCATACCCGGAAAATGGGTGAAGCCGTTCAACAACCGGATCCGCACCTACATGAAGGGCCGCGAATGGCTGACCCTGGCCGACACGCTCAAGCGGTTCGAGAAGGGGGCGGGGCGGGTGTTTACGGGGAAATAAGACTCAACGCAAAGGTAGATTTGGGTTGAGGAACGGAACCGGAGTAAGATTCACCGCAAAGGCGCAAAGTTCGCAAAGGTTTTAGGAAAGAAAGAGGCACCAATTCCTGGATCGCCCGGTCAAGCCGGGCGATGACATAGGATTGGATGGATCCATTACTCCGACACCCGATCATCCCCATCTTTACTTTGCGAACTTTGCGCCTTTGCGGTGAGTCTTGCCTCCTGATCTGAACCTTACCACGCTTTGCGTTTACGGGGCGCTTTTTATCCCCCGGATTCACCCAAATGGACGGCGTGACTGTTCGTCTATATTTCTTGTAAAACGCGGGTTATGCGATATTTTCCTGTTTTTGCTTGATTCCCGGTCCAGGCATGGTATAATTACCAACTTGTTTTTGAAGGTGTATTGTCTTTATTTCAAGGGAGTTATATGCGAAGTGCACTGGTCGTTGCGCTTCTGATCGCCTTCGCCGGGTTGGCCGTCGCCCAAGCCGAGATCAATCTTGAGAACGCCACGATCGAGACGCTGATCAAGCTGATCTCCCGGAAATCGGGCAAGAATTTCCTGTATGACGCCAATGACCCGATATTGAAGCAGCCCTTCCGGTTCGTGACCCCGCCCGGGGTGCCCATCAAGGACGAGGCGCTCTACCGGTTCTTTGAGTCGATCCTGACCATGAAGGGCTACACGCTCGTCGATTTCCCCGATTTCACCAAGATCCTGAAGTCGGGCGAGGTTTCGCCGAGCGACTCGGCCATTGTCAACACGGACCAGGCGTTCGCCCTGAAGGACGAGGAACGGCTGGTGACCATGTTCTACAAGCTCGAATACATCTCCGCGCAGGAAATGCTGGGGGTGTTGAACCAGGTCAAATCGCGCAACGGCCGGGTGATCAAGGTGCAGGAAGACTCCCTGATCGTCTACGACCTGTCGGCCAATGTCGACAAGATGGTCAGCCTGATGAAAAGCCTGGATGTCAAACCGGCCGCGACCGTGACCAAGGTGATCAACCTGAAGTTCGCCCAGTCGCAGGACCTGCAGGCCGTGCTGACCCGGGTCTTCGCGCCCGGCCGCCGGAACGCGGCCCAGCCCCAGGGCGGCCAGCCCCAGCCCGGTAGTGACATCATCATCCATGCCGATCGCCGCCTGAACGCGCTGATCCTGAGCGGGTTGGTGGACGATGTGAACGCCGTCGAGGAGCTGGTGGGCAAGCTCGATATCCAGCCCGAGGTCCAGCAGGCCGAGATCCACATCATCCCCATGAAGAACGGGGACGCGGAGGATATCGCCAAGAAACTCCAGGATGTGTACGCGGACAAGCAGAAACGCGCCGCCACGGCCCAGGGCGGGGACCAGGCCTCGATCATGGAGAAGATCCCCAGCATCGTGCCGCACGAGGGCACGAATTCGATCATCGTGATCTCGCCGCCCGATGTGTTCAACGAGGTCAAGGCCGTTGTTGACAAGCTCGACCGCCAGCGCGACAAGGTGCTCATCGAGGCGCTGATCGTGGAGCTCACGCTGGACAAACTGCATGATTTCGGCATCGAGCTGGCTTCGGTCAAGATGAGCGCCGAGGCCGATTACAACGCTTTCGGCGGCGCGCTCTTCGGCATGTCCAAGATCACCGTCAACGCCGACGGCAACTACGGCAAGGTCCCCGTGCCCTCCAATGTGGCCGGCATGTTCGGCGGCCTGGCCTACAAGAACGACATGTCCCTCCTGCCTCTGCTCATCGTGGCCGCCAAGGAGGACCGGAATGTGAGCATCTGCGGCCAGCCGCAGATCGTGGCCAACGACAACGAGGAGGCCTCGTTCGAGAGCAACATCCAGGTCCCCACCCTGAAGACCAACATCGGCGCCAGCGGGGAGATCATCTCCCAGAGCGCCGAGTATCACACGGCCTCGATGCTGCTCAAGATCGTCCCCCACATCACGGAGGAGAATTTCCTCCGCCTGGAGATCGAGCAGAACAGCGAGCGCTTCGACCTGGCCACGGCGCTCACCAACCTGCCGCCGACCAAGACCGCCCGCAAGACCAAGACCACGGTCACCATTCCCGACCGTGCCACCGTGCTTTTGGGCGGTTTGAAGAGCGAGGACGGCTCCTGGACCGTGAAGAAGGTGCCGGTGCTCGGCGACATCCCGTTCCTGAGGTATTTCTTCCGGCGCCAGACCTGGACCGAGAACGAGTCGACGGTGTTCGTGTTCATCACGGCTACCATCATCCGCTCGAACGAGGAATACGAGACCATGTCCTCCGTCAAACTGGACGCGATCGAAAAGCTCCGCCAGGTGCATTCCTGGTACAAGTCCAAGAAACCCGCCAAGAAAGACTGACATCCATGCTCGATCTGGGGATCCTGGTTAACGAGGGGATCATCCCCGCGCAGCTGCGCGAGGAGATCGACGCGGCCGCGCTCAAGAGCGGCCGCTCCCCCTGGGAATTGCTCGTGGCCCGCGCCGCGGTGCCCGAGGCGCGCCTGATGGAGGCCGCCGCCCGCGTGCTGGGGTACGGCTTCATGGCGGACCTGTCCGCCTGCGAGGTGGCCCCGGGGTTTCTGGACCGGGTGCCGCTGGAGTTCGCCCGCCGGTTCGGGGTGGTCGGCATCCGTGACAACGGGAGCGTGACGCTGGTGACCGCGCGGGTGGAGGGGTTCAATTTCATCGATGAGGTCGCCCGCCGGCTGGGCGTGCCCCTCAAGGTGGCCCTCGCCCCGGCGGCCCAGGTGGAATCGCTCATCGGCCGCGCCTTCCAGGAACGCTCCACCACCACCGCCCGCGCCGTGGATGCCCTCGGGGATGTGGAGGACATCGATATCCGCAATCTCGACATCCCCCGCAGCGAGGATCTGATCGACGACCTCAACAAGGCGCCCCTGATCAAGATGCTCAACGCCATCCTGGCCCGGGCCATCAAGGAGCGCGCGTCGGATGTGCATGTGCATCCGTACGAGAATGTGCTCAAGATCCGCTACCGGATCGACGGCATCCTCTACGATATGCTCGAACTGCCGGTCCAGTTCACCGAATCGGTGATCTCGCGCGTCAAGGTCATCAGCGGCCTCGACATCGCCGAACGCCGCGCGCCCCAGGACGGCCGCACGACCCTGCGTTTCGCCGACCGCGAAGTGGATGTGCGCGTATCCGTGGTGCCCACCTCCAACGGCGAACGGGCCGTGATGCGGCTCCTGGACAAGGGGACGGAACTCTTCGCGCTGGAACAGTTGGGCATGCATCCGGAGGTCTTCGATCTGTATGCGCGCCTCATCCGGCTTTCGCACGGCATCATCTTCGTGACCGGCCCGACGGGCAGCGGCAAGACCACCACGCTCTACGCTGCGCTCTCGCGCATCAATTCCTCCGAAAAGAACATCATCACCATCGAGGACCCGATCGAGTATCAGCTGGAGGGCATCAGCCAGATCCAGGTGAACGAACGCAAGAATGTGACCTTCGCCAACGGCCTCCGGTCCGTGCTGCGGCAGGATCCCGATATCCTCATGGTGGGCGAAGTGCGCGACGCGGAGACGGCCAGCATGGCGATCCAGTCGGCCCTCACCGGCCACTTGGTCTTTTCGACCCTGCACACCAACGACGCGCCCTCGGCCGCCACGCGGCTGATGGACATGGGCGTGGAACCCTACCTCATCGCGTCGACGGTGATCGGGGTGATGGGCCAGCGCTTGGTGCGGCGCATCTGCGGCGCCTGCCGCGAATCCTATGTGCCCGATCCCAAGCTCCTAGCCGACATGCAGATCGATCCGGCCCTGCTACCCGACGGCCGGGTATCCCGCGGCCGGGGCTGCGCCCAATGCCGCAACACGGGCTACCGGGGCCGGATGGGGCTTTTTGAGCTCTTTATCGTCACCGCCCGGGTCAAACAGCAGATCATGGACCGGCAGAACGCCAGCCAGATCAAGCGGGAGGCGGTCACGGGTGAACAGCACATGCTGACGATGCGGATGGACGGCATCACCAAGATCCTGCGGGGCGAGACCACGATCGAAGAGGTTATGGCCCACACCCACATCGAGGACCTCTAAACAGGGGTCCGGGGGGATGTGAACGCATGGCCGTATTCGTCTACCGGGGCTTCGGTGCCGACGGCCGATCGCTGAAGGGGATCCTTACCGCGGACACGCCCGAGGATGCCCGGCACCGCCTGCGTGAACAGGGGGTCCATGTCAAGTCCCTCGATCCCGTGACCCGGCGCCGGGGCCCGCTGTTCACGATGCGCGCCCGCAACGAGCTTACCGCCGTTTCGCGCCAGCTGGCCACCCTGCTCTCGAGCGGCACCAACCTGGCCAAGGCCCTGCAGGTGGTCCAGAAACAGATCGAGGACAAGAACCTGCGCGCGGCGTTCATGGAGATCCACGATTCCATCGCCCGCGGCATATCCTTCGGCAGCGCCCTCGATGCGTTCCCGGAGTATTTTTCGCCCCTGTATGTGGCCATGGTCAAGGCCGGCGAATCCTCGGGCACCCTGGGGGTGATCCTGGGGCGGCTGGCCGTCTATTTCCAGTACCGCCGCCGGGTCATGGGCGGGCTTTCGGCCGCCTTGGTCTACCCGGCCATCGTCATCACCGCCGGCGTGGGGCTGGTGATCTTCCTGATGACCGGCATGTTCCCCAAGATCATCGCGATCATGATGCAGGGCACGCGCGCGGTGGTCCTGCCCCTGCCCACCCGCGTCCTCTTGGAGATCAGCAACGCCATCCGCGGCTGGTGGTGGCTGATCCTCATACTCGCCGTGGCCGTATTCGTGGTGGGCCGCAAGATCCTGGCCTCCGAGCGGGGCCGCTTCCATTTCGACCGCCTGCTGTTGCGCATCCCGGTGCTGGGGCCATTGTTCGAAAAGACGGCCGTTTCGCGCTTCGCCACCACCTTCTCCACGCTCCTCGAGAGCGGGATCACCCCCATCGACGCCCTGCTCATCGTCCAGGATGTGCTCAACAACAAATATCTCGAAGACGCCATCGTGCGCGTGCGGCGCGGGGTGGTGGAGGGCAGCGACATCTCCGCGGAAATCAATAAGACGGCCGTCTTTCCCCCGATCGTGGGCCACATGATCGCAGTGGGGGAGGAATCGGGGGAACTCGAGAACCTGCTCAAGGAGATCGCCCTGGCCTACGATGTGGAGGTGGACCGGGCCACCCAGAAGCTCATCGCGGTCCTCGGTCCGGTCATGATCCTGTGCATGGCGGGCGTGATCCTGTTCATCGCGCTGGCGGTGGTCCTGCCCATCCAGGAGATCGGTAACATCCATTGAAAAAGGGGAATAACATGGTCCGCAACGATCGCCGCCGCCGCGGGTTCTCGCTCATCGAGATCATCGTGGCCCTGGTCATCCTGACCATCATGTCCGTCACCGTGTCGATGGCCGCGGTCAAGCACATCCAGCGCGCGCACAAGCAGAAGACCATCTACCAGATCGGCGCCATCGGCGACCAGGTCAAGATCTACCGGATCACCGAGCAGAAGTATCCCGAGGAACTGACCGACCTCGTCCCCGAGTATGTGGAAAAGGCCGAAGGCCTCCGCGACGGCTGGGACAATGAACTGCGCTACAGCTGTCCGGGTGAAAACGGCGATTTCGACATCGTTTCCGGCGGTCCGGACGGGAATCTCGACACCAGCGAAGACAATGTCAACAGCTGGGAGCTCAGCGCCAAGGATGCGCCCCAGCCATGACCCGGCCCCGGGACCGGCGCGGTTTCACGCTCATCGAGATCCTCGTCGCCGTGACGATCATCGCCATCCTGGCGACGGTGGTGGCCGTGACCGTGGTGCGGAGCCCCGCCATGCGCAACGAACGGCTGCACGCGGGCGCCCGGCGCCTAGCGGGTTTCATCACCCTCCTGCAGGGGCGGGCGGTGCTGGGCGGCCGGGCGCTGGCCCTGGAATATATGGTCGATGAGGGCCGCTACCGGGTGGTCCTGCCGGTGGATGCCGGCGATGCCGATCCGGCCGTGATCGAAGAGGCGCTGCCCGAAGGCGTCCGGTTCACGGGCGTGGCGCTGGATGCCTACGGTGAGACCGACTACGGCACCGTGGCGATCCAATTCGGGCCGGACGGCACGATCACGCCCCACCTGGTCCACCTGGCCGTGGACAATTCCGACGGCACGCCGCGCATATTCACCCTCGAAGTGGTGCCCGTGATCGGCGTGGTCCGGGTCTTCGACGGGCCTCGCGAATGGATGGAGCTCATGCAGTGATCCGGCGCGGTTTCACCCTGCTGGAGGTCATCCTGGCCCTGGTGGTGATCACCATCGCCCTCTTGCCTCTCCTCGGCCAGCACAGCAACGCCCTGTATGACACGCTGTACGCCACGCTCACCAGCCAGGCGGCCCGGATCGCCGAGGATGGCATGGCGGCGATCCTGACTGGCGGGTATGCCGCGTTCACCGAGGGCCGGTGGCGGCCGGCCGACGGGACGGCGCCGTTCGACTGCGCGGCCGACTTCACGGCCGAGGAGATCCGCAAAAGCCTGCTGATCGAGGCCGCCGGCGCCCCGCCGCCCGAGGCGGATGCCGCGGCGGCCACCGCCGCCGCACCGGAGCAGGAGGATATGATCGTGGTCTACCACATCGCCGTGACCGTGACCTCACGGGAATTCCCGGACATCCGGGTCCGCCTGGCCCTGGACATTCCCGCGGGCGCCATGCCGCTTTTGGGGGTCGAGGACCTGGTGCCCGCTCCGGCGGAAGGGGCGGGCAATGCGCCGTAGAAGCCAAGTGCCGATTGCCGATCGCCGAATGCCGAATTGCCGGATCCGGAGATCTGATCTCAGTCCGCAACTTGACACTCGACGCCTGACGCTCGGAACTGGAAAAGAAGTGCCGAATGGCGAGTGTCGAATGCCGAGTGGTCTGAACATGGGACCAAACCCTGGTCCGCAACCCGATACCCGCAACCCGACACCCGGCATTTTTACGCAGTCCGGCTTCAGCCTGGTCGAGATCAGCGTCAGCATCGTGATCCTCGGCGCGATCCTCACCATCATCTGGGGCACCTATGCCCGGACCGTCCGCAACCGGGCCGACGCCATCGAGGCGGCGACCAACGCCCGGCTGGGCGACGGGGTCCTGGACGCGATCCGCCGCGACCTCGGCCGGCTGGC
This sequence comes from Planctomycetota bacterium, assembly GCA_043820325.1. Lineage (GTDB taxonomy): Bacteria > Planctomycetota > JBDREB01 > JBDREB01 > JBDREB01 > JBDREB01. Next base: position 5,355 of record JBDREB010000104.1, on the reverse strand, counting down.
CGCCTATCCCGGCCGCAAGGCCGTCTTCTTCAGCCTCCAGCCCGACCGGGACGGCATGGGCAACCGCCGCGACCGGATCAGTTTTGACGCGCTGCTGCCCGTGGTGGCGGAAAACGGGCTGACGGCCCAGCGCTTCGGCCGCGTGACCTATTTCGTCGAGGAACAGCTGGGCGTTTCCCTCAACAAGAAGCTTATGCGCCGCACGGTCTTCATCAACAACGAGTATTCCCGGGAGGATGCCGACGGGGCGCCGGGCGCGTCCGGTCCCAAGCCCAAGATCAAGGACGATCCCCGCCGCGGCCGGCCGGGCGGCAAGGGGCACCCCCCGGTGGGCGGCGTATCCGATCCGGCCGCGGCCGCGGCAGAGGCGGCGGCCGCCGCCGAAGGCGCGGCACTGGGTGAAGTGGCGGTCGATCGCAACGCCCAGGTGGTGGTCCTCTCCCGGGCCATCACCTCGTTCCGGATCGATCTGCCCGGTGCCGGTGAGGACAACGCGGAATGGATGGAGGTCGCGGTCAAAGGCCAGGTGCCGCCCGTGCTCAGGGTCACGGTCGGCCTGACCGCGGAACGGAGCATCGGCGAGGAGCAGGACCGGATGGCGGACGGGCCGGACAGGGACGCACGCGAATTCAGCGCCGTGATCATGCCGCCCATGGCCCGGTTCGTCGGGAATCCCTACCAGGCGCCCGCGGCCAGGCCGGCCGAAACGCCGCCCGCGGCGGCCCCGTCCGAAGCGGCGGGCGGGGCCGCGCAGCCATGACCCGGGAGATCGTCATTCTGGGGGCGACCGGTTCGATCGGCCGGAGCGCTCTCGATGTCATCGCCGGCCTGGGCGACGGGTTCCATGTGGCCGCGGTGACGGCCCACTCCTCGTGGGAGGAACTGGCCGCCATCGCCCGCCGCGTGCGGCCGCATGTGGCCGTGATGGGCGACCCCCGTTTCCATGCGTCGCTGGCCGGGGCCCTGGCGGGGCTGGATATCGAGGTCAAAAGCGGGCCCGCGGGCCTGGAATACGCCGCCGCCTTCCCGGGGGCGGACACGGTGCTCACCGGCATCGTCGGCGGGGCGGGCCTCAAGGCCACCCTGGCCGCGGTGGAGGCGGGCAAGCGCCTGGGGGTGGCCAACAAGGAACCGTTCGTCATGGCCGGGCGCCTCATTTCCCGCCGGGCCCGGGCGATCGGATGCGAGATCATCCCCGTGGACAGCGAGCACAGCGCCATCTTCCAATGCCTTCAGGGCGCGGACGCGGCCGAGGTCCACCGGCTCTACCTCACCGGCTCGGGCGGGCCGTTCCGGAACCGGCCGGCCGCCGACCTGGCGCGGGTGACGCCGGCCGAGGCGCTCAACCACCCCACCTGGAGCATGGGTCCCAAGATCACCGTGGATTCGGCCACGATGATGAACAAGGCTCTGGAACTCATCGAGGCCCGCTGGCTCTTCGGCATCGCGCCGGAAAAGATCGAAGTGATCGTGCACCCCCAGTCGATCGTCCATTCCATGGTCGCGTTCCAGGACGGCAACATCCTGGCCCAGCTGGGCCCGCCCGACATGCGCCTGCCGATCCAGTACGCCCTGACCTATCCCCGCCGCGTGGCGGGGGGGTGGGCGCATATCGATCTGCCTGCCGTGGGCACGCTTTCGTTCGAGCGGCCCGACCTGGACAAATACCCCGCCCTGCGCATGGGTTACGCCGCCCTGCGCGCGGCCGGGGACACCCATGGCATCATCATCAATGCCGCCAATGAAGTGGCCGTGGAGCGGTTCCTCGCCGGCCGCCTGCCGTTTACCGGGATCGCCGCGGTCGTGGCGCAGGCGCTGGACCGTTTCGCCGCCGATGCGCAGCTGGACCTGGAGGGCATTCTGGAGCTGGACCGCCGTGTGCGGGAATCTGTCGTAAAGGAACATCCGTGATCCTGAAGATCGCCCTCGTCGTCATCGGTTTCGGCCTGACCATCTTGGTGCATGAGCTCGGCCATTTCCTCATGGCCCGCCGCTTCGGCGTGAAGGTGGAGGTGTTCTCCATCGGCATGGGCCCCTGGAAGTGGACCATGTTCACGCAGGGCGGCACCAAGTTCATCCTGTCGCTCATCCCCATCGGCGGCTATGTGAAGATGCTGGGTCAGGAGGATGTGCCCTCCGGCCAGGAGAAACCCCTGACCCCCGACCATTTTCTGGCCAAGACGCCCTGGCAGCGGATGGGTATCATCTGCGCCGGCGTGATCATGAATGTGATCTTCGCCTACCTGGTGATGCTCGCCGCATTGTGGATCGGCGTGCCCTTCGTGCCGGCGGAGGTGGGCGCGCTCGAAGTCGGCTCCCCGGCGGCACGGCCGGGCGGCCTGCGGCCTGGGGATGTGATCACCCGCATGGACGGCCACCCGGTGGACAACTTCGTCGATGTCATGACCAATGTCGCCCTCAACGGCGGCGATGGGCCGATCGATTTCGCGCTCCTGCGCGACGGCCGCACGATGCATGTGACGGTCACCCCGGAACGCCCCTCCGCCATCATGCAGGATGAGAACACGCCGCCCCTGCCGCGCATCGGTATCGGCCAGCCGGTCTCGCCCGTGATCACGGAAGTGTATGCCGATTCCGACCTCGCCGCCGCGGGCCTGGCGCCGGGCATGGCGTTCGTCTCCGCCCGGATCGCGGGACTGGACGAAACGATCACGCGGCCCCAGCGGCTCGACCATGTGGCCGAGTTGAACCCGGGCAAGGCGATCACCCTGACCGTGCAGACCACCGGCGGCGACCGGCGTGAGATCGGCGGCACGGTCTTCGCGCGCGAGGTTCCCGAGCGGGGGTTCATGACCACCGCCGTGATCGGGGCGATCCCCGGCGGCCCGGCCGAGGCGGCTGGCCTGCGCACGGGGGATGTGATCACCGCGGTCGCCGGCGCACCGGTGCGGGGCTGGCAGGATGTCCTGGACCTGGTCTACGCCCTGCCGGCCGGGACGGCCGCGATCGCCGTGACCGTGCGGCGTGGCGGCGTGACGGAGGAATTCACGGTCACCCCCTATGTGGAGGGGGTCGAGGGCCGGGTATGGCTGGGCGTCTACCAGCCCGGTCAGGAGCTCCCGGAACTGTTCCACACCGTGACCTGGGTCGATCCCGCGCTTGCGGCGGTCCCGGGCATCCTGCAGATCGGGGATGTGGTCGGGGAAGCCGGGTTGAAGGCGGACAAGGCTCTGCATGTCACCTACCGGCGGAATGGGGAGCGGCTGACCTGCGCCTACCCGCCGCCCGTGCGGTCCGTGGGACTGGTCTGCGCCTTTTCCATCAAGCGGGTGCAGTTCACCAAAGGCTGGGACGCGTTCGGCTATGTGTTCGTGCGCACCGGCAACGAGCTCAAGAACATATATGTGTTCCTCGGCAAACTGGTGACCGGGCGTCTGTCGCACAAACTCCTCGGCGGGCCGGTGCGGATCGTCAACATCACCTACCATGTGGCGGGCTACGGCATGGGCTACCTGCTCTATTTTTTCGCGGTGATCGGGGTGAACCTGGCCGTGGTGAACCTGCTGCCGATCCCGGTGCTCGATGGCGGGATCCTCGTGTTCCTCCTCTACGAGCTGGTCCGGGGCAAACCGGCCAGCGTGAAGGTCCAGGTGATCGCCCAGTATGTGGGGGTGGCCTTCATCGCCCTGCTCTTCCTTTTTGTCACCTGGAATGACATCGCTTCCATATGGCTGAAGTAGCGGCGTTTGGGGACGGGTACGGTTGTGGGAAGAAAGGGGAACGGTATGGCCCGGTGGATGGTCCCGGTCGTGATATTGGTGTGCTTGGCGGCGGCCGGGCGGGCGGAACCGCCGCCGGCGGTCGCCGATGATTTCGCCTTGTGGCGGGCATGGACCCGGACGGTGGCGTTGGCCGGCACACCGGCCGGGATGACGGTCTACCGGCTGGTCCTCAAGGACGGCCGGACCTTCGCCAACGCCCGCCGCACCGGCGGGGGCGACGCCCCGGACGCCGCCGATGCGGTCTATTCCGTCGCGCTGGAGTTCGGGTCCTTCACCGTCACCGCCGCCGAGATCGCCGAGGTCCACGAGCAGGTCCCGCCCGGACGGGAATTGCCGTACTCCGGGTTCACCGCCGGGAGTCACCGTAGGGACGCGACCCAGCAGCCACACAAGGCCCCCGGCGGTGACAACCGACCGGGGGCTTTTTTTTAAGGCATTGATCATGGACCGATCGCATCAGCAGATGGAACCGAACGCCGGCGCCGCCGGTCACGGCCGCGGTGCGGCCGGCCGGCATAAATCCGCCCTTCGCCTCATTGCCGGCATCGCCGTCATTGTACGGCACCCGCCGTAAGGTGGCTTTCCCTGGATCCAGGGGCCCCTGCCGGCGGGAACGCGGCAGGGGCTTTTTTGTTGTTTGCACACCATTTTTTTAAGGAATGCGCCATGTCCGTGACCTTAAGCGACCCCCTGTACACAACGCCGGGAACACCGGCGGCCGATCCCTCTCTGGAGACCCCCCGACCCGCGCCGGCTGAAGGGGGGGGGATGCGGCTTCTGAAGAATTCATGACCCTGGGCGACAACTGGCCGGTGCTGGGGTTCCGCGTGGTGCGGAATACCAACCGGGTCAAGGCTGGTTCAGGGAGCGGTGATGACGCGGCGGACAGGGACTGACCGCATTGTCAGAAGACGCGATGCGTACCGCGCCGTGCGTACAGCGTGGAAGCATGGCTGCGGCAAGGGTTACGAAGCCCGTATAGGTTACGGCCAAGGTAATGTGGCGGAGCGGATACGGTCTTTCCCAAGCCGTAACCGTTGCCCTGGCCGAAACGGGCATCGTTACCGTAACCCATCCTGGTTGTACGGCTTTGACGCCGTATGATGCACGAGCCCTTGGTACACTGCCCCACAATAAAGGGGACAAAAGAAGGATCGCCGGTGTTAACCGCGCATTCTATTCCGCTGTAGGGGCACGGCATGCCGTGCCCTCGCGTGCGCCGGCTTGTGGACGGAGTCGAGGAAGATCCAGCCCGGGACGGCGCTTGTTTTGGGGCCAATTGGGATGGGCACGGCATACCAAACCCCGGAACATCTGCCACAAAGTCACCAAGTCACAAAGGTAGATCCGGGTCGGGTTCGGATCAAAACCCGCACACTTTAGTGTCTTTGTGACTTCGTGGCACATCATCTTTCTCCGCATTGCCATACCAAACCCCGGAACATCTGCCACAAAGTCACCAAGTCACAAAGGTCAGATTTCCTGATCCGGGCGGAAAATGGGTTGGCGCATTTTCACGTCAGGCAAGAGTGTAAATCATCCGCATTCCGGTCTCGGGATGGTGGAAAGATAATTCGTTCAGTTCGAGCAGCAAGGCGCCAATTGCCTTGTC
>JBDREB010000103.1:0-16697 GCA_043820325.1 Planctomycetota bacterium | reverse complement strand
ACCCCGGGCGCCATTGGCGGCTCGGGGCCGTGCCCCTATCCGGGTTCTTCCGCCCCCGCTATTGTCTGGACCCTGAGCGTAGTCGAATGGGTAGGGGCGGGTCTGAGACCCGCCCGTCTTCGTTCCAGCCCCGCGTTCCGTGCAAGGCGGGCAGGTTTAAAACCCTGCCCCTACAGCGGAAAAGAATGCCACGGTGGTACCGGCGCGCCCTCTTTTGACCCCTTTATTATGGGGCGGTGTACTAAGGGCTCGTGCAGAAACAAGTTGAACATTTCGACGTCGAGATTCCGTCCGCAGCCAAGGCGCGCGGAGGAGGCATATCAATGGGTGCGACGACGCGCAACGCCGGATGCGGACGGAAGATCATGTCCCCTCCGGGCATGCGGGGCGTAGTGGCAGCGGGTCGCAATGGTTGCGGGCCCATCGCAATCGGCGTTGTCAGGCCCGCCTCGTGGACGAGCGTCAATATCGCACCGCATGCGAAATGTACAAGTTGTTTCTGCACGAGCCCTATGCCGGTCGCCGGGCTATACCGTGCCCGGTACGGGTATGGCGGGATATTCTGGTTGACTTCGGCCCGGCCCGGGATAAGATGGGCCGTGCGCCCGCGGGTCGGTCGGCCGGTTGCGGAGATGCCCGCGGCGCAAGCCTGACACCGGGGTTGAACCGTGACTGATTTTGTCCATCTGCATGTGCACAGCGATTTCAGCATCCTGGATGGCGCGGCCAGCATTTCCTCGCTGCTCAAGCGGGCCGTGGCCGACAAGATGACCGCCCTGGCGCTGACCGAACACGGCAACATGTTCGGCGCGATCGAGTTCTACACCGAGGCCATGAAGGCGGGGATCAAGCCCATCATCGGGTACGAGGCCTATGTGGCGCCCCGCACGATCCAGGACAAGGACCGGGAGCGGTTCCACCTGACCCTGCTGGTGAAGGACCTGACCGGGTACCGCAACCTGTGCGCCCTGGCCAGCATCGCTTTCCTGGACGGGTTCTATTACAAGCCGCGCATCGACCGCGAGCTTCTGCGCAAATACCATGAGGGGCTGATCGCCCTTTCCGGCTGCTTGAGCTCGGGGGTCTCCCACCACATCCTCAACAACAATTACGCCACGGCGCGCGACTGGGCCAGCGAGATGGCCACCATCTTCGGCCGGGACAATTTCTACCTAGAGCTCCAGCACAATACGGTGGAGGGCCAGGAACGCAATTTCGCCGAGCACCTCAAGCTGGCGAAAGAGCTGGACCTGCCGGTGGTGGCCACCAACGACATCCATTACCTCGCCCGCGAGGACGCCGAGGCGCACGACGCCTTTCTGTGCATCGGCCACGGCAAACTGGTGAAGGATACGGAGCGGCACCGGTTCTCGACGGACGAGTTCTATTTCCGCACGCGCGCGGAGATGCACCAGCTTTTTGCCGCGGTGCCCGAGGCCCTGGCCAACACGGTGAAGATCGCCGCTCGCTGCAACCTGGAGTTCAAGTTCGGCGTGCAACACATGCCGGTCTTCCAAGGGCCGGTGGGGATCGAGAATCCCGACTACCTGGAGGAGCTCTGCTTCGAGGGGCTCAAGAAACGCTACGGCGGCACGCCCAAGGAGGCGGTGCAGCGGCTGGAGCACGAACTGGATGTGATCGAGAAGATGGGGTTCGTGAACTACTTCCTGATCGTCCAGGATTTCGTGCGCTACGCCGAGGATTCGGGGATCCCCGTGGGCCCGGGCCGCGGCTCGGCCGCCGGGTCGATCGTGAGCTACTGCCTGGGCATCACCAAGATCGATCCCCTGCGGTACGGCCTGCTCTTTGAGCGGTTCCTCAACGAGGGCCGCAACGAGCCGCCTGATATCGACATCGATTTCTGCCGGGACCGCCGCGAGGAAGTCATCGACTATGTCAAGCAGAAGTACGGCCGCGAGAATGTGTGCCAGATCGCCACATTCGGCCGGCTTTCGCCCAAGAGCGTGATCCGCGATGTGGCGCGCGTGCTGGATTTCGAGTACGCCCGCGCCGATGTCATCGCCAAGCTCGTGCCCGACGCGGCCGAGGACCTGGCTGAGACCCTGAAGCTCGAACCGGAGCTGGCGGCGCTGGTGAAGCAGGACGAGGCCGTGGCGAAGATATTCGCCATCGGCGCGCGCCTGGAGGGGCTGGTGCGCAACCCGGGCACGCACGCGGCCGGCGTGGTGATCTCCGACCGGCCCATCACCGAGTACTGCCCGCTCTTCCGCAGCGGCGAGATCGTTTCCACGCAGTACGAAAAGAAAGCCGTGGAGAAGATCGGCCTGATGAAGATGGACTTCCTGGGCCTGGTGACGCTGACGATCATCGACATGGCCCTGAAGATGATCAAAAAGAACCGCGGCATCGACCTAGACATCAACACCATCCCGCTCGACAAGGCCGAGGTCTTCGCCATGCTCGGACGCGGCGAGACCCTGGGGGTGTTCCAGCTCGAATCCTCGGGCATGCAGGACCTCGTGAAGAAGCTCAAGCCGGACTGCTTCGAGGACATCATCGCCCTGGTGGCGCTCTACCGGCCCGGCCCCCTCGGCACGGGCATGGTGGACAAGTACATCGATGTCAAGCACGGCCGCGCCACGGCCGAATATTTCCACCCGCTCCTGGAGTCGATCCTCAAGCCCACCTACGGACTCTTCCTCTACCAGGAGCAGATCATCCAGACGGCGCACGACATCGGCGGGTTCACCCTTTCCCAGGCCGACAATTTCCGCAAGGCCATGGGCAAGAAACAGGCCGATATCATGGCCAGGTACGCCAAGGACTTCGTGGCCGGCTGTGTGAAGAACAAGGTCCCGGCCGTGATCGCGGAGAAGGTCTACGACAACATCCGGCATTTCGCGGAATACGGTTTCAACAAGTCGCACTCGGCCGCCTACGGCCTGGTGGCCTACCAGACCGCCTTCCTCAAGGTGTTCCACCCGCTCGAGTTTAGGGCCGCCCTGCTTACCAGCGAAATGTCGAACACCGACAAGATGGTGACCTACATGGAGGAGGCGGAAGCCGCGGGTCACGAGGTCCTGCCCCCGGACATCAACCGGTCGGACCGGCGGTTCGTGGTGGAGGGCGACAAGATCCGGTTCGCCCTGGAGGGGATCAAACGCGTGGGCGGCAAGGCCGTGAGCGCCATGCTGGATGCCCGCGACAACGGCGGCCCGTTCACCTCGCTGCATGACTTCTGCGAGCGGGTGGACCTGGGCAAGGTCAACAAGCAGGTCGTGGAGGGGTTGGTGAAAAGCGGCGCCATGGACGCCATCTCGGGCAACCGGGCCCAGAAACTGGCCGTCCTTGAGAACGCCATGCGCCACGGCCATACCGTGCAGACGGAACGCGCCACGGGGCAGATGGGGCTCTTCCAGACCGGGACCCCCGACTATGACACCTTCCTGCCCGATGTCCCGCCCCTGGATGACGCGGAGGTCTTGCGCCACGAGAAGGAGGTCCTGGGGTTCTATATGTCGCGTCACCCGCTGGCCCGCCACCGCAAGCTCATCGAGAAGTTCTCGACCGAGCGGATCGAGGATATCCGTTCCCGCCGGACCGGCAAGCATGTGGTGATCGGCGGCATGGTCAAGGATGTCAAGACGATCTTCACCAAGACCAAGAACGAGAAGATGGCCGTGGTGACCTTCGATGGGCTCGACGGTTCCTGCCGGGTGATCTTTTTTCCCAAGGCCTATGCCAAAAACGCGCCGCACATCAAGGAGGACGGCATCTTTTTTGTGGAGGGCAAGATCGACAACGCCCGCGACGAGAACACCATTCTGGCCGACCGGGTGATCCCGCTCGACGAGGCGGCGATCGAATTCGTCAAGTTCGTCCGGATCAATCTCAGCACCGCGGGCATGGACGCGACGCTGGTGACCCGGGCCGCCGACCTCTTCCGCCGGTTCCAGGGTGACAAACCGGTGCGTTATGAGATCGAGACTCACGACAACACCGTAGTCCATATCGAATGCGGTCGGGACTACCGCGTCCGGCCCGTGGCCGCGTTCTGCGATGCGGCCGATGAACTGTTCGGCAAGGGCCATGTGTCCCTGGAGGCGCACGGTCCATGACCGGCCGCCCCGTGTGCGCCGGGTCGCTCCGACTGGGGATCGTCACCCTGGCCGCCGCGGCGGTCCTCGCGTGCGGGGGGGCGGGCCTCCGGGCCGCGCAGGTCCCCTCGCAGGGAGCGCTCCCGGCGACCGTTCCGGCCGACGGGGCGGTGCGGCGGGTACCGCTTTCCGCCGCCTGTGACGACCTCTACCTGGCCTACCTAGAGATCTTCAGCATGTATGCCGAGGACATCCGGGGACGGTTCCGGTTCGAGGATGGCCATGTCCTGGTCTTTGAGGACCTCAAGGCCGATTTCTACGGCGGCACCATCGCCGGCTCCGTTCGCGTGATGCTCACCCGCCGGGTTTCCTACCGGGTGGAGCTTGATTTCGCGGATGTCGATTTCCGGTGGCTGGCCATGAACCTGTTCGATGCCGGCACGGATATGAAGGGCCGCGTCAAGGGCGCCCTGCGGATCTCGGGCAACGAGGACGGTGAAGTGCACGGCACCCTGGATATCAGCCTGCGCGATGGTTTTGTGCGGCAGTTGCCCCGCTGGTTCACGATGTTCTCCCTGGTGAGCGTCAATCCCATGCAGGCCAGTATCATCACCGAAGGCATGGTCAGGATGAACCTGGAACGGGACCGGTTCGTGATCCGGGAGTGCGCTTTTGACGCCACCAACGCCCTGATCTACGGCACGGGGCACATCACTTTCGGCGGGAATGCCAATATCGTGCTCAATGTGGTGGGCAAGCATCCCCTGCTCAGTGTGCTGGCGCCCCCCGTGGCCGCCCTGTGGAAATGGGTGGAAAAGGGGGTGCTGCGTTTCAGCATCAACGGGCCGCTCTTTGCGCCCCAGTTCCGCATTTCACCGCTCTACAAACTTTGATACGGGCCGTGGGCCCCGGAAAGCGAGGAACGCGCATGACCTGGAAGATTGGAGCCAATCTGGGGACCTGCAGCGACTGTTCCCGGTCGTTCGCCGCCGAGGAGACTTTCATGTCCCGGATCGTCGAGACCGGCGGGCTGCTGGAGCGGCGGGACACCTGCCTGGCGTGCTGGAAGGGGCTCGCGGAACGGGATGCGTTCTATTTCTGGAAGGCGGTCTTCCGGCCGACCCGCAAGAAGAACCCGTTCGTCGACGATGCCACCCTGACCAATTTTTTCACCCGCCTGGAGGAAGAGGACAGTGCCATCAAGAAGAACTTCCGGTATCTGCTGGCGCTCATCCTCATGCGCAAGAAACTGTTGGTGTTCAAGGATATATACAAGGAAGGCGCCTCCGAATACATGGTCCTCAAGGATAAAACGGAGCGGGAGCATCGCGTGTTGAACCCGGGCATGGACAAGGAAACCCTCGAACAGGTCAAAACCCAGATGCTGGCGGTGCTGAACGATGACATGTTCCGCGATGAGGATGAAAAGCCCGCCTGACGGCATTTGCGGGCGGGTTGGGTCAACATCCGGGCGGTCGACCCGGTATAATCACTCTGCCCGTTTGTTTTTTTTGGAAAAAAGCATTGACAAAAGCAGGCCGCTTCGTATAATCGAAAATGCGTAATTTTTTTCAAGGCCGTATAGCCGGTTGCTTGAGGGAGACGGTCAATGAAGCATATCCTTTGCGCCGCACTGATCACCTGCCTGGCCGCCGCCACCGGGTGGGGGTCGAGTTTCTTCGGGATCGAGCTGGCGAACAATGTCGGCCAGGACACGGTCTTCAAGTACGCCACCGCGACGGAGGTCGCCCAGATAGATCTGGACTCGGGCAGCTCCATGGGATTGTACATCGGATCCGAAATGGCGCTTGATTTCAATCTCAAACTCGACCTTGAACTGGGGTTCCATGGCGGCAAATACAGCTTGGATTCCTACCTGTTGGACCCCGTCCCGGGTCCGCCTGTCACCGCGCAGTCCGGTAACTCCTCGTTGAGCTATTACAGCTATGTGGTCATGGCCGGTGTCCGGATCAAGTACGACTGGCAGATCACCGATTCCATCAGCCTGGAACCGTACATCATGGCCGGCATGACCCCGCTCTACCAGTATTCGCCTTCCCAGAACCTGCAGAACCGTCTGGAGACCGATCTCGGCCTCGCCGGCGAGAGTTTCACCTTTGACCAGTCCAACATCTGGGCGCTGAATTATTACGGTTTCGGCATTGATGTCGACCTGACCCGGGCGGCCGTTGAATACAGCGGCACATCCAAATACCTCTTCGGGATCTCCATGCGCCATTTTGACCGCGCGATCACCTTTGACAAGCAGGTCACCGATACGAATGTCAATTATTTATGCCTGACCGCCACCGTCCTGTTCTGATCCGCGGTCCGGTTTTCTTGATAGGGGGGAGTGATATGTCAAAAGTCGGTCATTCCATCGGTTCTCTTGCCCGGGTCTTAATGCTCGTGGCCCTGTTGGGTGCCGGTCTGGCCGCACCTGCGGGCGCGGGCGGGTTCCTCGACCTGGTCTATGCCCCCGCCACGAGCCAGGAGGGGGATTTCGACGGACTGGCCGATGCACCCTCCATGGGGTTTATTTTCGGTTACGAGGCCGGCATCTTGAGCACGGATATGTGTTTTAATGTTGAACTCGGGTATGAAACCGGCACCCAGGAGATCGATGCCCTGGACGATCCCGACATGTACTTCCGCACGCACCGGGGGTTCCTCGGACTCCGGCTCAAGTATGCCGGGCTCGGGTACATCCGGCCCTATTTCGGCGGCGGGGTCATGGCCTATGCCTATTACGAGGCCTCGGATGACCTGGCCGCCCTGGGCGTGGATGATTATGAGATATCCAAGAACCTGGGCGGCAGCTATACGGTCTTCGGGATCGATTTCAGCTATGCCGCCGACAGCATGGTCGCCTTCGGCATCGAACAGCGCAACATGAAGTTCACTACCAAGGATGAGGATACCGGCGATATCGAAAAAGATGCCGATGTCCGCCGCCTGGCGTTAAAGTTCAACGTCCGGTTCTGAATCCGGCGCCTGTCATCCGTCCCACAGATCCAACCGGCGGGGTCGGGATTCATTTTCGCCTTGACAAGTCCCCGGTCGGCCGTACAATGGCCGGCACGCGGGGCTTGGCAGGAGCCGGATCTCCCGGCGGACCATGCCCCAGAAGCGGGAGGTGGCCACCGTGCTGCGCACGCATATCGCCTTGATCCTCACCATCGCCCGCGGCACCTATCTGCGTGCGTTCCGCGACCGCAGCCTGATCGTGGTCTCCTGTTTCTGCGCCTTCCTTGTGCTGGCCCAGATCGTCACCGGCCGCGGCGGCGCGGGCGTGGATACGGCCGTGGTGTTCGGCGTCTTTGCCTGTGTCGCGCCCGGGGTCATCATCAGCCTCTTCATCGGTAATTACACGGTCGCGGCCGAGATCGAGGACCGCACCCTGGCCATCCTCTTTGCCAAGCCGGTCACCCGCAGCCAGTTCCTGCTGGGCAAGTTCATCGGCATCCTTTCCATGGGGCTGGCCTACCTCGTGCTCCTGGCCTTGGTCTTCTGCGCCGTGATGACGGCGCGCGGCCAGATCGGGCAGGCCCTCGGGCCGTTCCTCAACGGACTGGCCGTCTGGGGGACCTTCCTGGGCCTGCTGACCGCCCTTTCCCTGCTGGGTTCCGTCATCATGCCGGGGGTGGGCGGCATCATCGCGACCCTGGTTATCTGTGCGGTCGGGTTTTTAGGCGTCGTCCATCTGCGCCTCTTGGCCATGCTCGTGGCCGGGACGCCGGCCGAATACCTCATGTACCTGTGCTATTACATGGTGCCCAACGGCGTGTTTTTTGACATCAATTTCAACCATACCGCGCCCTTGACGGGGCTGCATGTCATCGCCTATGGCGGATGGTACATGGTGCTCTACCTGCTGATCGCGGACGCCCTGTTCCGCCGTAAAGAACTGGGCTGAGCCATGCGGCGCTACCTGCTCTTCCTGCCCGTCCTGGCGGGCATCATCGTCAGCGAACACTACCTCTGGGAGACCTCGGGCAAGAAACTTGAGGTCGTGTTCGGTTCCGGCGTGGCCAACGACCAGATGGCCGAAAAGATCCGGGAGGGCATGTCGACCGGCGACCTAGAGGGTCTGCTCGCCAATGATCCGGTCAATCTCCGGCTGCAGATCCGGGGGCTGATGGAGCTGGCCGAGAAGCAGATCGGCACAGCCGCCCAGTTCCGGAAGAAGCGCCAACCGGCCGCCGAGCTGGCGGCCCAGCGGTCGGCGGCCGGTTGCTACTGGACGATCCTCGAAAAATACCGCGAAGGTTACGATATCATGGATATCACCGGCCGGCTGATCCAGCTGATACCGGTCGAGGACGCGGCCGCTTCGCGGCGGCTGGCCGGTCTGTTCGAGGGCCAGGTCGGGGAAGCCGCCCATGCCGTGAACCGCGAACCCCTCCTGGCCCTGCTGGCCCGCCTGTACAACCGGCTCGGCGATGCGGCCCGGGAACGGGCCTGCCTCGAAGAGTTGGTCGCCCAGGGCCGCACCAGCGACCCGCAGGTGATCATTGATCTTGTGAAGGCCTGCCTCAGGATGGGCGATTCGGAGCGGGCCTGGGACCTGTATACCAAGCGGCTCCGGGACCTGCTCGGCAGCAACGATGCCGTGTACGACGCGGGACTGGACCTGGTGGAGGTCTTTTTCCGGGAGCAGCGGACCGAGCAGGGGTTGGGCGTGGCCCGTGACCTTGAGCGGCTGGCGGTCAATGACCAGCGGCGGGTCCAGGTGGCCGCCTGCGTCCTCCGGCAGACGGTGGGCCTGGACCGGGCCCGCGCGGAGGCGCTCTACCAGGAATTCCGGGGCCGCCTGACCGAGACCGAATGGATCCGGCTGCTGGAAGGGGAGGCCTGGGTGCTGGGTCTGGCCCCCGCCACGGTCAAAAAGTACTATTATATCGACCGGGTCGCGCCGGGAGCGATCACCATCGACGGGCGGCTGACGGAACCCTGCTGGGACGCCAACAGCATGATCGATTTCGTCGATGACGACGGGGTGCCCCTGACCACCGAAGCGGTCAAGGCTTGGATCCGGACTGATGGGGAACGGGTCTATTATGCTTTCCATTGCACGGACCCCGACCTGGCCCACCTCATGGTCCAGTACGGCCTGACGGAGGATGAGGTGTGGAAGGACGATTGCGTCGAGATCTTCATCGACACCCGGCGCACCTACCGCATCTGTTACCAGTTCGTGTTCAACACCGAAGGCCGCAAGGGTGATTACTACAACAAGAACATCTGGTATGAGTGCCCGCGGCTGGAACGGCGGATCCATATCGATCGTGAAGGCGGGTACTGGTCGATCGAGGCGGCCCTCTATCCCGCCGACCTGGAGGGGGGCGTGTGCACGCCGGGCACCGTGTGGTACGGCAATGTCTGCAAGGACGGCTACCTGCCCGAAAAACCCGGCCGCCCCACGGCCGCGTTCTTCGATGAACATTACTATGCCGGGGTCTGGTCCTACACTGAAGGCGACAACCACCGTCTTCAGAATTACGCCTATTTCATCTTCCGTTAGCCCCGCCAGGCGGGCGGGTGGCGGCCGGACCCGGCCCCGCCCGGTCCCGGCCCTGCGGGGCGGGGTGCGATTTTTCCATGAAATTCCTTGCTTTTTTTTATGCCTTCGTACAATAATTCTGTTTCGGATGGTAGAGTTGTCTCAACTTCCGTAGCGGAGTAGGTCCATGAAGCGGTATGTAGGTGTTGCCCTGTTGTGCGGCCTTTGGGCCGGCGCGGTTTCCGCCGAGGTCTACGAGAACCAGTCCTACATTGACCGGCCGGAAAGCCAGAAATGGTTCGTGTATCTCGATTTCAACCTCGACATGTATAGCGACCTGTATGTCGCATCCTTGGACCTGGGCAAGGACAACACCCTGCTCGCCACGGCGTTCGACTACGACAACGCAGTCGACATTGTCAGCCGGACCAACAACTTCCGCATCGGTGTCGCCAACAACTTCATCGACAAGGAAGACGAGGGGACCATGGCCTGGTATTTCGGGGCCGGCTCAAGCAATACCAACATCGACGACCTTTTTCCCGGCGGTTCGATCGGCGCCAAAGGATGGGGGCTGGAGGGCGGCATCCAGGGCGACCTGTTCAAGTTCGGCAGTCTGCTCGACAAGGGGGTCGAGATCGACTGCTCGCTCGATCTCACCATGGCCACCGGGGACAGCAACGGGATCGTTGACGGATCCTACGATATCATGGCCGGTACGCTCAATGCGGCCGCGTATTACAAGGCCAAGGTGTCCCTCCAGGACACGGAGGATACATTCGTGTACATCGGCGGCAAGGTGGCCTACACGAGCGTGCAGCTTTCGATCGACTTGGACACACCCGACGGCGACTCCGGCACCGGCGACTATGCGCTGACGAACCAGGGCATCAACCAGGTCTTCCTGGTGCTGGGCACCAAGTTCTGCTGGGAAGCGAACCGTTCGACCGCCGATGTGCGCATCACCGGCAGTCTGGACGGGTCATATACGGTCGGTGTGCGGCTGTTGCAGACATTCTGAAACGGCCGGCGGGGCCACCGCCGCCCGGACCATGCTTTTCAAGGGGACACGCATGTACCATACGGAACGGAGGAATGCCATGACCAGAAACACGATTGGATCGATCGCGGTATGCATGCTTGCGCTGGCGGTCGCCGGTTGCGGCGGCGGGGGTGAAAGTTCGGGCACCAACATCAACGATAACGAGCGGCCGAGCGATGTTATTGGATTCGCCGCCGCACCCATCAATGCCGGCCTGACCTTGAGCTGGACTCCGGCCACGGACAATATCGCCGTTGCGAGTTACCGCATCACCCTGCTTTCCAATGCCACCGTCCGTACGGCAACCGCCTCCCCGTTCACCTGGACCGGCCTGAACAACGGGACGGCTTACAACTTTTCGATCGTGGCCGTGGATACCGCCGGCAATACCAGTCTCACCCCGACCCTTGTGACCGGTACGCCCCAGTTGCCGGATACCACCCCGCCCACGGATGTCAGTAATCTTAACGGCATCGGGGGCTACAATAACCCCGTCACCATGAACTATGTCCAGCTTTCCCTGTCGTGGACCGCTTCGGGCAGCGTCGACCTGGCCTACTACATCCTGTACATCTCCAGCAACGGCGGCACCACCTGGAACATTCTCAATGAGCCCAATAATCCGCCCGTGGCCACCGATCCGGCGGCCATCGGCACCATCAACAGCATCATCGTGCCCGGTAACGGCTCCGCGGCCAACCCCGTGACCGCGGCGGAACTCACGCCGACCACGAACACCTTTGCCATTGGCACCACCTATACCATCAAGATCGTGTCCGTGGATACTTCCGGCAACCTGAGCACGGGCGTGATCGTTACCGTGATCCCCACCCTGTCGGTCGATATCACCCCGCCCCAGCCGGTCGGCAACTTGAGCTCCGCGCCGGGCAACCAGCGGGTGACCCTGACCTGGACCCCGCCGGTCGATACGGAT
Organism: Planctomycetota bacterium; assembly: GCA_043820325.1. Lineage (GTDB taxonomy): Bacteria > Planctomycetota > JBDREB01 > JBDREB01 > JBDREB01 > JBDREB01. The sequence goes on along the minus strand of JBDREB010000103.1, from coordinate 5,160 downwards.
GTCGCCGGCTACCGGATCTATTACCGTAAACCCGTGGATGACCAGGTTACCGCGTGGACCCTTGCGGGGAGCGGGGCGGCCACTTCGTTCGCGGTTACTGGTCTCGCCAACGGCGCAACCTATGAATTCATGGTCGCGGCCTATGACCTTTCGGGCAACCAAACGGCCGGTGCGGCCACGGCCCTGCGGATCGATGACAATGCCACCAAGACCACGGCCATACCCACCTCCGATGCCATCATGATCACGCCCAACATCAGGGGCGGTGTCTTCCGGACCGGTTTCTTCAGCGGTGCCGGCCAGCCGATCGTGGTGACCGTATCCACGGCGAGTGCCGGTCTTCTCAACCTCGCGAACACCCACCTCTATTACACTCTCGACGGCAGTGATGTCAACACCAGTTTGACGATCCCCACCCGGACCGCGGGGTACATTCCGTTCGACAGTTCTGTCGTGCCGGTGACAACGATCACGGGGGGGGCCCTGTATTCCATGACCATCGATTTCGATCCCGCGACAGGCGGCATCCAGAACATCAGCCAGAATCTCCTGCGTCCGGATGGCCTTACACCCGACCACATCGTCCTCAAGATGATAGTTGTGGGACTTACGGACGCCAGCCGGGTATTCAAGGAAACCTATCTGATCTACAATGTTCCCCAGTTCGATTATCTCAAATTCTCGGGAATGACCACGATCCGCAGGGGGGCGACGGCTACATATGTCAAGGCCGGGAACACGGCCGGCGACATGATCTTCATCGGCGGCGAGAATTTCGGCGGGGTGCTGACTTCAGCCGAACGGTATCGCATCGCTTTCGAACACTTCGAAGGCATGCTCGGCGGTTCGGCCATGGCCGCCGGCCGCACCGATCACCGCGCCACCCTGCTCAATGACGGGAGTTCCATACTCGTGACCGGCGGGTATGATCCGGATATGCTCAATGCCCCCGCAAATGGTCTGGGCAATGAGACCATGGGCCTCAAGAGCTACGCCCGGTTCAGCGCCCAGTCGGCGAATGACGACTTTGTCCAGACGGGCGCGGCCCTTCAGCAGTCGCGCCGGTTCCAGTCGGCCACGCGCCTGTACGACGGCAGCGTGCTCGTCCTGGGCGGTTTGAACGGGGAACAGCAGCTGGAAGGCGCCACCCTCGCTGCACCGCGGGCCCAGCAGGATGAGAACCCCACCAAGACCAATCTGGGACTGAACACTCTCGCTGCCATCGCCGATGCCAGCGCAATTGTCGGCCAGACGATCGAGATCGTCGACGCCGTTCCGGGGACGATGGTGGAACAGCGGGGCGTGGTCACGGCCGCCAATTACGACACCGAGCTGTCCCGGTGGAACTTGACGATCGATGGCCTGGTGACCGATATGATCCTGGGGACGCGTTTCCGGTTCATCAATACCGCCACCGCCACCGCGGAATTGTTCAACGCGACTGGTACGGCCACGGCCCCTGTGGCCGATACGATGCAATATCCCCGTTATGGTCATTCGGCCACTCTGCTCCAGGACGGAACGGTCTTTATCGCCGGCGGTCTCTACGATTATAAGAATGACACAAACGACGATTTCGAGTTCACCACCGGGATCTTTAATCCCCAGTCCGCTTTGTTTGAAACCCTCGGGTTTGTTGCCCGCCTCACATCCACCCGCTTCTTCCACAGCGCCGTGCTCCTCAAGGACGGCAAAGTACTGATCATGGGCGGCCTCTCCCGGGGCGACAATGTGTTCAAATCCTCCGGTTTTATGGGAGCCGGCATCTTAAGCACGGCGGAGATCTTCGACCCGTTCACCCGCTCGGTCCGTTCCGTGGGCGGCATGACCAAGGGTCGCATCTTTCCCTCCGCGACTCTCCTGCCCAGCGGCAAGGTTCTGGTTTGCGGCGGCTATGTGGGCGTTACCAGCGATGGCATCCTGGTCTACGATAGCAGCGCCGAGATCTACGATCCAGGCTCTGGAAATTTCACTTCGACCGGCCTGATGCTCACCCCGCGGGGTGAGTGCAGCGCCGGGCTTGTCGAACTTTCGACCTCGCCTATTTATGGGCAGGTGGTCGTGGGCGGCGGCACCGACAACACCCTGGCCGAATTGTACAATGAATCGACCGGTCTGTTCTCGGCCACGGCCCATGGCGTTTCCGGTGACCGTTTGATCGGGGCGGCCGGCACCCCGCTCAAGGACGGTACCGTGCTCATCACCGGCGGCCAGACCGATGACTATTTCAATGGGAATTCATTGGTGGCCGGTCTCTACCTCGCCTCGGCCGAGACCTACGATACCTCCCTGGTCAAGTTTGTGCGCACCTCCGGTGACATGTCCAACGGCCGGCGCCATCACACCGCCACCCTCCTGCAGAACGGCAAGGTCCTTGTGGCCGGCGGTGAGAATGACCAGGGCGGCTTGGCCAAAGCCGAGATCTATGACCCCCAGACCCGGGTCTTCAACCCCACGGCCGATATGCTCCAGAAACGGTACAAGCATACGGCTACGGTCCTGCCCGACGGCCGGGTCTTTATCGCGGGCGGCGCCAATCTGACCCAGTCCCTGGCAACCTGCGAGATCTATAACCCGACTACGGGTATTTTCAACTCGGCCACCACCATGGCCGTGGGCCGCTATGATCATACGGCCACGCTCCTGCCGGGCGGTCGGGTGCTCATCGCGGGCGGTGAGGGAATTGACAGCGCTTCCATCGAGATCTTTAACGGCGCCACCGACACCTTTATCGCCCCCGATCCGTTGCGGTTCCTGCTGGCCGGACGGGACGGCCATTCGGCTCTGGCCCCCGTTTACGCGATGGGCCGGGCCCATTTCACCAATACCAGTACCGCGGTGACCGGGAGCAACGGCGCGCAAGGCCTGGCGGTGACCGCTTGGAATTCAAGCAATGTCAAGGTGGGCGATATGATCATGAGCGTTGCCGATGGCGTGCCCTACACGATCGCCGCCATCGGCGGTGCCCAGGCCATTACGCTGGCCGGCGCCTACACCGGCGTTTCCACTGCCACCCGGGTCACGGGGGGCGCCGCACCCACCGATGGTTTTGAAGATTACCTGATCATCTCCCAGGATGTGTATATCACGGGCGGCGTGGTGACCGATCCTTCCACCGAGGTGTTCACGACCAGCGACCTGCTTACGCATGCCGGTGTCTCCATGGCGGACGGCCGGGTCGGCAATACCATGACCCCGTTCGGCGACATGCGCATCCTGGTCACCGGCGGACGGTACCTGATCACCGGTACCTATTCCAATTCCAATGCGGATGGCTCATTCACCGACGACACCTGGGTGCTCAGAACACTCCATCCGGCCTTTGAACTCATATTCCATTCGGCGTTCCGGCTGGCCAACGATAATGCGATCGTGGTGAGCGGCCACTCGGCCCAGGCGTTCCTGAGCAATTGACGCCGCGTTTCCCGGCGCCGCACATCGGCGAAAGGTCGGTATGGTCCCGCACCGTGGCCGGGGTTTCACCCTGGTCGAACTCCTGGTGGTCATTGCCATCATGGTGCTGGTCGCCCTGCTCATGCCCGTTATCTGGAGCGTGCGCAACGGGGCCAAGTTGAGCTGGTGCCAGACCAACATGCGTCAGCTCTACACGGGCATGATGAACTACGCTGCCGATTTCACGGGCCGGCTGCCCTACACCAAGGTCTTCAACTGGCCGGTCACCAAAGACTGGATGGGGTATTGGGCGCCCCCCCGGAATGATGCCAACGCCCCCCACGAGGGTACGCTCTGGTCCTATATGGGCGATCGGAAGGTCTACCTTTGCCCTTCCGACACACCGCCCCGCAGTGTGCATCGCGGCGATGGCTTCGGGGCCGGCTACCGGGACCGCAATCCGGTCACCACGCACGGCTATGCGATCCATTCCAATGATCCGGGCGACACCGGCCGGGCCACGCATATCGATACCTACCCGTCCAAGCGGTGGCCGATAATGGTCGAGGAATCGGCCGTCACCATCGAGGACGGCAATTTCCGTTCCGGCGGCAACATCTTCGCCTCACGGCACCGCATGAGCGCCTCGGATGCCAAGTCATCCTATGACAAGGCCGGCGGATGCATCTGTTTCCTGGACGGCCGGGTGGAGTTCTTCCGGGCCGAGGCGGTGATGAACGCGGAAAGCACCCTGTTTTATGAGCTGTGGAAATGGTGACTTGAGACTTCCGTGATCAGGTCGGCGCTCTTTTTTAATTCAGGAGGACCGGGGCATGGGCAAGATACGGCGGCGCACCAAGGCGCGGGAACTGGCGTTGCAGTTCCTCTATATGACCGACATCAGCGGTCGCGAGGATCTGGACCCGGCGGGCCTGGATCGGTTCTACACCTGGCAGAATGTGACGGATGCCGAGGTCCGCGATTTCGCCCACGCGCTCGTCACCGGCTACTACGCGCATCGTGACGAGATCCGCGAGCGGATCATGCCGCTGATCAAGAATTGGACCGAGGATCGTTTGACCGTGGTGGACCGGAACATCCTGCGCATGGCGAGTTTCGAGCTTTCCTTCATGGCCGATGTGCCGTTCAAGGTGACGATCAACGAAGCCATCGATCTGGGCAAGAAGTATTCCACGCCCGAATCGGGCAAGTTCGTCAATGGCATCCTCGACGAATACGCGCGCCGGTACGCGGCCGGCAAGACGGGGAGGCCGTGAAACCCCGCCGCCCACGGGCATCGGCCCACATCGGATGCAACAGCCTTGCCTCGACCCTCGGGGGTGGGGTTGTAGCCCCTCCCCTCGCGGCGGAAATCCTAAACTATAAATCCTAAATTCGAAACAAATTCGAATTTGGGAAAGACCCCAATGTCCCAAACCAACAAGGCCGGAGCCCGTCCCGCGTGAGTCCGGGTGGTTCCCGGGTTGAAGTTGCATGCCGAAGGCAGGCTCGTTTCGTGCTTTGGATATTTGAGTTTCTTCCGATTGTTTCGGGTTTAGAATTTCAGATTTCCTGATCCGGGCGGAAAATGGGTTGGCGCATTTTCACGTCAGGCAAGAGTGTAAATCATCCGCATTCCGGTCTCGGGATGGTGGAAAGATAATTCGTTCGGTTCGAGCAGCAAGGCGCCAATTGCCTTGTCATGGGCCGGACAGGCCATGCGCTGGATTCGGATGGTCAGCGTCTGTTCCTGTTCGTTGGGTTCGA
>JBDREB010000102.1:0-7844 GCA_043820325.1 Planctomycetota bacterium | reverse complement strand
CGGGCGTGCGGGGTTTGGTGGCGGGGGCCAACCATGGCAGCTATACCTCTTTAATGATGCGGCAGTGCCTGACCTGTTTGTCAAACCATCACTCTGCACCGCACGCGAAATGGATAGGTTATTTATTTACGGGCACTAATGAGGGAGGCCCTTACGGCGCGGTCCAGATCATATAGAGGCCGCCGATGATCACCAGGGTCCCGCAGACCCGTTTGAAGATCACCGCGCCCCGGCTCTTTTCATTCCAGTCCAGGTAACGCTGGACCACGCCCGTGAAGGTACCGGCACACACGATGACCGCGCAGTGGCCCACGCCATAGACGGCCAACAGGAGGATGCCGTACGGTAGGTTGGTCGCGCCCAGTTTGAAGGCCACCCCCAGCATCGGCGCCATAAAGGCGAAGGTGCAGGGACCGAGCGCGATGCCGAAAACGAGCCCAAGGATGAACGCCGCCAGGGGCCCCCGCTTCTGCATGTTCACCTGTCCCGGTCCCGCCCATGGCATGGGTATGACATCCAGAAGAACAAGGCCCACCACGATGAAAATGGCCGCGACGATATAATTGCCCCAGGCCCCGACATTGCCCATCATCCGCCCCGCGGCCGCGGTGATCGCGCCGATGGCCGCGATCGTGATCAGGATGCCCACGGCGAAGAGGGTGCTGATGCCGAAGGCGCGCCGCGTGGACATCCGGCCCTGCTTGTCGATGAACCCCACGATGAGCGGGATGCTGGCCAGGTGGCAGGGGCTCAATAGGATGCTCAGGACACCCCAGATGAAGGATGCTCCGACGGCGATCGCCGCCGAACCCTCGACCGCGCGGGTCAGAGCTTCGAACAGGTGTTCCATGTTTGGACCGTTTCTATTATTCCAGCCCGGCCTTTTTGAGCCACGCTTCGCATTCGGCCTGCGGGAAGAAACCGGTGTGCCGGTAAATTTCCCTGCCGGCCTTGTCGAAGAACACCTGCACGGGGATCGAGCGGATGCCGTACCGCGCGGCGAGGATCTGCTCCTCCCGGACCGGCACGAAAAGGACATCCGCTTTGCCCGCAAGCGCCTTCTGCATATCCGCCAGGATGGGTGTCATCATGTCGCAGGGACCGCACCCGTGGGCCCCGAAATCGACCATGACGGGCAGGCCGCCGGCACGGGCCTTGTCCACGGGACTGTCCAGCGCCTGCGCCTGTTTCCCGGCCCAGGCGCGGTCGACGCGGATCTCCATCCGGTCGCCGAGGGTGGCGATGTGCGCCTCGACCGCCGCCTGTTTTTTCTCTTTGAGGACATAGTCGGCCAGCATGCTGCGCATATCCTCCAGGGTCGCACCGCCGCACGCGGCCTTGTTCGCCTCGTAATATTGGGCCACCTCCGCCTCGGTCATCGCGACCGTGGCGGCGATCCCCTCCAGGTAGGCCTGGATGGCGTCGCGGTCGGGCGTGCCTTCCTTGACCGCGCCCGCTTTCCGCGCGGCCGCAATGAGGAGTTTTTCCGTTGCGGCCTGTTCGAGCACGAAGAACAGGTTGTTGTTCAACTGGCCCCGCATCGCCTCCGGCGCGCGCGCGATCTCGGGCGCGAGACTGTCGGCTGTGATCTCCACGCCTTCGGCCTGCAGGATCACGCCTTCCGGCAGGTCGGCCAACCGCGCCTGGGAAAGCGTCCCTGTTGTCAGGAAGGGATGGGCTTCGGCCACGGTAACGATAGCCGGGGCGGCCGCAGCGGTCTGGACTTGGGGTTCCTCCCCGATCGACACGGCGGTCACAAGCATCACCAGACAGACACCCGCAAGGACGATCGCATTGCGCATGATCATGCTCCTTCTACTTGCCGACGGCCGGTGCGGCCAGGTCGGTGCCCAGTTCTTTCCACTTCGCGAGAATATCCGCCTTGGCGAAGAACCCTTCATGGCGGAAGAGTTCCCTGCCCCCGGCATCATAGAATATCTGCGTGGGGATGATCTTGATGTTGTACGGCGCCGCGGCATCGGGGTTTACCCAGACATCGATGAATTTGACATCCAGCTGGCCGGTGTATTCCTGCTTCAATTCCTCGAGGATCGGCGCCATCATCTTGCAGGGAATGCATTTGCCTGCGCCGAGATCGACCAGCACGGGCAGGGCGGTTCTACCTTCAGATGGCATCCCCGGCGTTTCCGGGGAGAGTGGGGCGGCCGGGCCGTCCATCGTCTGCGATCCGGTGGGCGGCTGGTCGGCCGGCGGCCGGTTGTGTTGTTTGATGGCGACGACCGTCACCAGCGCCGCGGCCACCAGGACGATGATGACGACCTTGATGGCCAGGCCACTGGGGGGGGGCGTCTGCTGTTCGCTCATGCTGGGCTCCTTTGCGTTGGTGGGAATCCGGCCCGTCAGCAGGTCAATGCCTTGGCGCCGGCCGCGGCGACCGTGGCGATGTTTTCCGGCGTGGGAGGTGTCTTGCCTTTTTCAAGGCCGAGATCGGAGAGGCGGATGTGCTCGAATGTGTTGAAACCGGCTAGCCGGAGCGTTTTGGCGGCGCAGTCTTGCGGGCACCCGTCAATGGCGAGAATCCGTCCCGCGGCCTTGGTCGATTCCATGATGCCGCCGACCCGGCCGCCGATGCCGGCCAGGCAGTACATGTTGCCGGCACCATCCTTGGCCAGTTTCCGTGCCACTTGGTCGGCGACCGCGCCGACATCCGCCGCACCGGAACAGGGGAAGATCAGTTTCGGAGCCGTGCCGCAGGCACATGCTTTGGCTGCCATGGTCAATCTCCTTGGAAAATGGTTAGGCCAATAGTTTCTTCAGGTCCTCGACCGGCGGCACTTTGCCGACGATCTTGACCTCGCCGTCCACGGCGAGGGCGGGGGTCATCATGACACCGAACTGCATGATGTCGTTGATGGCCGTGACCTTGACGAGTTCGTAGGGGATGCCCAGCGCCTTGGCCGCCGCCTCGGTGTTCGCGGCCAGTTGTTTGCACTTGGGGCACCCGGTGCCCAGGATCTGCAGTTTCTTCATGGTCTCTCTCCTATCCGAAAATCGCGCCGTACAACATGCCGGCGACTGTGGACAACACGATGACCAGCGCGACATAGACGACCGTCTTTCGTGTACCCAGCACGCTGGCGATCACCAGCATGCTCGGTAATGAAAGACTCGGTCCCGACAAGAGCAGTGTCAAGGCCGGCCCCTTGCCCATGCCCGAGCCGATCAAACCCTGGACGATCGGCACCTCCGTCAGCGTGGCGAAGTACATGAACGCCCCGAAGACCGAGGCGAAGAAGTTCGTCCAGAACGACCAGATGACCCGGATGAATGCTTCCATCCCCCCGCCCGCCAGGCCGGTAATGGACAGGAATGTGTCGGGCTTGTCGCCCACGAGCATCTGCACGAACCGGCTGGGAATGAAGCCCTCATGGCTGACGCGTCCCAGCAGGAAGCCCGCGACAATCACGCCCATGAGCAGGAGCGGCATGATCTGTTTGGCAAAGCCCCAGGTGGAGGCGAACCATTCGCCGGCCTCGCCCTTGTCCGTGCTGGTGATGACGGACAGGCCGATAACGGCGGCGGCGAAGGGGATCATTATCATCAGCCCATCGGCAGGCAGGATGAGTGCCAATACCACCACCGGCAATCCCGCAACCAGGACTTTCCACCATGGCATGCCGAACCAGACGATCAGGATCAGGCCCAGCGCCACGGCAAAGACGCTCGTGATGATCCATTTGGCCTGCCAGATGCCGGTGGAAACGCCGGGCAGAGGCGCCTTGTCAGCCACAGCCGCGTATGACACCGGGCGTTCCTGGCCCGCGTCCGGGCCATCTATGATCATCAATGGCATCGCTGCGTCGGGGGCTTGGGTATCCTCCGCTTCCTGGATGACGGCGGCGTTAAATATTTTTCCATCAACCGTTTTCAAACGGAACTCGCGGGGTGCCCCCCAATTGGCGAAAACCAGGATGCCCACCAGGGCCGCGAAGAACGCGGCATTCTGCCACAGCGGGCGTTTGACCTCCGGGGCCGGCATGGCTGCTTGGGCGACGGTTTTCCGGGCCTCCTCCTTGCGGTAGATGAAGTGCATGATGAGACCGATGATGATGCTGAAACTGATGGCCCCGACGGCACGGGCGATGCCCAGTTCCGGCCCGAGGATCCGCGCGGTCAGCACGATGGCCAGGACGCTGATGGCGGGGCCGGAATAGAGGAACGCGATGGCGGGCCCCAGTCCGGCGCCCATCCGGTAGATGCCTGCGAAGAGGGGCAGGATCGTGCACGAGCAGACCGCCAGGATCGTCCCCGACCCGGCCGCCACGCCGTAGGCCAGTGCTTTGTTGGCCTGCGGACCCAGGTATTTCATCACCGAAGCCTGGCTGACGAAGACGCCGATCGCGCTGGCGATGAAGAAGGCCGGTACCAGGCAGAGGAGCACATGCTCCCGGGCGTACCATTTGGCGAGGTGGAGCGCCTCCATCACGCCGCCGTTGAACCGGGACCATTCCACCGGCAGCCAGAAGAAGCAGAGGAATACGGCAATGATCGCCGCGAGCTTCTTCCATTCTTCTTTCCAGTTCATGCCGTTGCCCCCGGTGCGGCCTGCGGTCGTAACCAAAGCGCGGCACGCGGTGTTCGGAAACCCCGAGGCATGGCTCGGGGTAAACTCCAGGCGAATCGGTCAACGGTATCCGGTATACGGCTTTGATCCGGGCCGTCAGCCGTGTGCCGTATGTCGTTACGCCTATCGTTTCCGTATGCCGACGGCCGGTTCATCTGTAATAACATTGGCGAAGTCCCCGGAGACAAATCTATTCTTCCTTGGCCAGCGTGATGTGGATATCCTGCGGCAGGGCCAGTCCCGCGGCCACCTGCAGGGCCTTGAAGGCGCCGATGGGCGCGGCGCAGGCCGCGCAGCAGCCTTTGAGGGCCGCGTGCGCGATGGAGAGGACCACGCCGACGGCGGCGGGGTTGATCTCCTGGAACGCGTCGATCGGGCCGTGGCCGGCCAGTGCCCCGGCGTAGGCGCGCACCTTCTCGCAGTCGCTGGTCATATGGAAGGTGACATGCTGGCCGTCGTCACAGGTGGCCAGGGCGCGGGAGGTGAACCCGCAGATGCCGGCGTCGATGCGGACTTTGGCATTCATGGGCGATCCCTTTCTGTTGGGGTGGCGGGGGCGGGGAACCAGGCCTGTGTGCGGAGACAGATCCGCACCAGCCACAGCATCACCGGCACCTCGATGAGCACGCCGACCACCGTGGCCAGCGCCGCGCCGGAGGAAAGGCCGAAGAGCATCGTGGCTGTGGCGATGGCGACCTCGAAATGGTTCGAGGCGCCGATCATGGCCGCGGGGGCGGCGTCCCGGTAGGGGAGTTTGAGGAGCTTCGCCCACCCGTAGCCCAGCCAGAAGATCAGCATGGTCTGGATGAAGAGGGGGATGGCGATCCAGAGGATCGTCAGAGGATTGCCGAGGATCGTTTCGCCTTTGAAACTGAAGAGCAGGACCAGCGTGGTCAGCAGGGCGATGATCGTGACAGGTGTGAGCACATGTAAAAACTTTTCCGTGAACCAGTGTTCGCCCTTGAACGCGATGATCCATGTGCGCGTCAGGTACCCGGCCACGAGCGGCAGGGCCACATAGATGACGATCGAGAGCAGTAATGCCTGCCAGGGAACGGGCAGGCGGCCCACACCCAGCAGGAACCCACCCAGCAGGCCATAGAGCAGGAGCATGGAGAGCGAGTTAATGGCCACCATGATCAGGGTCAGCCCGTCATTGCCCCGTGCCAGATAGCCCCAGACCAGCACCATGGCCGTGCACGGCGCGATCCCCAGAAGGATGCAGCCGGCAAAGTAACTGCGCCACAGGGGGATCTCCAGCATTTTGACCCCGTCCTGAAGGACCACGGTGCCCGCTCCGTGCGTGGCGCCGACGGCCAGGTCGAGCCCGAAGGGCATCTTCACCAGGTCCATCGCCTCGGCCCCTATGAGGCCGCGGAACAGGAACCCCAGACAAAACAGCGCGATGACATACATCGTGAATGGTTTGATGGCCCAATTCACGAAGAGCGTCAGCCAGACCGGTTTGCCGCTTTTACCGGCCTTGATCACGGACGCGAAATCGATCTTCACCATGATGGGGTACATCATGAAGAACAGGCAGATCGCGATCGGGATCGATACCACCGGCGCCCCGTTTACGGTGATGGACATGCCGTCAAGCGCCTTTGCAAATCCAGGCGCGATCTTGCCCAGGAGGATGCCGCCCACGATGCACAGCGCCACCCAGACGGTCAGGTAGCGCTCGAACACATTCGTCAGCTTCCGTTCAGTAGGGGTGCGTATCCCGTCGTTCATGAACAACTCCTTCTTCTCCCTGGAGGCTTGTCAATAGAGCCACTTGCAAAACCCCCAAGAGTCAGCGAGCAAGCCACGGTCTGTGGTGGCGGCAACAAGAATAACCACTACATATAGAAGCGGTCAGGGGGTTTTGCAAGTGGCTCAATACTCAAAAGCCCGCCTGCCAGCCGTTCCCCTTTGATGCATCTTCCGATATTCCCGCCTAAAATGTCGCCAGCAGGTAAAGCCCCGCGCCGATCAGGACCACACCTGCCGCCGTGCGGACCACGGCGCCAGCCTTGCCGGCCTTGATGGCGGCCTTGCCGAACGAAACGCCGAAGAGAATGGCGGCCAAGGGCAGGCTGAAGCCGACCGCGAAAGCCGCCATGAGGACCATGCCCCACACCAGCTTGCCCATGAGAACGCTGGCACCGAGCACGATGAATATCCCGGGATTGCACGGCAGGGAACAGGCCGCCACGCCGCCGCCGAGGAAAAGTCCGCCAAGCGCGGCACCGATCCCATCACCCGCCTTGGCGGCGTTGCCCTCCCGCGCTCCCGGGGACATTGCCGGCATCGGAAGCAGTTTCAGTGTTGCGAGGCCAACCAGCACGGCCACGACCCCGGCGAACAGCTTCCAGTACCGCCCGAGAAATGCCTGTGCGGCCTGGCCGACCAGCCCGGCGACGAATCCCAGGATCATGAGGGCCAGTGTGGTGCCGAGAAGGAACCAGAGGGCCGACAGGACCATCGAACGCCGGCCGCGATCCTCCCATGTCCCCGAATATGCCACCAGCATGCCCATGGCCGGCAGTGTGCAGCAGGCGCTGGCCACCGCACTGACCAGTCCCAGCGCAAATGCGAGCGGGATCGCGAAAGCGCCGGAACTGCCAGCCTGTAAGGCCTTGGCGATCGTTTCCAGCATGGCGGGATACGCTTATTTGCAGTCCGACGGACCGCAGGGTGTGGTGCCTCAGCCACTTCCGGCGCTGGAAGCCGTTACGAACGCCTGGATCAGCCTGGCTTCGGTGATGTCGCCGCTCACGGTGGACGCTCCACGCCCCTTGACCATGGCGATGACGCCGGGCGGCGGGACCCGCTGGGCGATGTTCGTGTATTCGGGCGAGCTCTTCGCAAGGGTGAAGAGGCCCACATTGACACCACGGCCGCGAAGGGTGGCGGTCCCCGTTTCGATGACCGCGGCGACCGCGCGGCTTTTATCGGGATCCTGTCCCGTCAGAAAAATGAAAACCCCGTCTTTATCCGCCGCCTTGCTGTTGAGGTCTTTCGTTACTATTCAGGTGCCTGAATGGAAAAATGTGGTTGGTTGGGGTGGGGGCCACGGATAATGGCGGTTGCCCATTTTTATATTTTCATGCCGTTTTTTTGTTGACAATACCCGATAGCCGTATATAATTATCGTATTGTCACTTTTTACAAGAGGCGATTACGATGGGCCAACACGAGCAGAGTCTGCGAGCAAGGATGGATGCCATCAAAGGCGAGATCGCCGCGCTGGGGGAGATGCGTCCCGGGGTGC
>JBDREB010000101.1:0-9179 GCA_043820325.1 Planctomycetota bacterium | reverse complement strand
TCGCCTCTTGTAAAAAGTGACAATACGATTATTATATCCGGCTATCGGATATTGTCAACAAAAAAACGGCATGAAAATATAAAAATGGGCAACCGCCATTATCCGTGGCCCCCACCCCAACCAACCACATTTTTCCATTCAGGCACCTGAATAGTAACAAACGCTAAATGATAAATGTTAAATTTACAATGGACTTCGTGTCATACTGATTCTACTTGACAACCGCCGCACCAGCCATACCATGGACCGAACCTTTTTATATCAAGGATGCTGATATGAAGCGCCAAACCGCCAAGGACCGCACCTCGCACCTGAACCGCGCGCTGGCCGCGGCCGACTGGTTCACCAACCAGCAGCTCGTGTTCAAGAAACCCTGGCGGGGCGACCAGTACCGGTTCTGCTACTACTATTTCATGCCCAAGAAACAATATGTGCCCGGCTTGAACTGGACCCACGGCCGCGCCCTCTTCACCCTCACCCAGGCCTACGCCATCACGCGCGAGCGCAAATACCTGGATTCAGCCGAGCTGGGTATGCGGTTCGTCCGCGCCCTCCAGCCGCTCGATCCGTATTACGCCATCACCCACGGCTCGATCGCCGAGGAGATCCCCCAAGCGCCGCGGGGCGGCATCCTCGACGGTGCCCAGGCCGCCTCGGGCATGCTCATGATGCACCGCGTCACGGGCGAATACGATTACCTGCGCCGGGGCCGCGCCTTCGGCGAATTCCTGCGCCGCACCTGGGCTTCCGACAAGGGCATGCCCGTGATGGCCGAATACTATCCGGCCGAGCGCGTCACCTACGAGGAATCGATGGGGTGCATCCACCAGGCCTCGGCCATGCCGCTGTGGCACCTGCATGTGGCCACGGGCGAGCGCCAGTACCTGCCGATCATCATCGATTCAGCCGACCGGATATTAGCCTGCCAGCGCGACGACGGCGGCCTGAACTACATCCCCGGCGATGTGAGCCAGGCCCCGGACCCCGGGTTCAACCACCATTGGGGCCTCGGCGAAGGGCTGGAGAAGTTCCTCCTCCGCAACGACGACGGCGTGGTGGTCGTGGTGCTGGCCGCCTACCGCGTCACCCGCAACGAGAAATACCTCGACGCCCTGGTGCGCTACGCCCAGTGGACCATGGCCAACGAGCCGCACGAACGGCCCTATAACGCCTTCGGCATCCAGGCCGCCAATGTCCTCGATATCGGCAAAGAGGCGGGTGAGGATTATTCCGAATGGGTCCTCGACCACCTTAAAAAGCACTGCCTCGACCTGCAGGTCAGGGGCTCGGGCGACCCGCGCGCCGACGGCGGGTTCCGGGGCGAGGACGAGGAAGGCAACACGGGCATCTTCGGCGGTCATGCGCTCGATTATGTGGTCACCCGCACCACCTGCTACATGGCGGGGCTCCTCTTCCGCCTCTCGGGCAAGGGCACCGGCTCCGGCTTCAGCGCCGACGGCATCCCCTTCCTCACCGCCCGCAAGGCGGAACCGCGCTCCTTCTTCGAGGAACAGATGGGCGGGCATAAGGGACTGGAGGCGAAATAGCGACGCCGCAACCCGGGCGTTGCCCCAACAATCCATGGTTGCATCTCCTTGGCATGATTTCCTCCGCCCCTTCAGGGCGGGGAGGGAGATGGGGATGGGTTCATGTGTCACCTTGGTCCCAGGGTGTTACCTTGGGCTGATATACGCCCGCCCCTTCAGGGCGGGGGGGACAATTCCCCGCACCAACGGTGCGGAGTGTGTCAGCCCAGGGCAACGCCCTGGGTATAGGATGGGAATACTTTTATTCATGTTCGCGCCCTGTAGGGGCGCAGGAGATCTCTCCGGTTACACCAGCGGTGCGATGCGTACATCCTCAAACATCACCGCGCCGTTCTCGGCGAAGAGGAAGAGGCTATCGCCCGTCAGTTGATGCAGGCGGTTGATGAGGCACTGGTCGTTGTTCACGCACACATCGATGATATCGTTCTTCTGGATGATCTCGACCGTGAACCGGTCCCCTTCCAGTGCCACGGGCGCAAGCGACTGATCGGCCAGGCTGACGCGGCGTTCGGCCGGGCAGAAGGCCAGGTCGTATTTCGACTCATACCGTCCCGCGCCCCTGAGGCCGAACCCGAACCTGTGCACGGGCTTGGTGATCTTGATCGCGGCCTGGATGCGGACATCCCGCGGCAGGCCGCGGAAGACGCCGACTTCCTGTGTGGAGACTGCATCCAAGGTGATCGCCCGCCCCTTGCGTTTGACGCCCGGGGTCAGTGATTCAAAGGCGGGTTTCAGTTCCGCCCCGGTCGTGGAGCGGTGGATCCTCGATCCGGCTTGTGACCAGGAGGTTCATGACGCCCTCCTGATCGGCGAACGCGAACGGGTCCCGGAAATCCTTGGTCCCGTAGCCCGCCGGCGCCGAGCTGAACGGGTTGGGTGTGGTCTTGGTGAAATGGATGCCGTCGGTGCTCACGGCATGACTCAGGTGCTGGGTATGGTCGGTCTTCCGGGTGGCATAATAGGCGTGAAACGCACCCGCGTGATGGATCATCGAGCCGGTGCAAATCGACCCTTCCCAGGGCTCGTTCAGCCCGATGGCGGGCGGGTGGTGTTCCCACTGCCGCAGGTCGCGGGTGGTGACATGGGCCCAAGTATGCCCGCCCAGGCCGCCGTTGCCCTGGTGGTGGCCCTGGTCGAGCAGGTAAAAGACATGGAACACACCATCGTGCCAGAACGGCGTGCAGTCACCGACAAAGCGATCGGCGTCAGGTTGGTAATACAGCATGGCGGACTTTTGCATGGGAGCGGTCAAGTCCCGGTATGGCAGGTCCGGCACCTCAGATGTTCAGGTGCTTGATCACCGAAACTTTGTTGCCCTTGGTGTTGTAGGTGATCTCGTCCGCGCACTTCTTGAGGATCATCATGCCCATGCCGCCCGGGTTGTCCAGGGCGTTGCGGGCGCGGGCCACTTCGATGGCGGAAGTGGACTCGGCGCGTTTTTCGAACGGGGTGAAGTCGAAGCCGGGGCCCTGGTCCTCGATGCTGAACGAGATCTTCTTGACATCGACCACGAAGTCGACGAAGAGGTCCTTTTCGGCGTTGTTCTTGTTGCCGTGCAGGGCGGCGTTGCTCATCGCTTCGCGGTAGGCGGCCACGAGTTCGTCGACTTGTTCCACCTCGAGGTTGGTCTTTTTGAAGAACTCCTCCATGATATCGTAGGTCTTCTCGATCTCGTTGACGATGGTGGGCACGCGCAGTTTGACCTGCTGGGAGAAGTAACCGCGCTCGTCGGCGATGCGGTCCACTTCTTCCTTGATCTTGCCCATGAGCTGGTCGACCTCAAAGGGCTCGATAACGATCTCATCGGCCAGGAACTCCAGCGCCTCGCGGTCGCTGATGTTCCCCTCCTGTTTGATGCGCACGATGGAAATGATGCCCTCGGTCTTGTCCATCTTCACCCGGTTGCAGACCATGCGGGCCTCGTTCTCGCTGACCGTGGAATCGATGATGATGCTGTAGATCTGCAGGCCGCTGTCGAAAACGAGCCGGAAGGTCTCGTCCACCGACGGGGCCACGCGCGGCTTGCATTTGATCTTTTCAATATTGCTGATGAGAAAATCGCGAAAATTGCCCGTATCCTTGCTGAACACCAGCACATTGCGACTGGCGGTCTGGAGGTAGTCCTTGAGGACGCTGCTGGCCTGGAAACGCACCGCGTTCTTGGCGGGGACGAAGATCACATCGCCGGTCTTGGGATTGCGGGCCCGCCGCGGCTTGCGCTGGACGGCGGCGAAATTGGCGAAATTGCGGATGGCGACCTTTTCCCCGTCGCCGATGGCGTTTTTGATCTCTTCAAAAACATCATTGACGAGGTCATGGGTCTTGGACTTGGGAAGTCCATGCTTTTCAGCCAGGGCATCGGTGATATCCGCGATCCGTTTGATCTTCATCCGCAGGTTCCTCACAAAGGGACCAACATTCTTCGGTAATATATACCACTTCCGGCCTGCCTGTCAACTGTTTTTTGGAAAAATCGGGGGTCGCGGATGAAAAACACCGTTCAAACGCCAGGTTCCTCATGAAGAAAGACGGGATGGGACTCACCGCCCCGAGGCAGTTGAGCTGCTCGGGGTAAACTCCGACGCAAAGTTCGCCGAGGGGGTAGAGAGAGAAGCCCGATATCAGAATTAGGGGCTGACCATGATCAGGTCCTCCCAACCCAAACCGTCTTCCTTTGTGCCCTTTGTGAACTATGTGGCAGATCTTTTTTCTTTGCTTCACCTTTGCGACCTTTGCGCCTTTGCGGTGAGTCTTCCTCTTACTGCGGCCCGGTGCGGTGGGCGAAGACACGATCGCGGCCGATGACCACCAGGCCGCGGGCGGGATCGTAAGTCCAGTCGGCGATGAACCCGGCGGCCTTGTATGCCTCTTCATCGAACCGCGCGCCTTCGGGATCGGTCAGGCGCACGCAGACTTCCCCGGCCTGTAGCTCGGACCAATACGCCGCCGTGCCTGCCGGCGGTTCGGACGGCAGGGCGACCCGGGTGATGTCGCAGAGGATGATCTCGACCTGGCCCACGCGGGCGGGATCCACACCCTTGAGGCAGGGCACGGCATGGCCGAAGTCCGCGAACTGGGCGGCCGAATAGGTGATGGTGAGGCTGCGGACGATGGGCGCGCGCACCCGATCGGTCCCGGCCGCATCCGCGGCGGGGGTCAGGCCGGAGAGGGCCGGGAATTCCCGGTCCGTCATATGCCCGAACGCGACGGCCGGGAAGGGATCGACCGGGGGCGGCGGCGCGGCGGGTTTAACCGCCGCCGGCGCCGTTGACCCGCAGCCGGCCGCGGCCAGTCCCAGCGCCAGAGCCACGATCATGGCCGCCATTCCGGCGTTCATGATCCCCCTGCAGGCCTTCAGATCAAATGTCCGCGGGTACTGCTTCTGCATTTTCTGTCTCCAACGGTGAGATCTCGAATGGGATCCACAACACGAACACGCGCCGCCTTGTGCCGGCACGCTCATACGCAAAGAGACGGGAGAGGAATGAGAAGTAGGTCCGCTCGCGGCCTTCGTGCTCGACATAGAGCACCAGCGGCAGGCCGCCCGCCCGGAACTGCCGTTCTTCGTTCAGGCGCCAGAAGAACGGCGGCACGACCCGCGTGGTGGTGCCGTCGGCCTGGGTGAACCGCCAGTAGAGCGGGAAGACCACCGTGCCGCCCGCCCCGGTGTCGAGGTTGGTGTGGCGTAGAACGGCAGGAGGGCGCCGACGGAGAGCGCGGCCGCCCCGGTGCGCGCCAGCCCGGCCAGCGGTCCCAGCGGCATGCCGAAGTCCCATGTGTTCTGGTGCCGCCCGGCGAAAAAAAGCGGCGTCACATGCAGGTAGGAATCGGCGGTGCGGCGGCCGAAATAGAGCGGGAAAAGGGCATAGGTCCGCGCCATGGGACTGCCCGAATACCACCAGACCGGCAGGAGGGCGCGCGCGATCATGCCGTCTTTCGTGTCCATGGCTAAAAACGGCGGCAGGACCCGCACCGTGCGCTCGGGCGTTTCCACGGCCCAGTAGACCAGCGCCACCTGGTGCATGCCATACCCGGTCGCGCGGTTGGCATACTTGAAATAGAGCGGCAGGATCAGTGACCAGGCGCGCTGGGTGCGGGTGTTGCCGTAGGCGAAGGCCACGGGTAAAAAAGCACGGACGGACCGTTCCGGGGTCACATGGCTGAAATAGGCCGGCAGCACCAGCGTAGTGGCGCTTTCAGGCGTGACATGATTGAACCCCAGTGGCACCAGCACCCGGCCCGAGGCCCCCGTGACGCGGTTCTGCCAGGAGTAATAGAGCGGCAGGGCGGCGAAACTGTCGCGGCGGTCGGTGACCCGGCGGACCATGTTAAAGGCGTAGGTGGTGCGGGTGCCCGCGCGCGCGTTGTAAAAATCACCCGCCACGGGGAAGAACCCCTGCACGCTGCCGGTCGCGGAATTCTTCCAATAGGCCGGCCCCGCGAACCCGGCCGAAGCGCCATCCGGTCCGGTATGGGACCATGCCAGCGGGGTGATCATCGTATCCGTAGTGCCGCCCCCCCCCGGCGCTGGAACGCCAGGGGCAGGAGGAGCGTCCATGCCGCGCCCGTGGTCCGATCAGTACGGCTATAGGCCAGCGGAAAGAAAACGCTCGTGGACGCGGTGGGGGTCCGCCAAACGAAGGCATTGAGCGCGTAACGCCAGCCGCGGCCCGCGGCCGCGTCCTCCGACCCGCCCCACAGGGGAAAGAGACCGGCCGTGCGGGAATCGCCCGCCGTGTTCCAGTAGTACGGCCCGATGAACCCCCGCGAACCACCCGCCGGGTAGGTGCGCACCCAGGCGGCGGGGGTCAGGAAGTCGGTCCGTTCCGGCGTGCGGCGCCGCAGGAAGAGGGGCAGAACGCCCGTGGTGCGCGTTCCCGCCGCCGGGGTGGACCAGTCGAAGGCCACGGGCAGGAGCGCCGTCGCCGTGCGCTCCGGGCTCCGCTCGACGAAGAAAGGCCCCAGGTGGGCGCGGTAGGCCCCGGTGTCCGCGCGCCGGAACAGTCCGGCCACCGGGAAGAGCCACACCGAGCGCGCGTCGCCGCGCGTGTTCCAGTAGATGGGCGGCAGGACACCCGTCGAACCGCCCGCCGCGTCATGCCGGACCCAAGACAAGGGCGTGATGGTATCCGTGCCGGTGGCCGTGGCGCGGTGGAGGAAGAACGGCAGCAGCAGGGTGGTGGCACTGCCCGTGACATTGTCGACCGTGCGGAAGAAGAGCGGAAAGACCACCGTCTCCGCGCCGGTCGCCGTGCGGGACCGGTAGGTGTTGAGCACCGGGGTGCGGGTGGCCTGGGCGGTGCGCGACTGGAACCCGATGGGCGTGACAACCAGGCGGTTGGCGTCGCTGTCGCCCCGGTAGAACCAGAGCGGGAACAGGCCGTGGGTGGTGGTGCGCAGGTCGCCCCGGCCGTCGGCCTCCCGGGCCATCTCCTCCCGGGCGAAATACCACAGGGGCAGGAATATGTGGGAACGGCGGCGGAGACCCTCCTGCTCCACGGATCGGCCCCAGTAGAGCGGGAAGATGACCGTGCGCGCCGCACCGGGGGCCCGGGAGAGATAGACATTGAACAGCAGGCCGCGGCGGCCGGCGGCGTCGCGGCTGTAGAACCCGGCCGGCGTCGCCAAAAACCGCGACTCCTCCCCTCCGCGCCGGTAAAGCCAGAGGGGCAGGAACATGTTCGAACGGTTGCGGTTATCGGCGTCCGAGTTGAAATAAATGAGCGGGAAGAGCGCCACACTGCGCGAGCGCAGGGTCTTGTCAAAGGAATAGTGGAAAAGCAGGAGGACATTGCCCAGTATTCGGATGGAGTGTCCCGCACCGCGGCCAGCGGGATGAACGAACGGAAACTGCTGGTGCCCTCCGCGTCTGTCCGGCGCGAGGCGATCCACGGCCCCAGCAGGTTGAATTCCCGGTCCGGCCCGCGGAAATTCCACCACACGCCCAGGGCGCCCCTGAGCGAAGTCCCCTGCGCCGCGTCGGTGTGCCGGAACCCGAACGGGAAAAAGAGAGCGAACCTGGTCTGGGGCGTGCGATGGTGGAAAAACGACAGGCCGGTCCACACGAAACGGCGGGCGCCGTCGTCGGACTTGACATCCCACCAGACGAACGGGATGAGCACATCGCGGGCCTTGAATTCCAGCCCTCCCGGCGCCGCCGGTATTGCGGGACCGGCGGGCGGTTCATCCCCCCGCGCGCCGGCCGCCAGCAGGCACACCGCCACCAGGGCACTGAAGGCCGGGAACACCGGCCGCAGGCGCGACCGGAACACGACCGCCATGGGGCGGGGCCTTATTCGGCCGCGCCCCCGTCCGCGGGCATGGAGAGCTTCCATTCGCCGTTCTCGTTGACGAAGATCACATCGGCGCCCTCGGACTGCGTGCCCGACACCCGGGTGACGCGCAGCACCGCCGTATCGCCGGTAATGACCGCCTGGCCGTACTCGAACTTCGTCTTGCCCGTTTCCTCCTGCACCGCGACCTTGTCCTGGGCCGACATTCCCGCCACCTGGGCGGCGATCACGGTCTGAAGCATCAGGCGGTAGCACTCGACGGTCTCCTCGACCTTGCCCTGCTTCATGAGGGACAGGTAATAGCCGAAGGTCTTTTCGGGCATGCCGAACTGGGGCTGCGGGGCGGCATGGATCACGGTGATCGACTTGAGGTTGGCCCGGTCGAACTCCACCACCTCGCCGGCCGTCGCCCTTACTTCGTAGCGTTCGCCGTACACATGGATCAGGCCGCCCTTGAACAAGGTGCCGTCCTGGAGCGTGATCTCCACATTGTCGGCCGGCGCGGCCTGCGGCTCATCGGGCATCAGCATCATGGCCATGCGCCATTCGCCCTCCTCCTTCACGAAGGGGATCTCCGCCGCCTCCTCCTCGCCCCCGGCCTTGCGCGTGACCTTGAGCTTGGCCGTAAGGCCGGTGACCGCCGCCTCGCCGATGACATAGTCGGTCTTGACCATCTCCTCCTGCATCTGGGCCCGGTCGGCCTCGCGCATGCCCGCGATCTGCTCGGCCATCATCTTCTGGTACATCAGGCGGAAACAACCTATGGTCTCAACGATTTTCCCCTGCCGCACCTGCTCGGTGTAATACGCGAAGGTCTTTTCAGGCGAGGCCGGCTCCGGCCGCGGCTGGACGCGGGTGAACGCGATGGCGCGCACCTTGTCCAGGTGCAACACCAGCACCTCCCCGCC
The DNA here is from genome assembly GCA_043820325.1 of Planctomycetota bacterium. GTDB lineage: Bacteria > Planctomycetota > JBDREB01 > JBDREB01 > JBDREB01 > JBDREB01. Next base: position 431 of record JBDREB010000101.1, on the reverse strand, counting down.
CTCGCCCTTGAGCTCGATGGCGTTGCCGTAGGCGTGCACGATCGTGCCGCTCATGCGCGTGCCGTCGACAAGCTCCACCACCTCGCCCCAAGCCGCGCCCGCGGCCGCCAGAACACAGAGAACGATCAGCCGTGCCATGCGCTGCATGCATTATCCTTTCGCAAAGGTTTGTATATTCCCGTATGCATGCGCGCCGGCGGTCAATGTCAAGGAATCTTTGCCACTAAGTACACCGCCCCATAATTAAGGGGCCGGATCTCAATCATCATAATGACCCGATTCCAGAACGCTGGTTCAAGCCGGATCTTGTTTGGTAGGGGCACGGCATGCCGTGCCCAACCGTGCGCCTCGGAGCGCACACAGACAGCAGGGTGGAAGTCCCTGCCGGGGAGAGCGCTTTCTATCCCCGTATTGAATCCCAACTGCGGCGA
>JBDREB010000100.1:0-3997 GCA_043820325.1 Planctomycetota bacterium | reverse complement strand
GGCTCCTCCTCGCGCCTTGGCTGCGGACGGAATCTCTATGTCGAAATGGATACTTTATTCATTTACGGGCACTTACCATGCGCCGTGCTCGCAAGTCTTTGTAGCTGCAGGGCTTGCCCCTGCCTCCGGATGGGCGACCGCCTTTCGACAGGCTCAAGGTCGCAGCTACGGGGTAAAGCGCGCGCACAGAAAGATTACGGACTTTTTGCGAGTTCATCAATTTTCAAGTAAAGACAATGCCGCCGTCAGACGACGGCTCCGGCTTTTCGACCATTCCGACTTGCCGACTTTTCGACCCTTCCGATGTATTTTAGATTGACATCCAGGGCTTGCGGGTTACTATGGATACTGTCCGATCAACGGGGATTTGCATGGAATGTACGCGTACGCACACACCGGACTGGGATGAGATCTCGTTCGACGCGCCGCCGGCGACCGAGACCTGCCTGGTGCTCGCGCCGGCCCGGGGGGTGGTCTTCGCCGAACGGGTCCGCGCGGCCGGCCGCCTACTGGCAGGTCGCGGACTGGCCGTGGTACGGTGCGAAATGTTCGGACCGGCCGACCATCTCCCTCTATTCCAGAGCGCGCTCCGGGATACGGCCGGCACGCCCCTGCCCTGCACCTGGGTGGTCCCCCATGGCGCCCGCGAGGCGGCGGGTGCCATCACCGCCGTGGGCGGGACGCCCGTCACCTTGAACGCGGTGGACGGGCACGCGGTGGCGGCCGCCTACCGGTTCGACGGCGATACCTGGTGCAGCGTGAGCGGCCTCCTGCCGCCCGACGGCGCCGCGGATCCGGAGGACCAGGCCGCGGCCCTCTTCCGCACCCTTGAGCAGGCCCTGACCGGTGGCGGGTTCCAGCTCACCGACCTGGTCCGCACCTGGTTCTTCCTCGACCTGATCCTGGCCTGGTACGGCCCCTTCAACACCGTCCGCACCACGCTCTACCGCGAACGGGGGTTCGCCGGGGGCCGCCTGCCCGCCAGCACGGGGATCGGCGCCGCCAACCCGGCCGGCCGGACCCTCACCGCCGCCGCATTGGCGGTGCGCTCACCCGACCCCGGCCGGCCCCGGCAGATCGCTTCGCCACGCCAGTGCGCGGCCACACGATATGGCAGTTCCTTCAGCCGGGCAATGGCGGTGGGACGCAAGCTCTTCATCTCCGGCACGGCCGGCATCGCCGCCGATGGGACCACCGACCACCCGGGCGACCCGGCCGGCCAGGTCGCCTGCACCATGGAAGCCGTGGCGGCCATCGCCGCCCAGGCCGGCACGCGCCTTTCCGAGACTATCCGCGGGGTGGTCTACTGGACCGATGAACGGACCCTGCCCCTCTTTGGGGATTGGTGCCGCGCTCACGCGGCCGCCGGCCTGCCGGTCGTGACCGCCCGGACCGACATCTGCCGCAGCGACCTCCTTTTTGAGATCGAACTCGACCTGCTCTTACCGAAGACCGGCGCATGAAACGCGCCTGGATCGCGGCCGCCTTGATCATCACCGCGGCGGCGGCCACGCTCATCCTGTACGCCCGGCCCGGCGATCCCCGGACGGTCCTGCAGGACGCCCTGCGGGGTTTGCCGGATGCCGGCCGGCCCGGCGGCACCATCATCTACCCCCGTGACGGCACGGTCTTCCCGCCCGGACTGCCGGCCCCGCGCATGTGGTGGGAACCGGCGGGATGCGACCTGTGGGCCGTCCGGATGGAAATCCCGGGCGCCGCCACCCGCTTGATAATGGCCGGTCCGGAGACCGCCGAATGGATCGTCGATGCGGCCGCATGGGCGGCGGTCCAGGATGCGCCCCGGGAAACGGACATCGTGCTGACCGTGGCCGGTGCCCGGCGGGAACACCCGGCCGACATCCGCATGACGGCATCGATCCGGTTCCGCATCGCAAGTGCCGCCATCACCGACACCCTCTTCTTCAGGGAGGTGCCCCTGCCGTTCAGCGACGCGGTCAAGGACCCCGGCCGCATCCGGTGGCGCTTCGGGCCGGTCACCGCGCCCGAGCCCCCGCCCGTGGTGCTGGAGAACCTGCCGGTCTGCGGCAACTGCCATTCCTTCTCCGCCGACGGCGCCGTCCTCGGGATGGATGTGGATTACGCCAATGACAAGGGTTCCTACGCCATCCTGCCCGTGGCACGGGAGATGACCCTGGCCCGCAGCCGGATCATCACCTGGAGCGATTTCCGGCGGGAGGACGGGGACCTGACCTTCGGCCTGCTTTCCCGGATCTCGCCCGACGGCCGTTATGCCGTCAGCACGGTCAAGGACCGCTCCGTCTTCGTGCCCCGGCCCGACCTCATGTATTCCCAGCTCTTTTTCCCGGTCAAGGGCATCCTCGCCTTCCATGACCGGCAGACCGGGGAATTCAAACCCCTGCCCGGCGCCGACGATCCCGCCTTCGTCCACAGCAACCCGTGCTGGAGCCCCGACGGGAAGGAACTGGTCTTCACGCGCGCCCCGGCGTACATCCTGCCGCACCTCACAGGGGACGCCCGGGCGCTCCTGTCGCCCGAGGAATGCGCCGAGTTCCTCACGGGAGGGCGCGAGTTCAAATTCGATCTCTGCCGCATCCCCTGGAACGACGGCGCCGGCGGCACGGCCGTGCCCATGCCCGGGGCTTCGGCCAACGGGATGAGCAATTATTTTCCACGGTTCTCGCCCGACGGCCGGTGGATCGTCTTCTGCCGGGCGAAGAGCTTCATGCTCCTCCAGGGGGACAGCGAACTGTGGATCATGCCCGCGGCCGGCGGCACGCCCCGCCGCATGAACGGCAACACACCCCGCATGAACTCCTGGCACAGCTGGTCATCGGACAGCCGCTGGCTGGTGTTCGCCACCAAGTGGCTGGGCCCCTACACCCGCCTGGCCATGACCCGCGTCGACGCCGACGGCAACGACACCCCGCCCGTCCTGCTCGAGCACCTGACGGCCCCCGACCGGGCGGCCAACATCCCCGAGTTCGTCCCCCTGCCCGCCGGAGCGATCGCCCGCATCCGGGAGGATTTCGTCGACGACATCAGCTGGGTCCGGGCGGCCATGAATTGCCGCAAGGTGGGGGACCTCGCCGGCGCCATCCGCAACCTGGACCGCGCCCTGGCCATCAACCCGGCCAACGATCAGGCGCACAACGAACGCGGGTACGCCTTGGAACAGCAGGGCGACCTGGCCGGCGCCCTCGGCCACTACCGCACAGCGGTGAGGCTGCGCTCCGGCGGGGTGGAGGCCGCCAACAATATCGGCATCGTTCTGCGCAAACTGGGCCGGTTCGACGAGGCGGCGGAACACTACCGTGCCGCGATCGCCGCCCACCCGGACCGGGCGGAACTTTATTACAACCTGGGCCTGGTGCATGGCGCCAGACAGGATGCCGCCGCCGCGGCCGTCTGGTACATCCGGGCGCTCGATGTACGCCCCGATTATCCCGAGGCGCACAACAACCTGGGCCTGGCGTACATGACGCTCGGCCGCCGCGACGATGCGGTGGCGCAGTTCCGGGCCGCCCTGCGCCTCAAACCGGGGTTCCGGGAGGCCCGCGCCAATCTCGAAGGAGTGCTGGGACCGGGGGCGGAATGACGGGGAAGACATTTTTCATTACACTTTACCCGAGTGAAACGATCATAGGTGATCTGGATTGCCCGATCAAGTCGGGCAATGACAGCACGAGAATCAGCCTGATGCATATTATCCATCTGGATCCGTCATCCCCCGGCTTGACCGGGGGATCCAGTTCTTTCATTCCGCTAAAGTATTACCATTTTTCATTGTAAATTCAGCATTGCAAATCAGCATTTTCTGAAAAACGCCAAATGCCAAACGCTAAATGCAGATTTCCTGATCCGGGCGGAAAATGGGTTGGCACTTTTTGGCGTCAGCCAGGCGCGTGAATCAACCATAGGCCGGTTTGGGTGGTTACCGTAGGGGCGGGTTTCAAACCCGCCCCTACACGGTTGACATCCGGATGTTCCCCGCACAATCACCTGTGGGTCGGAAAAA
>JBDREB010000099.1:0-2379 GCA_043820325.1 Planctomycetota bacterium | reverse complement strand
CCCATGACCACCGCTGCCGCGATCGACCGCCTGGTCCATCACAGTATTATCCTGGAACTGAATGCCTCCAGTTACCGGGTCGAGGCCGCCCGGAAGGGCCAGAAGCGGGGGCAAAAATGAGGGACATCAATCACAATGTGGCCACCGGGGGGGGGGGGGGGGGGCCGGCATCCTCTTCACCCCTCGATCTTTCTCTATCCCGGAAACCGCAATTCTAATCGTCGCGGGAACCTCAATTCTAATTGTCGCTTGACAAGGGATAATATAAATATCAGCTAACCCCATGGGGTCAAACAGGTTCGCCGGATTATTCATGACAAATGTATACATGTTCAGGCCATCGATGTATGCCTTCGGATCCCGAGTAATAAACCGTCCCTTGGCCGGATCATAAAATCTCGCCCGGTAGTAGTAGAATCCGGTCTCGGGTTCGTAGCGGCGGCCCTGGAATAGCCATGAATTTCTCATTCCGCTTTCGCGGGTGGTTCCGCACGAGCCAGGGCACGCGATAGCCACCATGGATGACTTGTCCCCCTGTAGGTGGGCTTCAGCCCACCACTTCCCAATGCCCGCCCTTGTCGGGGCCGATGCGCCGGATGTGATGCTGTTCCTGTAACTTCTTCAAATGGTATTTCACTCCACTATCGGTGATCCCGATGGCCCGTGCAAGCTCCTGTCGGGTCGCATGGGGTTTCCGGGCGATCAGGGCTATGATTTTCTGGGTGGTTTTCTGGGCAGTTTCCTGGGTAGTTTTCCGGGTAGTCTTCTCCGTCCCGGAACCACCTTCTTTCAGTGCGAATTCCGCCGAACGATGGAAGACGGCCCGGAAAAAGCCCTCCGTCTCGAAGGTCGGTTCAGGGAGCCCCGCCGCGACCATGACCGCCTTCATCTTCCGGATGCCCATCCCCATTCGCTCGACCATGTGCATACGGGAAAAAAGGTCGGCGACGATCTCGTTCCTGCGGATCGATACGGTGCCGAGTTCACGGACCGAAAGGCCCTTGGGCAGACCGCCCGGGTTCCTGATCTCCACCCGGTCGTCGTAGATCTCCACAAACACCTGCGTGCCCCGGATACTGTAGTCCCGGTGCATGAGGGCGTTCACTACGGCCTCGCGCAACACCTCAAGTGGTATCTCGTAGATGTCCTCGCGGTCGAAGCCCCTGATCTCGGTGCGGAGGTTCAGGTGTTTCCGGAGGAAGGTAACGGCTTCGCGGTGCTGTGTGAGCAGGTCATCGCGCACATCGAGCCGGTCGTAAATATGCAGGCGGTCCGTTCCTTTGAACGCGAGGAGCGTCAGTTCCGCGTGGTGGAGATGCTTGTAGATGTCCTTGGCAAAGAAAAGGATGCCCGCGTTCTTGACCCGCGTCGCATCTGCCACATTGAGGCTGCGAAGGAAGTCGGGGACGCTGATCTTGCCGATGTGGATGCCCGCCTCCTTGGTGAAGGCGCGGATCTTGGCCTTGGAGATGTCGTCGAAGGTGAAGGTCTTGACCGTCTTTTCCTCGAATGGGAGCGGGTCGTTCTCGGTGAACACGACCCGCAGTTCCTCATGGCTCATCTTCTGGGTGCTGGCATTGAGCCGCCGGTAATACCCGGATCCGCAGCTGTAGGGCTTCTCGGTACCCTCGGGCACCTCTACTGCCACGATTTCACCGGCCTGGGCCATGGTGACCGGGATCGGCGGTTTGCAGTTGCGGGCCAGGCTGGTGATGCGCGCCTTGAGGTCGTTGGTCAACCGCTCGCCCGCCACGGTCCCGTCGTCGCGCACGCCCAACAGCAGTGTCCCGCCCCTGGCGTTGGCGAAGGCGACAAGATCCTCGTCGATCCGGGAGGTGTACCGCTCCTTGAATTCGACGGTCAGGCCCTCGCCTTCGCGAAGCAGAAGGTCGATGGGCAGGGAGGCAGGCCCCGGTTTGGCGGGCATCGGTGTGGACTCCTCATACAACCGTTGCACATTCTACCATCACAGACGCCGGGTGCAAGGGTTTTCTGGAAATGAAGAGGGATTATCAAGCGGAACTGTACCCGTCACAGAATGTGCTTGGCCGGATTTGCCTTGTAGGAGGGGGCCTGGCCGGTATAATAGAGCGCCATGCTTGAAGGGCCGTTGCAGGAACAAGCGGGATCATGAGCGGAGGTCGCACATGCGGATCGGAACGATCGGCGGCTGCCTCTTCCCTGCAAACATCCTGGGAGAGATAAGGTGAAAAAGTACCACTGTCCCCAACTCCTGGCTAGGATTTCTCCGTCCGCGGCGAGTAATGACATCTCCGGATGCTTTCCCTGACCTTTTCGGCCGCGTCGGCCCATGCTTCCGAAGGCGATTTGGTCAGGCGGGTGGGTTGCATTGCAGGTTGGGTGGTCTCCATGAATTGT
>JBDREB010000098.1:0-4790 GCA_043820325.1 Planctomycetota bacterium | reverse complement strand
AATGCTTGGCTGTCAAGAGAAATATTGAAATTATGTTAAATATATTAAATATTTTAGTGGCTACAAAAAAAGCTCAAAAACAGCATCAACTCCTTATCTAATAATGAGTTATGAGAAATAGCGTCTGGAACATCCGCTTTATTGTGGGGCGGTGTACTAAGGCATCTGCCAAGCCATTCAACCGCTCCTTCCATTTCCGACCACCCGCCGGTCCCTGCCAATGTGTTTCGGATGGAGATAAAGTGCTTTCGTACCACTGTCCCCTTCGGCCCTTCGACATGCTCAAGGTGATGAGCCAAGCCGAACCATTTCGGATTTACGAATTTTGGGATTCATGATTTTGATCATGGCCCGCCCCCGATCGGTGCCGCATCGATGAACTTCAGCAGTTGGTGGTCGCCCGCCCATCCCCGCATCCGGTCCCGGGTGCTTTTTTCACCCTGCGCGTCCGCCTCAAAATAGAGCGCCATGGCCAGGTCGGGATCCTCCCACGGTTTCAGCTTCAGTTCCCGCATCCGGAAGGCGAGCGAAATATCCTTCAGATAAATATCGCGGGGCAGGGAGGCGCCGTCCTCGGCCTCCATCCGCACCATGAAGACCAGTTTCTCCCCGATCACCGCCGCGATCCGGCCGGCGACCACCTTGCCGTTCACCAGCTCCAGGCTCAGAGTCCGGTCGCCGTACTTTTGTAAATACCGCAGGCTCTGCCGGTTGACCGCGGCCGCGGCCTCGGCCGTGCGCCGTGCCGGTTCCAGTTCCTCCCCGACCAGCACGAACGGTCCGTCCTTGATCTTGGCATTGATATAATCGGCGGCCGCCTGGGGCTTCCGCTGGCCCAGATATTCCACCACGGTGCGGATGATCCCGGGGACCTCCGGCAGCACCCGGGCCCGGGCCGCGGCCATGGCCTGGCTCTCCGCGTCCTGGACCCTGGGAGCCGGCGGCACGAGCTCCGGCGACACCGCCGTAACGGCCGGCGCGGCTGGTTGTTCCCGCTGGCGGTAGAGCTGGACCCGCTGCCGCTTGCGCAGGTTCTCGATATCCTCGGCGCACATGACCGGAACCTCATCGGCCAGCGGGCCCTGATAGCCTTCATACACACGCAGGGCGCCAGGGACATCATTCTGCATGAGCAGGTTCTGGGCCTGATAGGCCAACTCCGTCATCACCCGTCCCCGCTCGGCGCGCCACAGGGCGCCGACGGTTTGGGCCCGTTCAGCGGCCAGCTGCTCATACCGGGTCACGCCGGTCCGCCGGCTCTCCCGGATCACATGGCTGAAATCCTCCACCGCCTTGCGATAGGCGCTGGGATCGCGGCGGAAACCGTCCTCGGCCATTTCAAAGAGACCGCGCATGTATTCCTCGGCCGGCTGCACGGCAGCCACCGGGGCCGCGGCGGCCGGGGCGGGGCCGCCCGCGCGCAGGAGCAGAACCGTGATGACCAGGACCAGCGCGGCGGCCACGCCGCCCAGGATCCACCGCAGGCGGGCCAGCGGTGCGCGCGCGGCCGGCAACCACGTGGACTGTGGCGCGGCCGGCGCGGCGGCGGTGCGCCCGCGCCGGCGCACATGCATGTGGACCTCGTCCGCCGCGACCCCGAAAAAACTGCCCGCGGTCAGGGTGCCGCCGTCGGCCAGGACCAGGTAGCGTTCGAGGTCCTCGCGGAACTCGTGCACCGACTGATACCGCCGGTTGGCCTCCTTGGCCAGCGCCTTCATGATGATCTCGTCGAGCACGGCCGGTATGCCGGCCGCGACCGCCGACGGCGGCAGGGGCAGGTAGTCCGGATCGCAGACGGTGATGAACACATCCTGGGTGCCGGTCGTCACCTTGGTCCGGCCGGTGCGCTGGTGCCGCGCCTGGTCATAGGGCCGCGCCCCGCTGACATAATGGTACAGGGTGGCGCCCAGGGCATAGATGTCAAAGGACGGCACGGCGGCGGCGGCCGAGACGATCTGTTCCGGCGACATGAAATGCGGGGTGCCCATGGCCGTATCAATGCGCGTCAGGCCGGCCGACTCGGCCGATTTGGCGATGCCGAAGTCGATCAGTTTCACACCGCCCGCCTCGCCCACGGCGATGTTATCCGGTTTGATGTCACGGTGGACCACCCCGAACTGGTGTGCGTGTTCCACCGCTTTGGCGACCTCCACCACCAGCCCGATCCGTTCGGCGTTGGTGAACCCCGCCGACCGGGGGCCGGCGATGATGGCGTCGGCGGGGACCGTACCGCCCGCGTACTCCATGACATAATGGTCTTCGTCCGGCGCGAAGACGAACACGATGTTGGGGTGCTGTACGATCTTGAGGGAGCGGAACTCGTCCCGCAGGCGGAGGCGGTGCTCCTCGCCGTGCATGGTGGCCTGCTTGAGGGCGAACACATCGTCGGCGGGGTACGGTATGCCGAGCTTGGCGCAATGCTCGATCATCGCCTCGATCGAGGCATCGAGCAGGATCATGCTCCGCCGGCCGATGTAATGCTGCTGCTTGACCTGCAGGTCGGCGACCACGGCGTTGATCGTGGCGCGGGCCGCGGCGACCTGGGACCGGATCTCGGCGGCCAGCGGTTCGTTGCCCGCATCCATGTGGTCGGCCTCTTCGGCCAGCAGCTCATGGACGCCGCGGTTCAATTCCTGGATCCGCTGCCGCAGGGGCACGACCTGGCCGTGGGTGCCGAGCTCCTGCCAGGCCACGGCCGAGGCCAGGAACTCCTTGAAGCCCCGGGCCTGCCGGTCGCCCTGCACCATGAGGATGCGCGCCTGGGACCCCCGGCCGAGCTGACGCACGACGCGGAACGCCCGGTAGAGCAGGCCATCCGTTCCAAGTTCGACCACGAGTCTCTCCGGCACACCGATATGACTGCGACACCTGTCAGAAAACAACATTATAACCGGGCTGCGGTGGAGTGCAAGTGGAATATGGCGCCGGCGGGCGATGGGGCCACCGGACGACGGAAATCCTAAACTCTAAATCCTAAATTCTAAACGAGTACAAATGAAAGATGAATTTCAAATCGCGAACAAAGGCTGGAAAAGACCGGACATTATTTTGCACATTGAATATTGGTGTTTGTTCCCATTGTTTAGCCATTTAGGGGACTTAGTAACACTTTAGCGGAATGAAAGGACTGGATCCCCCGGTCAAGCCGGGGGATGACGGATGAAGACGGATACAATGTGAGTTGGGGACAGTGGTACTTTTGCACCTTTTCTCTCCCAGGATGTTTGCAGGGAAGAGGCAGCTACCGATCGTTCCGATCCGCATGTGCGACCTCCGCTCATGATCCCGCTTGTTCCTGCAACGGCCCTTCAAGCATGGCGCTCTATTATACCGGCCAGCCCCACCATTATTTGAGATTCAGATTATAATTCCGGCATGTCTGCCAGCCAGCAAAGACACCCCGGCCTGCATCGGAGTTAACGGTTGAGCACACCCCGCCAGATGAGCCGAGCCGGCGCTCGGCGTTCCCAGGGAGAACATGAACAGCCCTGACGGGCTTGACTGCGAACGGGAGCGGGCGGAAATGCCGGGGCGGATTCCGGCGCTCAACCGCGATGTGAACGGGCGTTGCGTGTGATGACGACCTGGGCACGGCCCCTCGACTGGACTCGGGGTTCAAGGCAATCCCGAGCCGTGTATCACGTCCCGAGCTGTTTGGAACACTCGGGATTCCGAGCAACCCGGGATCCAAAGCGACATGCCGGGCCCCTGCACATGAAGAAGAGAGACGGGCGGTTCGCGAACCGCCCCTACAGGATGAGGGCAGGCGCAAGGTGGATCAGGCGACCGGCCAGTCGCCCCTGGAATCGCGTATATCTGCGGTTAGCGCTCGCCTCCCGTTTGTCCGTACAATTTGTGCAATCTGAAATCCGTGGTTGTTGCCATTTCATTCACAACCATACCCCCCCTTTGTGTCCCCGTCCGGTCAAGCCGGAGGGCAGGCTTTTGTGAACTTTGTGGCAAATCATTTCCCTATGCAGATGACCTTGATGTTGAAATCGAGGAACACATTGCCAATGACCTTGTCGGAGCCGATGTCATAGGGCGGGTCGTATTCGCGGAGGTATCGGTGATTCCGAGGACCCGCTGGGGATCGGGGGCGACGATGAAGAGGTGATGTCGGAGGCGGGGGAGTCGGTGCCGTCGGCGGCGGGACTGTAGAGGACGATCCGGTGGGTTTGGTTCCGCAGGCGCTTCACCAGCGGCTGGAGGGACCGGATGGTTTCAAAGATCTTGAAATGGGCCACTGCGGGCGAATCGTGGAGGGCGGAGTAGATGAATGTCCGGCCGTCTGATTGGCGCTGGACCAGCCCCTTCAGGCGTAGGTATTCAAGGACACGGCGGCACGGGTTCCGGCTTATACCCGTTGCTTTAACGACATCTCTAACGCTGCATCTTCCTTGTGCTGAACATGTTATGTAGCTCATGATCATTGAGTATATGGGAGATGTGTCTGCATAGTGACCTTTCAGCCCTCTGCGTGGACCGATCATGGCATTTCTCCACGATTACAGTGTTTAATAGCCGATTTGAAGCATGTTATATTGCGAGAATGGTCGCAAAGTCGCAAAGCCGGATGGGACAAAGGTCAAAAATGCTTATTGACTTAGCTCATAACCGTGTGTATTGGGGACATGGCCGAATGGCGTTAACTTCAGATTTCCTGATCCCTATCCGTAACCGGTCATGTTTTTCGGAAAAAGGTTTGGCACTTTTTTCGACCCACAGGTGATTGTACGGGGAACATCCGGATGTCAACCGTGTAGGGGCGGGTTTGAAACCCGCCCTCC
>JBDREB010000097.1:0-4886 GCA_043820325.1 Planctomycetota bacterium | reverse complement strand
GCCAGGAAAACTTCTTTGCCTACATGATGGAACACTATGATATTGATGGACTTGTGCAGTATGGCGGCGAAGACATTCCTGGCGCAGTGGAGGTCGTTAATCCGGCTTGGCGTACGCTCGACCGATCAGTGGCAGACCATCGCCGGCGCTTGCGTATGCTGCGCGCGGAACTGGGCGCGATGGGCTGACATCGAACCCAACGAACAGGAACAGACGCTGACCATCCGAATCCATCGCATGGCCTGTCCGGCCCATGACAAGGCAATTGGCGTCTTGCTGCTCGAACTGAACGAATTATCTTTCCACCATCCCGAGACCGGAATGCGGATGATTTACACTCTTGCCTGACGTGAAAATGCGCCAACCCATTTTCCGCCCGGATCAGGAAATCTGAACTTGTTTGGCGAATCCTTCCCCATGCCCTCGGAGGTGATCCACGAGTATGTGAAAGCCACGGTGGATGTTACACACCAGCGCTTGAAAATCTACCTCGATACGGTCCTGATCGACGACCTGGAGTACCGCCTGCGCTGAACCGCGAAGTCCAGCGTTGCCACTCCAGTCGCCCTCCGGGCTCCTTCCGTGGCAACGCTGGCAATCTTCCTTCGTCCAAGGTAGTCCACGATGTCCTGACACTAAAACTAGTCAACGATGTGCTGGCACTTGACAATTAGCATTTATCATTTGGGGGGAACAGGAAAACAATTCGCATCGGGAAATTACCACCTTGCGACGGTCCCGGCTTTGTTCCAATAATGCTACGCGCCATATTAAATCCTGCAACACTTTTGCCGAATGGTTTCCAGCTATGAGTTGACCTGGTTTCCTGCTTTCTCATGCGGCTGGGACGCTGCTTGCTGCACTCATCGCGCAGGGCACGGCATGCCGTGCCCCTACGGGAAAAACACCAAGTGCAGATGCATTCGGTGGAGTGAAAGCATGGGGTCAGGCACCATCCTGGACTCAAGCGGGTTGCAAATGTTGATCCGCACCGCGTGCTTAATGGCCGGGCCCCCGGTTTTGACTTTCCAGGTGACCGTGAGCAGCCGGTCGGCAACAGTTGCGGTCACATCGATACCCGTGACCGCATAGGGCAGGACGGTTAGCGCCACGGCCTCGCTGGCCGGTACATCGACCGTGACCTTGCTGGCGGCTGCCGTGACGGGCTGGCCCTTGCGCATGTCATACACCTGCATCCCGCCGAGGGCGGTGAGGTCGACTACGGAGGTCTCAACGGCCTTGCCGCCTGATTCATCGGCGATATGGCGCAGGACGCCGTCGGCGCCGAGGACGGCCTTGAACCCGACCGGCTGGCGGATGAGCGTGACAAGCTTGGCGTTGCCGCCTTTGACCGTGTGCACGGTGACCGACAGGTCGGCGATGGCCGTGCCGTCGGGCCGTGTTACGGTGACATATGGTTTGACGCCCACACCGGACAGCCACGCGGCCGGCCCGGTGCGGATGCTCTCGAACGCCATGGGTGCCGGAGTCCCGGCGGCGGGCGGCAGGGCGGCGGCCGGCTGGAGGTCGGCGTTGGATGGGTGAAGACGGTCGCGCAATTCACACCTGCCGGCACCTTGGGATCGGCGGCTATGGTCATGGGCAGGAAGAGCGCCTTGATGCCGCGTTTGGCGAGTTCGCCCGCGGCTACTTGTTCGATGGTGACGAAAGAGGGGTCCAGCCCCGCGTCGGTCAGTGCTTTGACGACCTCCGTTTCGACCTTGGTGAATTCGGGCATTTTGTCCAGCAGCTAGGCGGCGCGCTGGGATGCCGGTGACCAGAGGACGGCCACCGGGCTGAACGAACGGTCGGCGAGCTGGTACTGCCGGCCGATGTCGTTTTTAAGTTCAGTGAAGACCTTGCGGTAGGATTCGCCCGAGCGGCTCAAGGTGAGGTCGGGGTTCTTGAGCGAATACCACCAGAAGAGGGCGGCGCCGCCGCCGTCACGCATGAGGTTGGACCAGAGCTGGTGGCTCACGGCCTGCCCTTCGGCGCCGTAGCCGCCCCAGGGGGTGTTCTTGAGGCCGGGGCGGAAGGACATGCGCTGGAGGATCTGGAACCGGCCGTCATAGGCGCAGCAGGCGTCGAGGTTCGGCCCGACCTTGGACCAGTCGATGCCGTTGAACACGCCGTTGGCCTGCGTGCCCGAGACGCTCATGCGCGCCTCGGGATATTTGGCCCGCAGGGCCTGGCGGTACTTGCCGAATGTGCCGGCCCAGAGATCGTCACTGTAACTGCGCCAGGCGTTGAAAAGCCCGAAGAGGGCCGGGTCTTTGCGCGCCTCCTCGCCCAGCGGGGGCATGACCGCCTCGAAGGATGCGGCCTTGGTGCCCAGGGCGGTGTTCATGGCTTCCACGGTGGCGAACCGGGTCTTGAGCGCGGCCCGGAAAGCGTCGACATTGGCCGGGTGGAAGTCGAAGTCGAAATCGGCGCCGTAGCTGGTGAAGGAGGTCTCGTCGGAGGCGATGAGCTGGAGGGGGCGGTAGATCGCGGCCGCATCGGCCACGGCGGCCATGCGGGCCAGTTCCTTTTCCCAGAAGGCCGGGTCGGCCAGGGAGGGCTCGCGCACGAGCCACTTCCGGTCGCCGGTGATCTTCCACTGGCGCACCGCTTCATCGTAGTTTCTGGCATGCAGACCGTTGGCGTAGCCGAGGAAGTGGACCTTGAGCCCGGCCCGCAGGAGGCGGTCCATGCTGGCCGTGTCATCGAACGAGGCCGAGGAACCGGTGAGCCCCAGGTCGCGCATGCGGGCCTCTTCGGTCGAACGGAGGAAGGGGAGCCCGCCGCCCGACCAGCAGATCGCCTCGTAGTCCTCCCAGGCCGGGTCGGGGATCACGATGACCTCGTTGGTCCGGGAGGGACCCGGGACTTTGGTGCCGGTTGTCATGAGGGTGACGGCGGCACAATAGCGCCGCATCCGGTCGGTGGGAATGGCGACGGTGAATTGGCCGGCTGCATTTTTGGGCGCAGTCGCCGGGTCGATGGCGAGTTCAAGCAGGGTGCGGGAACGGTCGCTCATGATCTCGGCCAGGCGCACCTTGTAGCCGGTGGCGGTATACCCGGGGGGCGGGTCGAAGGCCAGGGTGATCGGCTTGCCGGCCGGCACCGTGGCGGGCAGGATCATTTTCCATTCAGCCTGCATGGCGGCCGGGGGGAGGTACTGCTTGAATTTCCAGTCCGTGACCGCCCCGTTTGCGTCCTTCCACACGGCCGGGACCAGGACCTTATCGCGGTTGGCGGCGTCGAGCGCCAGTTCCACGGCCGCGCCGTCGCGTTTCAGTTCGCGTTTGGCCGTCCAGAGCGCGGCGCGGTTCAGCAGGCTGTACCAGACCTCCCAATACCGGTAGTCGCGCACATCGCGTTTGCCGGCGGGGATGCTGAAATTGGGCGTGAGGGAATCGGCGCGCACGGCGAAGGTGGCCACGCGGCCCTTGCCGACATCGCGCACGGCGAGCACCGGGAAGCCGTCGGCCGTCTCGATGAGCACTGTGGCGTCGGACGCGGGGGTGAACCGTTCCATCTGCATGGCTTCAAAGGGAAGGGCCTCCAACGGCACACCCGCGGTGATGGGGTGCGGGGTAGTCACGCGCCACGCGGCCTAGCTGTGCTCGCCATAGCCCCATTTCACATAGCCGTGGGCGGGGATGGAATCAGAATCCATGCCCGTGAGAGCGGAAAGCCCGGCGAGGTCGGCGGGCCAATTTTTGCCCTGTTCGCCGGGGAAGGGCATGACGAGGACGAGCCCCTCGCCCTTTTCGGCCACGCGCTTGACGAGCGCGTCCTAGGCGCCCTTGCCGAAGGCTTTCCAGCCCAGCGGGGTGAACATGAGCATGGTCTCGAAGTTCTCCGGCCCCTGCATGGAGGAGGCCAGGTAGCGCGACATCAGGTTCCAGTCATGCTTGTGGCCGCGGCTGTCGTAGAAATCACCCATGCCCCAGGTGTTGACATCCCACGACCGGTCCCAGTGCATGACCGAGGGCTGGTAGTCCATGCGCTGCATCAGTTCCACCGTCTCGCGTCCGGCCTCCACGCCCGTGAGCATGAAGGCCTTGAGCGGCCCGCCGGCCAGCGGCCGGGCCAGGGGGAAGTGGGGCGTGACGATGTCCATCCGCGGCTGAAGGTCCTTGCGTTCGGCGTAGGGAATGAAGGGAATCTCGTCGCCCTGGGCCGGACCGAGCTGGAGATCGTCGAAATAAAAAGTCGTTCCCGCGGGCAGGTCGAAGAAGAAGATGATCAGGGTGCGGACCTCTTTGATGTTCAGTTTGCGGCCGATCTCGCTCACCTGGATCTGCACCAGGTTGCGGCCGGGTTCGATCTTCAGGCCGTCCTTGTTGTACCGGGTGGCGTAGTTGGTGCTGCTCTTGTCGTCCACGCGCAGCCCCATGCCCACGGGCGAGGCGGTCCATACCACGAAAGAGAGGACCTCGTAGGACGACCAATCGGCCGGCATGTTGGGCACGGTGACCGCGAAGCCGGGGTAGGACCCGCCTTTCACGATCATCTTCAGCATGGGGTTGAGTTCGGTCACCATGCGGGGTTCGATGGTGAATTCCACCTGGCCCGAGTCGCCCGCATCGATCCGGGCCAGGTCCTCGGGCGCGTTGAACGGGTTGATGACGGTCTTGGGGGGTTCCTGACCGGCCAGGTTCATGACCGCGAATCCGCATATCAGGGCCAGGATGGCGGTGCAACGCATGCGTTCCCTTTCAATGTGACGGAATGCTTATTGACTTAGCTCATAACCGTGTATATTCAGATTTCCTGATCCCTGTGGGATGGACTGATGGTTTTCCGGAACGGGTTTGGCGCATTTTCCGCGTGACAAATGGGCTGCGGCGGCTATCCTTCCTGGGGTCTGACTTCAGGATGATTGGTCATGCACCAGA
>JBDREB010000096.1:0-3889 GCA_043820325.1 Planctomycetota bacterium | reverse complement strand
CAAGATGAAGGCCCCGGGCGCGGAGGCCCAGGTGGAAATGGGCATCCCCCTCTTCAGTTTCGATGACGGCTTCCTGGTGCGGCAGGCCCGGAGCACGGAATTCAAGGTCCGTCTGGGCATCGGCGCCTTCTATCTCCTCGAGGGCAATACCGGGCAGGCCCAGGCCGTGTTCCAGAAGCTGGCCGAGGACCCCGCCCAGGCCCCCACCCTGGCCCCGTTCCTGGCACGGACCGGGGCGGTGGCGGCCACTCAGGACGCGGCCAAGGATGCTGAATCCCAGAAGAACCTCCGCATCCTTTTGTCCCAGCAGATCAAGTTCGCGGTCAAGTCCTTTGAGGCGGACAAGTATGACGCCGCGCTGGTGAACACGGGCAAGATCATCGCCAAGGCGGGTGACCGCATGGATTTCCTGACGGCCGTTTCCAAGGAATGCCACGAACTTTCCGGAAAATACCTGCCCGAATTCGTCCAGCTGCTGGTGGAAGGCTGTCCGGTCTGCAAACAGACGCGCCTGGTCGAATGCCCCCGGTGCGGCGGCAAGGGCAAGGTCAAGCCGATCATGGGCGGCCTGGTGCTCTGCGGGCCCTGCAAGGGCGCGGGCAAGGTCGCCTGTTCCGACTGCGACAAGCGGTATACGACCGCGGCGAACAAGAAGCAGGTGACCGCCCTGCGCGCGCTCTTCAGGCGCGATGAAAAACCGAAAGCCGCCCCGGCGGACGGTGCGCCTGCCCCGGCGCCGATGGAAGAAGTCCCGGCCGGAACCAATCCGATCGAGGGCACCATTTAGCCCAAGCTACGATCCCCGCTCCGATTACGGTCAGGAAGTTTTTGTCCGGATACATTGCCGTAGCCCCGGCCGATACGGGCTTCGCTACCGTTGCCCGATTTAAGGTGGAGAGGGGATATCGGCGGGGGGCGCCGCGGTCGGGGGAGCGGATCGAGGCCTACTTTTTCCGTCGGGTGATAGCGAAATTCACTTCCTGCAACCCGGGCCGGGCGTTATCGGTGACGGTGATCGACCCGATACCCGCCGCGTAGCGGCCGATGCGGTTGACGACATCCATCCACTGCGCATAGGGTCCTTCGCCGAGGAGGCGCCGACCGTTGGCCAGGTTGAGCCGTATGAACCCCAGCACGCGTTCCAGTCCCGGATCGTCGACTTGCAGGTACCAGCCGGCATTGATGGGCGGGAGGGGATCGTCGAGCGCTCCGGCTAGGTCGCGGTGATCGGAGGCGATCAGGAGCGTGGTGCCGCGGACAACGAACCCCGGCCGGAAGTCGTCCATCACCAGGGGCTTGAGGTCCAGGTGGTGGACGGTGACGCCCTGCATGGGGGTGGCCGCCGCGCTGAATTCGACCTTCTGGGCATTGTTGTGGGCGGCGCGTTCATTGTTCAGGGCCTGGGCGCGTTCAGCCAGGGTCTGCAGCAGACCGGCCAGCCGGTCATCGGCGGGCAGGGTCCCCTGCAGGGCCGCGATCGCGCCGGAGATGGCGGCGGTCCGTCCCGGCACGAGGTTCAGTGTCACCCGGGGATCGCACCCCGCGATGAGCGGGTCCATGGCATCGGAGGTCAGGGCGACCTGGAGCGAACTGTACTGGTCCTTGCGGCTCTGCACAGTATAGCAGTACCGGTCGCGCCAGAGCCGGCCGAGGTCGGCCGGAAGGCTGATCGTCAGGAAGGCGTCGGGGAGGCGGCCGCAGGCGGGCAGGGGCCGCGTGGGGCACTCGCCTGCGGCACGGAACGAACCCCGGAGGCCGGCATCGTCCACGGTGAAGGTGCCGCCGCCGGCGGTCAGTCCGCCGATCTCCGAATCAAGGACATGGCTGCGCCGGCGGCGGTCGGCCCGGATGAAAAAGACCGAGGCCGGGCCCGGCGCGCCGGTCAGGCCGGTAAAAAGGGGATCATGGCCGAGCGGGGTGATCACCGGCCGGCGGTTGAGCAGTTCGGCCATGTCGGCGGCCAGTCGTTCATCGGCCGCGGCGGCCAGGATGTTCCACCGGACCGTGAAGTAGATGGTCCGGCCATCGTAAACGACCCGGGAAAGGGTGTTGCCCTGGAGGGGGACCGTGGTGACATCGACCCCGGGGACCCAGCCGGCGCAGGTTAGGGCCGCCCGGGCCGTCAGGCTGATGTTGGCGACCACGCCATAGGCGTCACCCCGGCGGCATATCGCGACGGAATCACCCGCCAGCAGGCCGAGCCGGTCGATCCAGCCGCCGGTGATGGTGCGCAATTCCCCGGCGACGCCGGGTTCGCCGAACCCGGCCAGGCGGGGGATCGCGGCGGCGGGATCATGGAGGGCGACGAACAGGTCGGCATCGGCGGGCACGAAGGCGGCAAGCGGGCGGGGATTACGAAAGAAGAACAGATAATAGGCGGTGACCATAAGCAGGACCAGGCCGAGCACGACTGCCAGCGCGGCCAGGCATCCTTTGAGCAGGGCCGGCCTTCTGATCCGCATGGGGCTTCCCGGACCTACAGGCGCGCGAGCGCTTCGAGGACCGAAGCGCCCTGGACTTCGTAGGTCCGGTTGTCAAGCTTTTTGAAATAGGGCTTGTTCCCGTGGTCCGGGACCTGGCCCCGTTCGACGACTTCCAAGCGCATGCGCACGGGCGGCTTGACTTTGAAGGGTTTGATGGTCGTGCAGGCCCGCGCCGCCGCCGCGGCCCGCTGCCGGATCAGGTCCTGGGCGCGCGGCAGGGGCAGGAGCCGGGCGTACTCACAGCCGAAACCGGTCTTCACGGCCGCGGTGATCACGCCGTGGATCAATTGACGCGCCTCGCGGCAGGCCTTGTCACAGCCCGTGACCAGGATCGTGGGGACATCATCGTCGCCGGCGGCGCCCGCATCGATGGCGATCTCGCCCGCGAGTTTGCCGTTGAGCCAGAAATTCTGCCAGCCCTTGGAACTCATGGTGTGTTCGAGCACGGCTTCACCCGTGCCTGCCATGGCGTGGTAGCCCAGGAGCACCAGCCCGTCCATGCCGGCGATGCCCGGCATGCGCGGTCCGCCGCCGCCCTGGATGTATTCGGCGCGGGGATCGAGCATGTCCAGCATGAAATTGAACCCGGACCAGTGGGCGTCGCGCACCACGACCGCGGTGGCGCCGCCGGCGAACAGCCCGTCGACGCAGGCATTGACATCCTGGCACAGGTATTGGCGGCCGCGGGCATATTCGGCATCCCCGGGGCTGACCTGAACGCTCTTGACGATGCCGCTGCCGCCTTCCATGTCCACCATGACGAAGATCTTCATATGCCGGGCTCCTTGTGTCACAGACCGCCCTATTATAACCCTCCCGGCGGGGGATGCAAGGACCATTTGGAGCTTCAACTGCACGGGGGCCATGTTTTCAAGCCATTACCGTTGCCCTTGCCGATACGGGCATCGTTACCGTAGCCGTTCCTGTTGTCCATATCGCGCATGCGGCGGCGGAATATCACCAACATTTCGGGGGGCGGCATGGTATAATAAGAGCATGCTCTAAGTACACCGCCCCATAATAAAGGGGTCAAAAGAGGGCGCGCCGGTACCACCGTGGCAGTCGTGTCCGCTGTAGGGGCACGGCAAGCCGTGCCCTCGCTTGCGCCAGCTTGTGGACGGAGTCGATGAAGATCCAGCCCGGGACGACGCTTGTTTTGGGTCCAATTGGGTTGGGCACGGCATACCAAACCCCGGAACATCTGCCACAAAGTCACCAAGTCACAAAGGTAGATCCGGGTCGGGTTCGGATCAAAACCCGCACCCTTTAGTCCCAAAACAAGCGCGCTTTTTACACAAAAAAGCTTGAAATGCTCCAAGTAGTTGATATAATTGGAGTTGCGAAATAGCAACCATATCAACAAGGAGCATTTCAAGTGAATAGAAATGATAGCCGGATCCATCAGA
>JBDREB010000095.1:0-3654 GCA_043820325.1 Planctomycetota bacterium | reverse complement strand
GCTCCAAGCATGGCGCAGATAACTTCTGCCTTATTCGCTCAATCATCTCGACAACCGTCAAGCAGACCGGTAAGGTCATGGATGCCATAGGTGCCTTGACCAAAGGGATTCCACCAGATATCAGCACCTGAATAGTAACATTTATTTACGGGCACTTACCCTTCGACGCAATGACCCTTCGACAGGCTCAGGGTTGGAAGACTAACTTGTTCAGGGTCCAGACAACAGCGGGGGCGGAAAAACCCGGGTATCGGCCCGACCGCCATAAATCCCTTGATTTCCGGTATGCCGGTCATACTATACCCGTGTACCTATCCGGATGGTGAGGTTGGCGACATGCATACGATACTTGTGACCGGGGCCGACGGATTTGCCGGCGAACACCTGTGCGGCCGGCTGGCCGCGCGCAACCACCGCGTGATCGGCATCGGCCTGCGCGCTCTGCCTCCGCCGCGCGGATGGCAATATGCGATCTTGGATATGCTCGACGCCGACCGGCTTAACACGCTGGTGGCCGAAGTGCGGCCCGACCTGGTCTTCCACATGGCGGCCATCGCCTCGACCCAGATCGCCGAACGCTCCCTGCGCCACGCCGCACGGCTCAACACCCTGACCGTGGTCGACCTGATGCATTCGTGCGCCGCGGCCGCGCCCGGGTGCCGCGTGTGCATTTTCAGCACGGGCGAGGTCTACGGTCCCAACACCAACGCGGCCCACCCGCATACCGAGGAGACCCCGTTCGCCGACCCGCGTAATTTTTACACGGCCACCAAGATCGCGCAGGAATCGTACGCCCGGATCCTGGCCCGCAATCTCGGCCTGGCCCTGGTGATCATCCGGCCGTTCTCCATGACCGGTCCCGGCCAGGGCGAGAATTTCGTGCTCGGTTCGTGGGCCGCCCAGGTGGCGCGGATCAAACGCGGCGTGGTCGCCCCGGAGATCCGCGTGGGCGATCTGGAGGTCTACCGCGATTTCACGGATGTGCGCGACGCCATGCGCGGTGCGGCCCTGCTGGCCGAACTGGAAGTGCCGGCCGGGAGTACCGCGGTCTACAACATCGCCAGCGGCCGGGCCTACCACCTCGCCGGGCTGCTTGGGACCCTCACGGCGATGGCCGGGCGGCCGGTGGCCGTGACGCTCGATCCGTCCCGCATGCGCGCGGCCGATTACCCGGTCTTCGTCGGCTCGGCGGCGAAGATCCAGGTCGCTTGCGGCTGGCGTCCTGAAATACCTATCGAACGCACGCTGGCCGAGATGGTGGAGACCTGCCAGCGGAACATCACGGGATGAGTATTTCACCGGAGATTTCGACCATGTTTTTGCAGATAAACCGGCCATCGGCTTACGGAAACGAAAGGCGTAAGGTATACGGCTGGCGGCTTACGGTCCGGATCAAAGCCGTACACCGTATGCCGTAGGCCGTTTCGCCTATCGCAACCGTATACCGCTCTTTGGTTGCGGCCGAAGGCCGCGTTAAGGAGCAGGTAAACACCATGGCCGGCAGCAGGGAATTCGAGCACGAAGTCAGCGGCTGGAAATACCTCGGACGCTGGTTCGACTACCTCATGCGCCACCGCCGGCTCCTGCTGGCCGCGTATGTGAGCGTGTTCGCGGCGATCGCGGTGGAGGTCTGCCTGCCCAAGGTGCTCGGGTTCGTGATCGACGACATGCTCAAATCAGGGGCCGTGGCCAAGGGGCGGATCGACCTGCCCTGGGCCGGCGACACGACCATCCGCAGCGCCTTCCTGATCGTACTGGCCTTCCTGACCGTGCTCTACTTCATCCGGTCCGTGGCGGGCTATTTCCGTGGCCTTTGCCTCATGATCGTGGGCGAGCGGGTCCACCTCAACATCCGCCAGGCGCTCTACGACCACCTCCAGCGCCTGCCCATCAGCTACTTCGACAGTTCCTACACCGGCCGCATCATGGCCCGCATCACCTCCGACGCCGACGCCCTGTGGCACCTGATCCACGACGGCACCCTCGGCGTGGTGGCGCCCGCCTTCACCATCATCGCCGTGCTGGTGGTCATGTTCCGCATGGATGTCAGGCTGACGCTCTACGCCCTGGCCGTGATCCCCGTGGTCCTTTTTTTCTTCCAGGTCGCGCGCAAACGGGCGGGCGAGTCGGGCCGGGCCCAGCGCGAGGCCCTGGCGCAGATCTATTCCCGCCTGCAAGAGCGCATCAACGGCATCCGGCTCATCAAGATCTTCGGCCGCGAGGAGAGCGAATCGGCCTCCTTTTCGACCGACCTTATGGAGCTCTACCGCCAGAACATGATCATGATGCGCGCCTTCAACACCCTTGGCGCCGTGAACCTGCTCATCACCGGCGCGGCCACGGCCATGATCCTGTGCGTGGGCGGCATCGCCGCGGCCCGGGACCACATCAAGGTGGGCGAGCTCATGCAATTCTACATCTATGCGGGCATGCTCTATATGCCGCTCATCGGCATCACCGGCACCTCGGCGCGCGTCTTCACCCAGGCCGAGATCGCCCTGGGCCGGATCTTCAGCCTTTTAGACAAGGCTGTGGCCGAGGAATTGCGCGCGCCGGGTGCGCCCTGCCCGCCGCTTACCGGCGCGGTGGCGTTCGACAGGATGTCCTTTGCCTACCCCAACGGCAAGCAGGTCCTGCGCGCGGTCAGCTTTGAGGTCGGGGCCGGGCAGACCGTGGCGCTGGTGGGGCCCTCGGGCGTGGGCAAGACCACGCTCATCAATCTGCTCTGCCGGTTCTACCATCCGCAGTCGGGCGCCATCCGGGTGGACGGCATCGACATCGCCACGCTCGAGGCCGCCTCCTTCCGGCGGCAGATCAGCTATGTGACCCAGGAGAACATCCTCTTCGCCGGTTCCGTGGCCGAGAACCTGCGGTTCGCCGATCCGATGGCCACGGCGGCCGATATCGAGACCGCGGCCCGTCGCGCCAACGCCCACGACTTCATCATGCAGCTGCCCAACGGGTACGACACGGACATCGGCGAGCGGGGCGTGACCCTGTCGGGCGGCCAGAAACAGCGGCTCAACATCGCCCGCGCCCTCCTGCGCAAACCGGCCTTCTTCATTTTCGACGAACCCACCTCGGCCCTGGACGCGGAAAGCGAGTCGATCATCCTCGACGCGTTCCGCACCGTCTTCCGCGGCCGCACCTGCCTGATCATCGCCCACCGCCTCTCCACGGTGTTGAACGCCGACCGCATCCTGGTCTTCAACGAGGGCCGCATTGTCCAGGACGGCACGCACCGGGAACTGTACGCCGCCGCGGGGCTCTACCAGGACCTCTGCCGCAAGCAGTTCGTGGGATGCGGTGGCAGCGAGGACAAGCGCCGCGACGATCCGCCGCCACCCAAACCGCCGGGCCCGCCGCCCGGGCCGCGGCCGTTCCGGACGCCGGGAGGAACGGTATAAAACAGAGCCCATTTTTCATTTAGCAGTTAGCATCACAAATTTAGCATTGCATGAGAAGGCCGGGGATCAACCCGATTAAAGGTCTGGCCTCCCTTGCCCTTTCAATGCTAATCCCAAAACAAGCGCGCTTTTTACACAAAAAAGCTTGAAATGCTCCAAGTAGTTGATATAATTGGAGTTGCGAAATAGCAACCATATCAACAAGGAGCATTTCAAGTGAATAGAAATGATAGCCGGATCCATCAGA
>JBDREB010000094.1:0-14187 GCA_043820325.1 Planctomycetota bacterium | reverse complement strand
GCTCTTCGTCGATCGCCTCCGCCAGCGCCGTGGCGCGCACCACCATCCGCACCGCGCCAATACCCCCGCTGTGCGTCCCGCTGATCCGCTCCGACATCTCGTACCACACCGGGCCGCTGCCCATCACCGGACCGCCACGACACATCCCGCTCTGCCGGTCCAATCTCCGCCCCAGTTTCCGCTTGCTTTTCTGATGGATCCGGCTATCATTTGTGTTCACTTGAAATGCTCCTTGTTGATATGGTTGCTGTTTCTCAACTCCAATTATATCAACCACTTGGAGCATTTCAAGCTTTATTTCGCTATTTGCGCGTTTGTTTTTGGGCTAATTGCTAAATTTGTATCACTTTACCCGCATGAAGCAAGCATTGGAGACTGGATTGCCCGGTCAAGCCGGGCAATGACAAAGGGACATATTGGATGCAGGCCGATCATCATTTTCCGTCATCCCCCGGCGTGACCGGGGGATCCAGTCTATGGCATAACATCCTGTCATTGCCAATAGAGGCGCGTACTCCCACCGTTTCATTCGGCTAAAGCATCCAAATCTACATTAATAAATTCTCCTATGTGTTAAAGATTTCGGTTGAAAACCTCAATATAGGTCTTGAAGTCGGCCAGGGAGCAGTCGGGCGGGATGCGGTGGTCGGGGATGGGGATGAACCCGCCTTCCCTGACCACGGGGACCAGCGGTTTGAGCTCTTTGCGGATCGCGGCCGCGCCTTGGGGGAAGACATTTTTGTCCACGCCGCCGAAGATGCGGATGCGTTTGCCGTATTCTTTCCGGAAGGCGACCGGGTTTCCTTTCCAGGTGCCCACCTCGATGGGGAAGATGATGTCGAACCCGGCATCGAGCCACAGGGGCACTAACTGGTCGACCTTGCCGTCGCTGTCCACGAGCATGAGCGGCACACCGGCCTTGTGGTAGAACGCGTTCAGCCGGCGGTAGTGTTGCATGTAGTATGTGCGGAAGATGTCGGGCGAAAAGAGGGGGCCGTTCTTGAAACAGCAGTCCTCGAAGAAATACCCGAACTCGAATCGGACTTTTTTGAGCACGGGGGTGTAGAGGGCGATGAAATAGTCGGCGATGAACTCGATGATCTCCCCGTAGAGGGCCGGATCGTCGTAGGCCAGCAGGGACCACGCTTCCACGCCCATCCAGTCGCGTGGCCAGCCGTAGAGGGATCCGGCCAGGAAGGTGGTGACGCGCTCGCGTTTATCGACCTGCGCGGCCTGGGCCTCCCACCCGGCCGGCCGGCGGCGGGGATCGGTGGTGTCGAGCATCTTTTTGAATTCCCGCCACGCGGCGCGGGTGGGTTTCAGTGCTTCCTCGACATGCATGGGGATCGAACTGCCGTGTTTGCCCTCCCTGATCACCGCGCCGAGGGCGGTGCGCACCACGCGGTGGTCGTCCGTCTCCTCCAGCACCACGGCTTTGCGGTCGGTGATGGCACGGGTGTTCACGAGGCCGTGGCAGTCCCACATACCCCGCTCCCAATCCGGGTCGAGGCCCGGGACCTCGGGCAGTGTTTTCAATCCCTCGTCCTCCCAGCGCACGCGGGTCTCGTCCCAGGTGCCGAAGTAATAGACCGGCACGCGGTCGACGGGCTTGAAGTTCATGATCGCGGCGAAGCGTTCGCGGTGGTTCATGGCGTTCCTTTGGCATAACCGGTGTAGGGCACAGCAGCATGTGTCCCTAATGTTGTAACGGAAAACCGGTCCATGGCAAGCGAAAAACTTCCGGCCGGTTTTTGCTTGTGCCCCGGCGGGGAGGCGTATAATAGGCGGCTTTGAAACGGGGTTGCATTAAGAGCCTATCCGCAAACCCCTCCGGGCTTCCGCCTTCGTCAGAGCACTATGGCGGACAGGTCGGTCGGCTGTGGTAGCGGGGCGAAGAGATAAAGAGCGGTTACGGTTACGAGGCCCGTTTCGGTGAGGGTGACGGTGACGGCTGAAGAGCAAGAACTTATGCTCGCACGACCTCGGGCCTACGGATAGGTTTTCAGATAGGCTCTATTGGAAGGCAGGAGATACGGCATGAACATGCGTCTGACCGGGTTGTTGATCGTTCTGTCCGCGGCCATGGTGTGGGGCGGCGGGTTCGAAACCGCCGGCATCGGCACGCGGCAGATGAACATGGGCGGCGCGGCCATCGGCCTGGCCGACGACTGGACCGCCATATTCTGGAACCCGGCCGGTCTGGCCTTTATGACCGGTTCCCAGGTGGGTTTCGATATCCGCATGTCGCAGATGACCCAGACGGCCGACCAGTCGCTCCGCAACATTGGCCTAGCCGGCGGATTCAACCCGTCTCTGGGGGACTTTCCCATACCCTTCGGCCCTTGGGCGGCTCCCGGTGCGGAACCGACCCGTTATTCGGAAGACACCATCAGTGACAACCAGTTCCGGCCCGATGTCGGCTGGTACAAGGCGTTCGATTCCTTCACCCTCGGGATCGGCTTCTACGGTTCGGGCGGTCTGGGCGCGGAATGGAGCGATTCGGCCGTCACCGCCGGCGGCGACCTCATCAAAGCCGAATACAGCACCGCTGTGGCGGTGATGAATGTGCCCGTCGCCTTCGGCATGAAATTGGGCGACCGGCAGGCGGTGGGCGGGTCGCTGCAGATCCTGTACGGGTTCAATTCGACCGACAACTCCAAAGTGTATACCGATGTTGACGGCCCGCCCACCACCAGTTACCGGTACGACAGCGAATCGGACGGCACCGGTTACGGCATGGAGGTCGATCTCGGCTACATGCTCAAGCTCACCGACACCCTCACCGTGGGCGCCCTCTACCGCAGTCATTATGTCCTGCACGCACCGGGCGAAGCCAAAATGGGTTTCACCGGCGGGCCGCCCGCGGCCGAGGAGAGCGACATGGAGATGATCATGGATTATCCCCAGCGCGCGGGCGTGGGCGCGGCCTGGAAGCCGTCGGATGCGCTCACCCTGACCGGCGACCTCTATTACATCAACTGGTCGGCGATGGATATCAACCTCGTATACGATGATGAGGGCGTATGGTTGAACAACCGCCGCGTATCGGACGATATGATGAACACCTGGCCGCTGCGCCTCGGGTGCGAGTACAAGCAGAGCGCGGCCCTGGCCTGGCGGTTCGGGTACTACTCCGACCCCTCGCCGTACCCGGCCGACTACGCCACCCTGGTGCAGTCGCGTTTCCCCAACGCCGAGGTCCTGGCCGCGGGTGTGGGCTACACCCGTGGCACCATGAGCTACCACGCCATGCTCAACTACACCCTGGTCCATCCCCGGACAGGCAATTCCAATGAGATCGACGGCTCGGTCTCCAACCTCGCGCTGGGGATGCTGATCGGGCTGTAAGATCTGCCACAGAGTACAGAGGTCACAGAGCTGTGGCAGGGTGAAGCGAGAGAAACAAGGATTTGCCACAAAGTACACAAAGGGCACAAAGGAAGATAGTGGAGGTTGGCGGAAGCATGCAGATCGAGCTTCTCATCCTCCGGCTTTCCGACTTTCCGACCCTTCCGACTTCTCGACCGCTTGCCGCAGGCAATTTGGGTGATGCCGCATGAAATCCCGGGCATACGGTCGGCACGGCATCACGGTCACGGCGCTCGGTCTGGGCGGCCACCGGGAAGGGGCTGAATACAACGGCGGGACCGCGTGCACGGCGCGTTTTTTCCTGAAAGCGGAAGAACGGGCCGGGGTCGTGATCCGGGCGCTCGAACGGGGCGTGACCTACTTTGAGACCACCTACGGGTGCGAGATCGCCTCGCTGGGCGAGTCGCTCCGCATCGCGGGAGCCGACCGGGAAAAGATATTCATCTCGGGTATGCGGGTCGATTTTATCAAGAACATCAAGAACGAGAAGCGCGATCCGCGGGCCTATGTGCGCGAGGAGGTCATGGCGCGGCTGGCTGAAGCCGGGATCGACCGGCTTGACCAGTTCCTGCTGGGTGCGGTCGACATGGGCGACCCTCTCGGTTCACCGGCCCTGGTCAAGGCGGCCCTGGGCGAACTGGACAAACTCAAGGAAGAGGGACTCATCCGGTATGCGGGGTTCTCGTGCCATGATCCGGACTACGCCGCCCGCCTGCTTGACGCCTACCCGGTTTTCGACGCGGTGATGGTGCCTTACAACTGTGCCAACCGGACCCTGGAAGGGGCGCTGACCACGGTCGCCCGGAAGACCCGCACGCCTCTCATCGCCATGAAGCCTCTTGTATGGAGCATCTACGGGGTGCCCGTGACCGCGCTTTGCCATATCGCGCCGGTCGGTGGACTCAAACATGACCCGGAGGTGGACATCGCCGCTCTGGCCATCCGGTTCGTCCTGGCCAACCCGGCCGTGGCGGTCACCGTGCCCGCGGTCAACGCGGTCGCGGACATGGACGCGAACGCGGCCGCGGCCGAAGCCGGCCCCCTGAGCATGGCGGAACAGGCCCAGGCCGAAGCGTTCACCGCGGCCATGCGCGCCGAGGGGAGCGTTCCCCTCGCCATCGCCGGGCTCTGCATCAACAACTTTCGCGCCCGGGTCTGCGCCATCGGTCACATCGAACAGTCACTCAAGCTCGCCCCGGCCCCGATCGACCGCAGTCATGCCAGCGCTGAAGCGGCTGCCCGCGCCCGGGCCCGGGCACTGGTCCACCTGCTCGGCCGGGATCCGCGGTGGCAGCCTTTTGTGAAAGCGCTTACAGCCCGACCTTGACTATTGCTCCGGGAGTTTTGACAATGTCTTTTCAGACGACCTATGGAAGGGGTCTGAAAGTCCAAAGGTCGAAAGGTCTAAAAGTCGAAGGTGCCGGCAAAGCCGGCGACATCCGACTTCGCGTCTTTTGGACTATTGGACTTTTTGACCATACCGTATATCGCATGCCGTCGGCCGATCCGCCTTTTGCAACCGCAAACAGTTCTTTGGTCTAGGAGACAATATGCCTGATCCGGGGATCCCCATCAGCATCAGCGTACGCCATATACACTTGAGCCGGGAACATGTCGAGGCGCTCTTCGGCCCCGGCCACAAGCTCACGCGCCGGAGCGACCTCAGCCAGCCGGGCCAGTTCGCCTGCGAAGAGGTCGTGACCCTCAGGGGGCCCAAAAGTTCCATCGACAAGGTGCGCGTGCTGGGGCCCGAACGGTCGGAGACCCAGGTCGAGATCTCGCGCAGCGACGAGTTCAGCCTGGGCATTGACGCGCCCATCCGGCCGTCGGGCAAGCTCGACGGCTCGCCCGGCCTCATCCTGGCCGGGCCGGCCGGAACGGTGAACCTGGCGCGCGGCGTGATCCAGGCCCAGCGGCACATTCACATGCATCCCGACGACGCGGCGCGCTTCGGTGTGTCGGACAGGCAGTGGGTCATGGTGCGGGTGGGCGGGGCGCGCGGCATGGTCTACGACGATGTGCTGGTGCGCGTGGACCCCGCCTACCGGCTGGATATGCATCTCGACACCGACGAGGGCAATGCCGCCGACCTCAAGGGGGGAGCGTCCGGTACGCTCATCACCGGCGCCACACCGGTGCAGCCCGAACCCGGGGATTGATGGCCCCGATCCCCTTTTCTCCTTGCGTTTCCCGGGCAGGCGTCGTATAATTCAGCTGTTTTTTCTTGTACCAAAGGATTGGACCGGTAAAATATGGGCATGATCATTGATGTGCATGCAGATGCTGCAAAGGAGGAGACCCACCGATGCCTTTTGAAGTTATCGGGCAGGTGGAACAGCCGATCACCATTGCGATCGGCGGCCGGATCCGCGAAATTATGCGGCTCCAGAACCAATTCGGTCCCGCCCGCTGGCGGAAGATGAAAGGATTAGCCACGGTCAGGCTTGCCAATGGCCGGATATATCGGGCGGAACTGCATTGGTACGAAGCACACGGCAAAGGCAAAGTGAAAATGAAGATCAAAAGACTGGTGGAGTGAACAGATGGCAAATACCAAAGCAGGCAAATTCGTCCTGTGCGTCGCCAACGACCAATGCGCGGACTTGGAGCCGAGAAAGGTCTACCGGGTATTGCATGACGCCAAGGCGGCCAAGGAGGGGTATCTTCGCATTGTGGATGAATCGGGCGAGGATTACCTTTACCCCGAATCGTATTTTGTTCCCGTGAATCTGCCGCTCAAGGCCCGAAGCGCAATGTCCGCAGTGCGTTGACCAGACCACGCTCAAGCTCAAAACACCACCCAACTTTCCCTTGACCCGAACCGGATGCCGGGTAGAATGCCTTGGTCCATGTTAGCCGGTTGGAAGGCGGATGGGAAATTATCCTCCCCTGGCGGTGATCACCATTGCCGGTCATATAGCCTGAAGGGCGTGCATCCATGAGCAATGGCAAGAAACTCGGCGTGACTCTGGCGGTAATGGCATTGATCGTCATTCTTGTTTTTCTGCTGTTTGTCGCCAGCGATGATTTCACGGATTTGATCCGCTTTAAATGGTTTGGGAGGGATCAACGGGTCCCCATTCACTTTGTCGGGCTTGTTTGTGACCAGGATGGCAACCCGTTATCCGATGTTGCCATCACCTATACCGGTGGCCCCAAACCGGGCGAAGTCAAAACCAACGCCCAGGGTATATTCGAGATCGGCGGGTTCGATGGTCACATGATTGACATCCATATATTCCATCGCGCCGGTCGCGAAAGTTCACAATTGTAATAAGAGGGATAAAGGTTAATCCCTTTGGTACTCGTAGTTTTAATGGCCCGGTGGTATGACAATGGAACAAAAAGATAGAATCGTTGCTACGGACCAAGCAATCAAAACCCTTAACCAAGGCCAATTAATGACCAAGTAATCTTTCCGCGCGACTATGGGCCTGTCGATCAGGTTTCGGAAGACCCTGCATATGCGCCGGATGATGGCCATTTCCCGCTTGCAAATGCCGCCGCTTTCCTATAATTCCCGGGTCTGCGGCTTACGAGGGAACCATGCTCAAACTGCTGTGCTTCACCGATGCGCACATCAACGACGGCGCCGAATGCCGCCAGGTCGAGGAGTACCTCCGCCGGGCGGTCGGCGAGCACCAGCCCCATGCGGTGGTCAGCCTCGGCGATCTCTTTGACAGCGTCGAGGCGTGCCGCGAACTGGGCCCCGGTTTCCGCGACCGGATGCGCGCCCTCACGCCCCGGTGGCTTTTTGTCTACGGCAATCACGACGGTTCGGCGAATATCCAGGGCGACGGGAAGCTCGGCTGGGAAGCCCTGGCCGAGGTCTTTGGGCCCCTCCAGCAGGCCGTGGACATCGCCGGCACGCGCTGCATCGCGCTGGGCGACCAGCAGGCCGGGTCGGGTTGGCAGGCGTTCGCCCACGACCATGCGGCCCCCGGCTGTGTCATGCTCTCCCACGGTGTCCTCAAGCAGGCCCGGCTTGACGGGATGGAGGACCAGGGCGCCCTGCTGGCGGTCAACGGCCACCGGCATGTCAGCCATGTGCAGAAGGCGCGGAACGGCCGGCTCCGGCAGTACACGCTGAGCCCGTTCCGCTTCGGCGGGCGGCGCATCGAGCCGGGCGGGTACGCGGTCTTCGAGGTCCATTCCAACATCGCCTACATCCGCCGCTGTCCCGTCGATCCGCCGCCCCTGCCCTCCAACGGCAAGGTCCTGGGCACTTCGGCCGACACGGTCTTTGCCTGGGACATGTCGGCCCATTTCCCCGGCGATCCGGACGCCTGGGTCTATGTGCCGCCGCTCTCGGTGGGCGAACGGGAATGGCTCGGCGGCCCCGGCCGGCTGCAGCTGCGGCGCAACGGCGCCGTGGTATGGGACAAACGGTTCGGCCGTTCGGCCTGGGACGCGTGCCCGGCCACCCTGGCACGCCAGGGCGACCGGGAGTACCTCATCGTGGCCGGCACCGGGGTGAAAGTGGACGGTATCGAGGGGTACCATTCGCTCTTCGTCATCGATCCCGATTCGGGGACGGAACTCTACCGCGTCAAGGTGATCGGCGTGACCGCGCCGCCGGTGGTGCGGGACGGGGTGATCTATATCGTCGGCGAATGGCGCGAAGCGATCGCCGTGGAGCTGGCCACGGGCCGGGAGCTCTGGCGGCGGCGCAGCCAGACCGAAACGCCGCGTACGGCCGGGCAGGCCTGGGAGGACGCCCGCGCCGGCGGGGGCTGGTCGGTCTGCCCGCCGGCGGTGGGCCGCCATGTCTGGTGCGTCAACGCCCGGGGCGACCTCTTTGCCTACGAACGCGAGACCGGCCGCGAGCTCATCGCCTATCCCGCGGCCGTGCCGTGCAACCCGCGCATGATCTGCCCCTACGCCCCCACCCTGGCCTGCGCGCCCATGGCCTACGCCACGCGCCAGTCCTTCGACGGGGAGAAGGTGTTTGAGATCAACCGCCTGATCATCGAGGACGCGGCCCTGCGCGTTTTTATGTGATCATGGACATCAAGAAGGTCTCGGTCAAGCGCTACACGATCAACGGCCGGACCCATGACCGGCTCGATGATGTGCCGGCCGAATTCCGCGACCTGCTGGATCAGGCCGCCGTCGGACCGGTCACCGGCCCGGTGCAGCATGAGGTCCGGCGGATCGAATGGCGCGGGGATCCCGCCGATGCCCCGCCGGAGATCCGCGAGATGCTCCACAGGATGCCCGCGTCACCCGATGCCGGCAAAGTCAGGATCGAGGCCGGCGTGGCCTGGCGTACGGGCGGATCGGACCGCGTTTTCCGCCTGCCCGCCTGGGCCGCCTGGCTGGCCATCGGCCTGGTCGGCGCGATCATCTGGTACAGCGTGAGCCGTTTCGGCACCGATTAGCCCGCCCATGCCCGGGCGGCGCGGCTCGTTCCCGGCTTGCACGCAATTCGCATGAAACCGTCCCGTGCGCAGCGCCCGCCGCGGGATTTTTGTTGTATATTGGCGGTCGTTCCTGTATGATTGGGAACGCGCAGGCATATGAAGGGAACCGCAGCCGATGTTCAAGAACATGTTCCAAAAGCCACCGGTGGTGGCCACGCCGTTCGGTCCCATCCCGGAAGATGAATACCACCGGACGCTGGCCGGCGGCGTGAGCTGGCTGGTCGACACGGCCCTGCTCGAGGCCCAGCGCCGCAAGACCGCCCTCAAGTTCCGGATCCACGCGGAACAGTTCGAGACGCCCGAAGGGAAACGCAGTGACCTCATGGTCGTGGCCGACGATGAGAACTGGCCGCCGGTCTTCGACCTCCCCATTTCCTACTGGCCGTGGTTCCAGGCCTTTCTCTTCCAGCGCATCGAGGGCGGCGGCACCAAGGGCCACATCCGCATCTACAACGAAGGCAAGACCGTGGGGCTCTACATTAACGCCAACTACATGTCCGACCAGCGGTACATCCTGAAGCTCAGGATCACCGATTAGACCCGGCCGGACGGCCGCAGAAGAAGGATCTCCGTAGCGATGTCCATTTTAGAATGGGCAAAACACCATTGCAAATTTAACATTTATCATTTAGCATTTGGCATTTTTCATGAAAATGCTAAATTTGCAATGATAAATGGTCTTGTCTTTCGCCATCCGGTGGCTACCCCGGTTCCTTCGCGCTGCGTACCGGCAGGCGGGCGGGGGCGAGGAAAACATCGCCCGGCGCCATGCGCAGGGGGGTGCCGCGGATGTTGCCCGCGATGAGGTACTGCCCGGCGGGGTCGAGGTCGCGCACCGCTTCGGGCGGCGTGGCGTAGTGGGCGGCGAACGCGAGACCGGTCCGGGTCATGACGAAGACCGGGATAGCCAGGGTGATCTGCAGGAGCGCCCGGCCGCCAGCCTGTTCGCGCACCGGGCCCGAGCCGCACGACCACACCAGGTCGGCGCAGGCCGCGATCTCCGCTGCGCGGCCGGCGTTCACTCCGGTGGTGCATACCACGATGAGGATGACCGTGAGGTCCAGTTCCCGCGCGACCGCCGCGTACCGGTCGAGCGGCTGGTCGATGAAGCCGTTCACCGTGACGGCGATCCGTTTGTGCCCCTGGTCCGCGGCCAGACGCAGGCCGGCCAGTTGGTCGACCGCTGCGGTCGCGGGGACGACGGCCGTGCCGCCGAGGCGCGCGATCGCCGCGATCACCTCCGGCACCGGCGAGGTGTAAAAGAGCCCGTTCATGCGCGCGCCGATGCCCTGCACCAGGTCGGGGTTGGCCGTGACCACCGTGCCGGCGCCGTCGCAGGCCGTGACCGTGGCGTTGAGGCCACCCCGGCGCAGGGCGTGCATTATCATTTCCGAGGCGCCGTAGGGCACGGCGATGTCGGTGCGGATGAGCTGGCGCCGCGCTGTGAACATGCCGAACTGGGCGATCTTGGCCTCGACCGCCTCGCGGATGCGCGTCCGGACCTCCGTAAGATCGCCGTCTCCCGGCGCTCGTAGAGCATGTCGAAGAGGGGGCAGTGGCGGAGCCAGGGATCGGTCATGGCGATCACCCGACCCTCCGACACGGCCACGAACGCCGAGAAATTCCGGAGCACATGGAGGTCCCGGTGTTCGGCGGGGCGGATGTCGAGCGCGGCGAAGATCTCATCCTGGGTCATGGCGGCATCCTTGACATGTCGGTGAAGGACCGCCCCAAGCATACCCGGCCACCGGCCCGATGCAAGCGAAAATATGCTTGCCTCCCGCGGGTGGGAGGGTATAATGCCTGCGGTCGGTGAATGCGTCCGCACCGGGACCCTGCCGGAGCACTTGGGGCTGCCCGCTCCCAGTGCTGCGGCAGAATCCTGATGTACGGATGAGATGCCCATGGGTTGGATCGAACGGTTCCTGCGCCTGCCTGCCGACGACGCGGAGGACAGCCTCCGCCGGATCTTCCTGGCCGCGGCGATCGCCATTGCCATTCCCGTCCTTCTGGTCTTCGGCGTCCTGGATGTGACCGGCGGCGGGATCAAGATCACGACCGCGGGGATCATCGATTTCGTCTTTGCGGGATTCCTGGCCCTGGCCCTGGTGGTCCTCAATATGCTCCACCGCGGGGATTGGGTCTTCCGCATCGTTCTGGCCGGTTTCATCGCCCAACTGGCCTATAACACCGCCTGCGGGCACGATGCCGGGGCGACCCTCCTGTGGGCCTACCTGCTCCCGGCCCTGGCCTATTTCCTGCGCGGCCGGATCGAGGGGACCGGCTGGGTCGGTGCGGGGTTCAGCGTGGTCGCCGGCCTGGTGTGGCTGCCGGGGGCGTTCGGCACTTATCCCTATGCCGCCGGCGTCCAAGTGCGGTTCACCGCCACCTTTATCATGGTGACGGTGTTCACCTTCCTGTTCGAGCTCCTGCGGGAACGGTCCCACCGCGCGCTCGAGCGTAAAAGCGCTGATCTTGAACAAGCCCTGCGCGATGTCAACACCCTGGCGGGGTTGCTGCCGATCTGCGCCCAGTGCAAAAAGGTCCGTGACGACAAGGGGTACTGGAACCAGATCGAACAATACCTCGGCGCGCATGCGGGCACCCGTTTCACCCACGGTCTGTGCCCCGACTGCATCCGCACCCTCTATCCGGACATGGCGCGCCAGCGCGACACCGACCGGCCCGCCCGATCAACATTCCCTTGACTTCCCCGCCGGACGGCTAAGATACAGGTGATCATACCGGGTTGCCGGCCGATCCGGCAGCCACCCTTGCGAGGAGGCGCTCCGTGACCCGCCCGAACATCCTTTTCATCCTGATCGACGACCTGGGCTGGCGTGACCTGGCCTGCACCGGGAGTTCGTTCTACGAGACCCCGCGGCTGGACGGTCTGGCCGCACAGGGCATGCGTTTTTCCGACGCCTATGCCGCCTGCCCGGTCTGCTCGCCCACCCGCGCCAGCATCCTTACGGGCAGATACCCGGCCAGGCTGGGTATCACGGACTGGATCGGCGGCGGCACGCGGGGCCGGCTCATCGATGCGCCCTACCTCCATTACCTGCCGTGCACGGAGACCACCATCGCGGCCGCGCTCCGGGACGGGGGCTACCGCACCTACCATGTCGGCAAGTGGCACCTCGGCGAAGAGCCGCGGTACTGGCCGGAGAACCACGGGTTCGATGTGAATGTGGCCGGGTGCGGCTGGGGCGCCCCTCACCACGGCTACTTCAGCCCGTGGCAGAACCCGCGCCTTTCCGACGGCGCGGCCGGTGAATACCTCACCGACCGGGTCACGGAGGAGGCCGTGCGCCTGCTCGAAAAGAACGGCCACGACCCGTTCTTCATGTACCTCTCCCACTACGCGGTCCACATACCCATCCAGGTCAAGCCCGAGTGGAAAGCGCCGTTCATCGCCAGGGCGCACGACCGGGGACTGGACCGGGTGGACCCGTTCGCCGAGGGGCCGTTCTTTCCCTGCCGGCACAAGCGCGACAAGCATATCCTGCGGCGGCTGGTCCAGTCCGACCCGGCCTACGCCGCCATGGTGGCCAACCTGGACCTGAATGTCGGCCGCGTGCTCGACGCGCTCGACCGGCTAGGGCTGGCGGAGAGCACCATCGTGGTCTTCACCTCCGACAACGGCGGCCTGGCCACATCCGAGGGTTCGCCCACATCCAACGCGCCCCTGGCCGAGGGGAAGGGCTGGATGTATGAAGGCGGCACGCGCGAACCGCTCCTGGTGCGCTGGCCGGGCGTGGTCCGGCCGGGGAGCGCCTGCGGCGTGCCGGTCACAAGCCCCGATTTCTTTCCCACTTTCCTGGCCGCGGCCGGTCTGCCGGCCATGCCCGCCCGGCACTCTGACGGGGTCAACATCCTGCCGCTCTTCAAGGGCGGCACGGCGCTCGACCGCGAGGCGATCTTCTGGCACTACCCCCACTACGGCAACCAGGGCGGCACGCCCGGTTCCAGCGTGCGCGCGGGCGACTGGAAGCTCATCGAGTTCTTCGAGGACGGCCGCCTCGAACTCTACAACCTGCGCGAGGATATTGCCGAACAGCACGACCGCGCCGGGGACGATCCGGCCACGACCCGCCACCTGCACGCCATGCTCAAGGACTGGCGGGCGCGGGTGGAAGCGAAGATCCCCGAGCCCAACTTGGACTGGCATGCATGAAACAAACTGCAATCGGCTTTTGGTGCTTTGTAGGGGCACGGCATGCCGTGCCCTCCGCGTGCTTTATGGAAGGGCCGTGCCATGAATAGCTATTCCCGCATTCTGCAGGACCTCACCGAGCGGCAGTTCGCGGAATTCGACCGCAAACGCCGCAAGCGGTTCGAGCGGATAACCACCCGGGAGGCGATGGCCGCGCATGTGGCCGCCTGCCGCCGGACGCTCAAGCAACTCTACCACCTGCCGAAAAAAACCACGCCGCTCAACACGCGCGTTACGGGCGAGATCAAGCACCCGGACTACCGCATCGAGAAGCTCGTGTTCGAGAGCCGGCCCGGGTTCCTGGTGACGGCCAACCTGTATGTCCCGAAGGGGAAGGGGCCCTTCCCGTGCGTCCTCGGCGCGTGCGGGCATTCCAACGAGGGCAAGGCGGCCCAGCCTTACCAGTCCTTTGGGGCTGGGTTCGCGCTGAAGGGGTTCATGACGCTCATCTTCGACCCCATCGGCCAGGGCGAGCGCCGGCAGTACCTCCAGTACAAGGATGTGATGCCCGGGTGCGTGGAAGAGCACATCACCATGGGCAACCAGCAGTACCTCTTCGATGATTTTTTCGGCTCATGGCGCGCCTGGGACGGCGTCCGCGCCCTGGACGCCCTCCTCGAACGGCCCGAGGCCGATCCCTCGCGCGTGGGCATGACCGGCAATTCGGGCGGCGGCACCATGACCACGGCCGTGGCCGCGGTCGAGGACCGGCTCACCATGATCGCGCCTTCGTGCTATGTCACGACCTTCCGTCACAACCTGGAGAATGAACTCCCGGCCGACACGGAACAGTGTTTGCCCGGCATCATCGCCGCGGGGTACGAGGAATACGACCACCTCACGGCCGCGGCGCCGCGGCCCGTGCTTCTTTCAACGGCCGAGGACGATTTCTTTGACCAGCGCGGCTCGCAGGAGGCCTTTCGGCACCTCAAACAGGTCTACACCCTCTTCGGCCGGCCCGACGATGTCGCCATCGTCACCGGTCCCGGCGGCCATGGGTTCTCCAAGACCCTGCGCGAGGCGGTCTACGGGTTCTTCTCTAAACCCAAAACAAGCGCGCTTTTTACACAAAAAAGCTTGAAATGCTCCAAGTAGTTGATATAATTGGAGTTGCGAAATAGCAACCATATCAACAAGGAGCATTTCAAGTGAATAGAAATGATAGCCGGATCCATCAGA
>JBDREB010000093.1:0-5731 GCA_043820325.1 Planctomycetota bacterium | reverse complement strand
GCCCGGCTTTGACCCATCGGGTTTCTTCGCTTAATTTCCCGCCGAACGGTAAAAAGTCCCGGAATAGATCTTCGGTCGTGCTGTCGCTGCCGCGGTACATGTCATCTCGGCCTTGCCAAAGTGCATGGTTTCCAAGGGGGGACGCTCGTTTTCCGTGCAATTCGTTGTGCCATTTCAGACAAGAGTATGACATATATATCCTGTAAATGCAATATATTATGAATAATTAAAAACTTTTTCAGCAGGGCCTACTGTCATCCCCCGGCTTGACCGGGGGATCCAGTCCCAGATCAGCTTTCGGTCCTTACCGCGGGGCAGTTGCGGCTCAACCCACATGTCAATCTGGCGAAGGAATCGATCATGATGGACCCGGTACAAAGAAAACAACAGACGCGCGAACTGATATTTCTGCTCGTGGTCGGGGCCGTGTGCCTGATGGTGTCGGGGATCAAGCCCAAAGACGCTATGACCTGGTGGATGGAGGTGGCGCCGATATTCATCGCCGTACCCATCTTGGCGGCCACCTACCG
This sequence comes from Planctomycetota bacterium, assembly GCA_043820325.1. Taxonomy (GTDB): domain Bacteria; phylum Planctomycetota; class JBDREB01; order JBDREB01; family JBDREB01; genus JBDREB01. The sequence continues at coordinate 5,201 of JBDREB010000093.1, read as the reverse complement.
CCGGTTCCCGCTGACGCCGCTTCTTTAACCGGCTGATCTTTGTCCACGCCCTGATCCTGATGCTGGGCGGGCATTACACCTACGCCGAGATGCCGCTGGGGTTCTGGATGCAGGAGTGGTTCGGTTTCGCGCGCAACCATTATGACCGGATCGGTCACCTGGCGCAGGGGTTCATCCCCGCCCTGATCGTGCGTGAACTGCTCATCCGCACCTCACCACTCAAGCCGGGGAAGTGGCTGTTTGTCATTGTCACGGGGATCTGCCTGGCGGTCAGCGCCTGCTACGAGTTCGTGGAATGGTGGACGGCGGTCATGCTCGGCCAGGGTGCCGACGCCTTCCTGGGCACGCAGGGCGACCCGTGGGACACCCAGTGGGACATGTTCATGGCCTTCATCGGTGCGATGCTGGCACAGGTCTGCCTGGGAAGGTTCCAAGACCGCTCGATCGCGAAATTGGTGGAAGATACGGGTCGAACAGTCTAAAAAACCAATAGTTGAAAAGTCGATGTGGCCGTGGTACGGCTGCTTTCAGTCTGCTTGGACGGCATTCAAATATGCAGGGCACGGCATGCCGTGCCCCTACACCTGAAAAATCAGCGTTGATCCGCGGTGATCAGCAGTTTTCAGTCCACAGTTGACAGTCAACAGTCGGCGGACTGGATTGCCCGGTCAAGCCGGGCAATGACATATATTTGATTTAAACCATTCGTGTCCATCCACCTTCGCGAAGCCGCTTCGGCGGACAAGTCCGTGGTTGGCTTTCCGACGACCGAGGACCGAAGTCCGAGGTCCGATCATGATCCATTTCTTATAAACCAACCCGGTATTCTTTGCGAACTTTGCGCCTTTGCGGTGAGTCCTTCTCTTCTCCGAACAAAAATCTGTGCCAATCTGTGAAATCTGTGGCCTCTTCTCCTGGTTTTGTCCGTAACCCCAGCCGTGAATCTGTGGTTACGGATCCATTCTTCTCCGCACTATAACCCCATTTGTGGCTATCTCTCGGACACATCCTCGAACGCCGAATCCGGATCGCCGCACATGCGGGGCTTGGAGGTGAATGTGTCTACGCCGATCTTCTTCTTGGCCTTGCCGGTGACGAAGAGTTTCACCACCGCGCAGTTGGTGTAACCGTCCATGGGCACGGCGATGAAGGTGCCGTCGAACTTGAAATGGACCTTGCGCATTTTCTTGTCGCCCGGGAACATCAGGCCGACGCGGCTGACATTGCATCCCTGCGCCACGCGGAAGAGGGCCCAGGGCCGTTTGCCCCACTTAACCTTGTCGCTGTCGTTCACGCTCAGGTTGATGATGCCGGCCACATAGCCGTCCTTCACGGTGTAGAGCTTGCCGCGCGATCCGGCCGGAATGCGCATGGGATCGGGCTCGAAGCAGAGGACCCGGCGCCGGAACTGCGCGTAGAGGGGCAGGTACTTCTGGTAGAAGCGGATGTTGGCGTCGGTATACTCGGCTTCGCGCGGCCAGCATCCGTGCCACACGGCCCGGCGCAGGAATTCACCCAGCGAGGCATCACTGCGCGTCCACATGAAGAAGAGGGGGCTGGCGATCGAGGCCCAGAAGAATTTTTCTTCGTACTGGTCGCCGTTGCCCTCCAGAAGCTGGCCGTCGACATAGCGCATGGAGCGGATGCTATTCGGCTTGTTGGCGAAGGATGTAAGGTTCCTGGGTTTCATGATCTTGGTCTTGATGAGCCGCTCGATGTCGTCGTAGGAACGGTTGACGCTGTAGCAGGGCTTGCCGTTCACCACGGTCACGCCGTCGTCGTGGGCGAAGTCGATCTCGTAGTGGCGGAAACAGTCGAGGAAGAACCCGTCGAGGGTGGGGTATTCCTTGAAGATCTTGCGGGCTGATTCGAACGAGAACTTGCCGAACGACCAGCGCGGATCGGCGTTCATGTTGTGGCACATGTACCAGCCCGAGGGGATCGGTTCGCCCTCCTCGTCGCGGCAGATCGCATCGGGCCAGTCCCTTTCCACGCGGTACCGGTACCCGTCGGTGTAATTGAAGTACCAGTGGCAGGAGATGCCTGCCGCGGCCAGGGCCTTGAGGCGGCGCTTGATGTCGGCGCGGGTGTGGTAGAGTTCCTTCACGGTCACGCCGAGCTTCTTCGCGATCTCCGCCTCGGTATGTCCGGCGATGAACTTCTCGATGAGGTCGTGGATGGGATGCGCTTTTTCAAAGGCCATGCGTTCCTCGCGGCCCATGGCGTCTAATTTCAGGTCCTCGATGATCTTGCGGCGCAACCCTTCTTTGTGTCTGATATGCATCCAGCGATCCTTGCCCGACTGGAAGTAGTCGCAGTAGTCCTGGAAATGGCCGTGGACCTCGAGGGTTTTCACGCCCATGGCGCGCATCTGGGGAATATAGTCGGCATTCTGTATGCCGCCGCACTGGAACACGCCTTCGCGTTCGTAAATGGCGTCGTTGAAGGGATCGAAAAAGGACTGCCAGCGGCGGTAGACCATGCCCACGCCCGGCCGCCAGTCGCCCTCATGAAAGAAGAGGAACATCTCCGTTTCCATGGGCCGTTTGCCAACCAGGCCGATGGCGTAGTTGCACCCCTCGAGCACGGGCGCGTCGCGCCAGTCCTTGCGCATGGCGCCCCAGTTGTAGCACTTGTTGAGGTTGTCGAACCCGAACTTGGCGGCCGGCACATTCTTGTCGATGGGATCGACCATGGAGTAGCCCACGCCCAGGGCGCGGTTGTAGTGGCTGACCATGGGCAGGATGATCTCCGACTCGGACACATACGGGATCTGCGTGTACATGTGCTCGAAGGGAGTCATGCCGTCGCAATGCCGTTCACCGTTGTTGCAGGGCGCCCAGAAATCCCACCCGGCGATGAGCGGGAAGGAGAAATAGACCCGCAGGCTGCGGTCGGCCGCGCCGGCGTTCTTTTTCACGGCCCGGACCTTCCAGTTCAGGCCGTCGCGGTCCATGATGTAGGTCACGGTGAGGGCGAACGCCGCACCCCGGAACTGCTTGGTCAGGGTGACCGTGTTCCCCCGGCACCGCGCGCCGGACACGGTGAAGGGGGTCTCGTAATCGCTGTACCAGGCGCGGTCGTGCTCGTCGTACACACGCAGGCCGCCGATGTATCCGGGTATGCCGCCCCGCACCTGCTTGAAAAGGTCGAGTTTCTTGGCTTTCCATTCGGCGCCCCGGATCCAGCCGGTCTTCTTTTCGATCGTGATCCGGGCGGTCGCGTTCTGAAGCGTCCAGGTCGCGCGGGCCGGGGCGAGGGTGCGGGTGGTCATCGCTGGTCTCCTGATGTCGGTTGAAAGGCAAAGCCCATCATGGTAATGCGCAGCGGGTGGTTGTCAAGCCAAATATTCCGTCATAACCCGTTATGTATATTATGTATATAATGTTTACGGGCCGGCCCGCCGGTCATACCGGCCGCTTGATGAAGAAACCGAGCCATTCCACGCCCGACATGACGCCGTAGGTGACAAGGGTCACGAGAATACCCGCGCCGATGACGCCAAAAACAGCGGCGATCATGAACCGTTTGAAGTCCATCTCCAGGGCCTGGGCGCCGATGGCGGCCGAGTAGACGCCCGACCCGGGCAGGGGCACGGCGATGAATATGGCCAGGCCGGTGGTCCCGTAGCGGTCCACATGCGGCTTGAGCCGCTTGCCCACCCGTTCCTGGTAGCGCATGTAGAAGCGGTCCAGGCGGGGCATGCGGCGGGCCAGGCGGATGATGCCGCCGATCGCGAGGTATACAACCGGGCCCACCGCGATGTTCGCGAGGGTGCAGACCGTTATCACCGCCCAGGCGGGGAGTTCCCTGTACGCAAAAAGCCCCAGCGGGATCGAGGCGCGCAGTTCCGTTATCGGCAGAATGCTGATCAGCACCAGGATGGCGACATGGTACATCGGCCCGGATCCTCCGTGAAAGACCGCGCCATTATAAGCGGCGGGGCGGGAGAGTCAAGGAATTATGGTGCGGCGTATAGCGTCGCCGCTTCACGGTGAAGAAGGTAATGGGGTGATGGGTAAGAAGGGCCGTAACCGTTCCAGATCCGACATTGCCGGCGAAGTCCACCCCGCGCCCTGCCTCGGGGTTTCCACCTTCTCATCGCCGGTTCCTACTAATGGCTCCTTTCTTCGGCGTGCAGGTCCCTCGCATGATATGTGCAGAATGGTCGATCAAGCCATTTTTTATGGTAAAATATACTTGACATCGGATCGTCGCGCGGTATATTGGGACGCGGATACAAACAGCGTGAGCCGGCACCGCAAGGCGAAAAGTCCTGGCGTGTTGAGCAGGGGAATGAGATTTGAAGATCGTCGCCGCAATCTTGATCGCGGTCTTGATCGTGGGCGCGGCAATATACATTACGCGCCCATCCGCCCGGTTGTCATCCGGTAATCATCCCATTTCCACTCCCGCCACTGGAATGCATTCCAGCTCGGAAATCGGGGGGGCATCACCTGCATATCCGGCCTCTGAAACCGGCCCCGCTCCGCGCCAATCCGGCGATCCCGGCCCTGCCAATCAACCGCCCGTAAACCAACCTCCTATCCATGAAACGCCCTTCGGCGGTAAACTCCAGCCCGCAGCCGCATGGGGACCCGCGGAAGACTATAATGAAGCATTATGCTTATCCCTTTGACACCGGTTCCGTCAATGCACGATATCCGATGGGTTTTCTTACACCCGCCAGGCCCAACGGGGTTTGGAATGCCGCCATCGGTGTATTACGCCGATTGAATCGGAACACCTACTCGTCGAGATAATGTGCCAAGTACTTCGGGTCGACGCCATGGTGCGTCCCCAAGAGCCATGTCTTCAGGTTGCCAAAGGCTCGGTGAATGTGACGAGCCCTTTGGCCGGGAGCCGCTTCATGTCGATAGGCAGCCAAAGCGCTTTGAGAATATCCACGCCGGTCGTCCGTCCCAATCGTCGTCCCAGTCGCCACATCGGGGCGCGGAGAAACCGGCCGATGTTTTCTTCATCGGCTCGCGCCACGGGATATAGGCGAAGCCGTCCGGCTTTTTCCTTCCAGCCGCCATCCTTAGTCTTGCCGGCGAAGCGCTTCGACGGCACCCAAAACCAGGGTCTTGCTCTCTGCTGCTGTCACCCCACGCCCTGTCAGCCCTTTCACCGGTCCACCGATAATCGTCTCATCGGCCTCCACCACGCCCTGTAATTGACTCCGGGTTTCATTGACCATG
>JBDREB010000092.1:0-2523 GCA_043820325.1 Planctomycetota bacterium | reverse complement strand
AAAGAGCAGTTGGGCAATCTCCCCCGCCGAAAGATTCTCGCGCCGCCAGGCGCAGACCTTTTCGCGAATGGCGCGGGAAACCTTGCGCCGGGCGATCTTGCCCTCGACGGTGGGCTCGTTGAAGTCGAGTTTGCCGGTCTTGAAGAGGTGGCGCATCAAATTAATATAGGCCGGGGTGAAGCCGAAGCGGTCGGCGACGACCTTGGCGGGCAGTCGGTCCACGAAGGACGTGCGGAGTGCTTCGTAACGCCGCTGCCAGTCGGCCCTGGGGTGGGTGAAGAACTTGGCGTCAATCATTTCTATATTATACACCCTGACGCTTATAAAGTCAACTAATTTCTCCTTAAAACATGCGGACGATGGGCGGCGTCTACGGGCCGGTCATGGCTGGCGCATCGCACCCACGAATAGAGAACTGGCAATGCCAACCCGATTAAACCGGGGGCGCAGAATGGATGCTTATTGATTTAAGTTTGCGCGCGGGCTGTTTTAATCCGTCATACGATATAAGAAACAGGCCAACCACCAGCCGCCGGGCATACGGCCATTCGCCTCTGAAATCGGGCATAGTAGACCTTTCCCCACCCTGCCGCCATTTGTGTCGTTTTTACTGGCGCGAAAATCGCTGTTGAACAAACCGGGCCGCGGCCGCCCCGGCGGACATCCACAAGGGCGGCCGGCCGTAATGCGGCAATGATGCCGGAATACAAGAGCGGAAGGTCAATCCAGGGACACGGGCTCCCGTCAACTCTTCCACTTCCCCCGCGTGAAGTCGGGGAAGGGCAGGGCGAGCGATCCCCAGGCGACGGAGATGTCCGAAAGGGGGCCGGGGGCGCTCCAGGCCGCGGCGTCATACACGTCCATGTCGGGCGGCTGGCCCTTCTGGAACGCCTCCACCAGCCGCAGGTTCATGATGAAGTCCATGCCGCCGTGCCCGCCCAGCTTCATGGCGGTTTCGCCGTGTTCCTGCCACAGGGGGTGTTCGTATCGGGTCTTGAAATCGTCGATGGGCTGCCAGGCGTGTTTGCCCTCGCCGCCGTCGAGGAATACGCGGGGGGGATAATCGGCGAATGTGCCCTGGGTGCCCTGGACCAGGTTCATGCGGCTGTAGGGGCGCGGGGTGACGACATCGTGCTGGAGGAGGACGGTGCGGCCGCCCTCGGTCAGGAGGAGGGAGGAGTTCATGTCGCCGCAGGTGTACGATTCGGTGTGCTTGTGGTCGCCAGCGGGCGTGTGCGTTCCGCGGTAGGCCTGCAATGCGGCCGGCCGGCTGCTCATGGATACCAGCCGTGTGAACCGGTCGCCGCGGTGGATGTCCATGTACCGCGCCACCGGGCCGAGACCGTGGGTCGGGTAGAGGTTGCCGTTGCGCAGGGTATGGGGTATGCGCCGCCAGAGCCCTTCGCCGCGGTCCCCCAAAAGGATGGCCCGCAGGTCGTGGATGTAGGCCGCCTCGCCGTGGGTGACGGCGCCGAGGGCTCCGGTGCGGACCATGTTCAGGGCCAGGAGCTCGTTGTACCCGTAACAGCAGTTCTCGAGGATCACGCAGTGTCGCCGGGTGCGCTCGGATGTATCCACGATGCGCCAGCAGTCGGCCAGCGTTGTGGCGACCGGGACCTCCACGGCCGCGTGCTTGCCGCATTCCATGGCCTTGACCGCCTGGGGGACATGGGCGTCCCACGGCGAGCAGATGTAGACGACATCGACATCCTCCCGCTTGCAGAGTTTTTTCCAGTCGGCCACGGCCGCGGGCGCGGGCCGGCCGGCCTGGACCACGGATTCCCGCGCCTTCTGCATGGCGGCTTTGACCGGGTCGCTGACCGCGGTGATCAGGGCGCTCTTGACGGCCAGCATTTCCCTCAGCTGGCCACAGCCGCGGCCGCCCAGACCGATAAAGCCGAACCGGACCTCGTTGCGCTTTTCAAATGGTACGCCGATCATCGTCGGGCCCTGCGGCGCCGGTGTTCTTTCGACAAACTTCAGGGCTGCTTTGGCGGTCTTGAACGCTTTTTCCATGGTCATTGACCCTCCCAGAGAAAAGAAAGTCGGCCAGCCTGAAAGGCGGGACCCATTATACACAGCGGTTGATGATTTTCAACGCTTTTTGCCAGTCAGCTTGCGGAAATGCCGGTCGCCGGGTTTCAAATGACGGCAATATAATTCAGTTGACTTTTGCGCCGGTTGTTTTATAATTCAAAGTGCGGAACAGGAAGTGCTCATTCATATAATAAGAAGCCGGGTGGCAAGAGACATACTCCTTTCCCAAACACCTAAACACCCTAATCACACCTCTTGCCGCCCGGCTTCCTTTTGTTTCCCGCGGGTAGTTTCTGGTTGACTATCCTTGGCGTCATGGTAATATGAGAATCTGTGTTCTGATGAATAGAGGGACTTGCAAAACCTCTCGGTGAGGACTTATTGACAAGGGCGATGACTTAATGACATGGTCGGGTTGCGTGTTGTGTGGGTGTCAAGGCCCTTGACTCGCGTCACCGGCGCCAGTTTTGGTCCTTGACGGACAGT
>JBDREB010000091.1:0-3554 GCA_043820325.1 Planctomycetota bacterium | reverse complement strand
CCGCACCCTCTGCGCAATCCGCTCCCCGCGCGCCTGCATCCGCTCCACCGCATCCTTGACCTGTTTGATGTTCCGCCGTACGAATTGCAGCATCTGCTTCTTGGCCTTGCGGATCGTCTTCCTGCTCTTGCGCTTCAGCTTGGAAAAACCCAGGAAGACCTTGCCCACCGTCCGGCTGCAGGTCCGATACGCCTTGCCCACCATCCGGCCCATGGCTTGCGCCGTCCGCACCAGCCAGGTGCGCGCATCGTTCAATAGCCCCACATCGTTGGGATGCTTGATCTTTTCGTCCACCACCGTGCCGTCCATGATCGGGCCCCGGGCCTTCACTACCTTGCCCTTGACCAGGGTCTCGCTCAGCAAGGCGTCCAGCTTCTGGAAAAAGTCCGGCCCCAGCGCCGTACGCCGCTTGCTCAGGAGGCTTGGCGATACCAAGCGCTTCTGCTCAAAACGCCGCGCTCTGTATGATTGGTCTCCGTCACTATTTTCTTGACATTTCCTCGCCGCCGGGTAAAATTCCCAAACCGGCCCGCAAACCGGTGCCGGCGTCCACTGGCGGGGCTCCCCCCGGCCGGCGACGCCTGAAACCGCTCTTTGCCGAGAATCGGGAAGAATTATTACTTTACCGAAAGGAGCCGCCTGCGGCGGAAGTTCTAAACTCTAAACTCGAAATTCTAAACGAAACCGTAGGAATCGCATAGGAAAGGAAGCGGAAATGGCCCGAGTACCCCGGATCAAACTGCCCGGTTGCACGGTGGCGGCATATCATGTGGTGTCGCGCGTCCACTGCAAGGATTTCCGGCTGGATGCCGGCCTGAAGGCGAAGTTCGTCAAGCACCTGAAGAAGCTGTGCGGGCTCTATTACTGCCGGGTCGGGGCCTTCAGTATTTTGGACAATCATTTTCACCTGATCCTGCGGTTTGACGATCCGGCGGATGTCCGGCCCGCCGACGCCATGAAGCGGTGGAATACCTACCATGAGGGGACCGTTTTCAGGAAGAACGCCGCGGATGAAGCCCACCGGGCCTATGTGGTGCGGGAGCTTACGGATGTTTCGAGTTTCATGAAGCGGCTGAATCATCATATCAGTGTGCGGCACAACCGGGCCCAGTCGGTCCAGGGTACGCTGTGGGAGAGCCGGTTCCGGTCGTCGATCGTGGAGCGGGGGTACGGTCTGGCGATGTGCGCGGCGTATATCGAGCTTAACGCCTTCCGGGCCTCAATGGTCAAAAGGCCTGAAGATTACCAATTCTGTAGTCTCAATTACCTCCAGAAGGGCAATAAGGACGGCTTGATCGATCAGGGTCTGATAGCCGAAGGCATAGGCGCTGACAAAAACGACCTGCCGGGCCTGCTCCAGACCTATACGGCGCTGGTCTATGCCAGCGGCGCCCGGCCGCACAAGGGCAAGGCGAACGGCCTGGTGATAACCGCGGCGATGCGGGAGGAGCTGAATGAGAAGGGGATCGAGGTCAAGGCGGGCAGTCTCGGCCAACGGGTCGGGGAGTTTGTCCTGGGCAAGGTGGTGGGCCGGTCGGCGTATGTGTGCAAATTCTATGACGAGTGGCTCAATCCGGGTTACACGGGCGACCAGCGTCTGCGGCACGCGGCGAAGTGGATCAGGGAGATCGGTCAGGGGATCTGGACGGCGTGCAGTCGCGAGACGCCGGGGCTGGCGAATACAGGGTGGCCATCTCGACTCGCAACGCTCGCTCGATGCTTTTAGCCGCCGCCGGCTGCGCCGGCGGAAATTCTAAATTCTAAACTCAAAACTCTAACAGAGGACAGGAGCCGAGCTGGGGCTTGGCCGCAGGCAGCTTAACTTTGAGTGCTGAATACTTTCTTAAAGAATGTCGCTTTGTTAAGGGTGCGTTGCCACTGGCGATGTCGCGTGATGGACTCAACTTTGCGGGCAACGGGTAGAGCCAGGAAACGGCTGGTTTCGACCGGACCCAGGTTGGCCATGAGCGCCTGGATGCCTCCTTTGATCAATTGGTCTTCGGTGAGCAGATGTCCCTTTTTCATGCTATGGTCTCCTTGGTGTAGAATTCGACAGGGTCCATGGCCGGGATCGCCAAGGGCAGGCGGGCGCATTGTCTCACGAGCCGCCGGTCACAGGAAATGAACGCATCGGCGGATTTTTCGGCAAAGGCCGCATGCGCCGCATCGGCGATCCCGAATTTGCGGGTGAACAGGTACTCCGCCCGTTCGCGGACGGCTTTGAGATCGTATGCCGGTGTCGTGCCATAAGCAGCGATCAGGGCTTCCAATTCCAAGCGTTCGACAATATTGCTATTTGCGGCGATTTCATGAATGTGGGCCGGTGATATGATCATGGCGTATTGTTTGCGCTGGACCGCTTTGAGGATGAGCATATAAGCGTCCGTTTCAAGCCGGATCTGAACATCGTTCTGGTCGTCGAACGGCCGGCTGATGGTGCAGACATCAAGATAGATTCGTTTCATGGTCATCATCTCCAACCGATATTGTAACCCGGGGCCGGTGTTGTCAACCGTTATTTTCTTTGTTTATCGTGGTTGGCGGGGCTGACCGGTTCGGTGGGTATAACACCGCCCTGAAGATCGCCGCGGATTACGAGCTCCTGTTGGGGTTCCTGTACAAGTACCATGTGCCGGCCGTCCATAGGCCACGGCGTGGTTACTATTCTTTCCCTTCATTCTGCTGTCCATCCGTGGCATCAAACACGATTCCTTCCGCCTTGGCCAGAAAGTCGGGGAACTTGCCGGTCAAGTGCGCCTTGACCTTTTCATTCGTGACCAGCTTGCGGACATAGAGGGCGCCGCCTTCGGCGGAAACTCTAAATCCTAAACTCGAAACTCTAAACGGTATGCACACCATTCCCGTTGCCCTCTGATGGCTCTCCTTGATTGACATCAAACACGATCCCCTCGGCCTTGGCCAGAAAGTCGGGGAACTTGCCAGTCAAGTACGCCTTGACCTTTTCATTGGTGACCAGTTTGCGGACATATATGCTCATCTTCAAGAGGTCATTGGTGTACTGTTGGTACAGCCCCCGGTAGAAATCATGCCGTTCCTCGACTTCTTTGAGCTTGTTCACCAGCCCCTTTGACTTGTCGGGGGTATGGTTCCAATGGGGGCTCAGCCAAGAGTTGGGGACAGTGGTGCTTTAGCACTTTATCTCCACTCCCAAACCCAACGGATATCCGAAGGTAAAGCATGAAAGTCACCCTCATCACCGTCTGTAGGAATGCCGAGCCCGTGATCAAAGTCACGCTTGACAGTATCCTGGCGCAGAAACACCTGGACATCGAATCCATTGTCATCGATGGGGTGAGCACGGAGGGGTCAATGGCGGTGCTTGAGCAATACCGTCCCCGGGGGACGCAGGTTGATGGGCGACGATTAGAATTGCGGTAATTGGAGGTTATCGCAGTCGCGGAGGCATATACTATCCGGCATTTGAATTGGGAGTGCCGGATGATCAAGGACCCTCAAGTAAGGAGGCTATGTATGATTCGCCCAAGCGAGCGGAATTTGGAGATCGCGGCGTCAAAGACGGGGATGAGTGAAAA
>JBDREB010000090.1:0-2602 GCA_043820325.1 Planctomycetota bacterium | reverse complement strand
TTCCGGGCGTGCGGGGTTTGGTGGCGGGGGCCAACCATGGCAGCTATACCTCTTTAATGATGCGGCAGTGCCTGACCTGTTTGTCAAACCATCACTCTGCACCGCACGCGAAATGGATAGGTTATTTATTTACGGGCACTAACCTCCGGCAAGGCCAAGATCAGTCTCGCCATGCAGATCCTGCTCACCCGGTACGCGGGTTATTACAACTGGCGGCATCATCGCAGCGGCCGGCTTTTCCAGAACCGCTTCGAATCCATCCTGTGCGACAAAGACGCCTACTTCCTGGAATTGGTGCGGTATATCCACTTAAACCCCCTCAGGGCGGGCATCGTCCCCGACTTGGGGAAGCTGGACAAATACCAGTGGACCGGGCATGCCGTATACATGGGACGGCAGAAACGGACCTGGCTGGCCACGCGACCGGTCCTGCGGCAATTCGGCCGCGACCCCAAGGCGACCCGGCGGGATTACCGGAAATACATCCAGGCGGGGATCGCCGAAGGCATCCGCGAAGACCTGCGGGGCGGCGGCCTGATCCGGAGCCTGGGCGGGACCTGGGAACTGGTCCAAGCCTCAAGGCGGGGCGACAAAGAGCGGGGCGACGAGCGGATCCTGGGTAGCGGCGCCTTTGTCGAAAAAGTCCTCAAGGCCACCCAGACCAGCGAAAAGCCCCTGAGCGTCCTGAAGCGGAAGGGGTGGGACTTTGACAAGGTAGTCGCCCATGCGGCCCAAGCCGTCGGCATGCAGCCGGAAGACCTGCTGCGGCGCGGGCATGCCAACGCCCGCTCCCGCGGGCGCGCGCTGGTGTGCAAATGGATGACCGTGGATCTGTGCGAATCATGTGTCCGAGTCGGTGCCCGGCTGGGGATCAGCCGGCAGTCGGTGGCCCGCAGGGCCGATATCGGCCGGCGGATTGAGCGGGAGCTTAAGGTGTCATTACAGGAACGGGCGGGATCATGAGCGGAGGTCGCACATGTGGAGCGGAACGACCGGCGGCGGCCTCTTCCCTGCAAACATCCTGGGAGAGATAAGGTGCAAAAGCACCACTGTCCCCAACTCTTGGCCCAACTCTTGCCTTCGGTCCTGATCAAAGCCGTACACCGTATTCCGTCAATCGATTCGCCTTTCGTCTCCGTATGCCGTAAGCCGGTCTTGGGCAGCGGCCTCATACTGCGTATTAAGGTTGAACCTCCATTCGCGGCCTGCGTTGAAAAGGGCTGAAAGGAAAGCGGCATGACCAATTGCCGTCCCGCCCCCCGCTTCACCTGGCTCAACCTCCCCCTGGGGTTGGTCGCGGTAGTGATGCTTGTTCTCTGCGCCCGGTATTTCCTGGCGCAGACCGACCCGCCTGCCCGTCCGGCCGTCACGCCCGAACTCATGCAGACGGTCGATTCCTGGCCCGATGTGCCGAAGCAGGAACTCATCGACCGGCTCATCCCGCTCCACACGATTAAAAAACCGCCCGGCCCCACCGACTGGATGACCAAGCATCCGGAACCGGGCCAGGATTTCTACCAGTACGCCCTCTCGCGCCCCGTGCGGCCCGACAAGGAACGCACCACCAGCTATGTCTCCGTGCTCGGACCGATCGACGAAACCCGGCAGAAGGTCATCGGCCAGACCATCGCCTACATGGCCGCCTTCTACAATGTGCCGGTCAAGCTCCACACGCCGATCGGCCTGGATGTGATCCCCAAGGAAGCCCGGCGCGTCCATCCCGTGTGGGGGCGACAAACAGATCCTGGCCTCCTATGTGATCGACAGGGTCCTGCGGCCAGCGGTCCCCAAGGACGCCCTCTGCTATATCGCCTTCACCGGCTCCGACCTGTGGCCGGGCGAGGGGTGGAACTTCGTCTTCGGCCTGGCCGGCCTGCGCGAACGGGTGGGCGTGTGGTCGCTCTACCGCTTCGGCGACCCGGCCCGCGACGCCGACGCCTACCGCCTCTGCCTCCAGCGCACCATCAAGGTCGGCGTGCATGAGACCGGCCACATGATCTCCATGGAACACTGCATCGCCTACGAGTGCATCATGAACGGCTCCAACCACCTGCAGGAGATGGACAGCCGCCCCCTCTGGCTCTGCCCCGTATGCCTGCGCAAAACCTGCTTCGCGGTCAAGGCCGATCCCGTCGCCCGCTACCGCGCCCTCGAGCCCCTGGCCCGCGACTACGGCCTCACCGCCGAAGCCGATTTCTTCGCCCGCTCCATCACGATACTTGCTCCTTCTCCTCCTCCCGCTCCGGCGCCTTGACCCGGCAGGGGCGTTCATATCCTATACTTCGAGATTCATAATTCGGTGTTCGATATTCGATATTTCCCCATCCCTCCTGGCACCACCGAGCACCAACTCGGCTCTTGATGGTCAAATCATCGATCCAATCCGGTAGGCCGCATGCTTCAGCGTGCGGCATCATCTCGGACCCGCGGGCTGAAGCCGCGCGGTCTACCTCCGGAAACTTTCAGATTTCCTGATCCGGGCGGAAAATGGGTTGGCGCATTTTCACGTCAGGCAAGAGCGTAAATCATCCGCATTCCGGTCTCGGGATGGTGGAAAGATAATTCGTTCAGTTCGAGCAGCAAGGCGCCAATTGCCTTGTCA
>JBDREB010000089.1:0-2885 GCA_043820325.1 Planctomycetota bacterium | reverse complement strand
GTATCATATCCCACCGGCGTAATTGGCGCAAAATACTTTGCGCAAGTTCAGCAAAGTTCGTTTTTGTGGAACTGTGAATCATCCGGGATCACAGAGAGGTTTCGCAAGTCCCTCTCGTATCATATCCCACCGGCGTAATTGGCGCAAAATACTTTGCGCAAGTTCAGCAAAGTTCGTTTTTGTGGAACTGTGAATCATCCGGGATCACAGAGAGGTTTCGCAAGTCCCTCAAATATCTTGAACAACATCCCCGTCCAAATAATAACCCCCCGTTTGATGGAGCGGGTATGAGAACACCATGAAGACCATTGATTACAAGTACCAGCTCCAGGGTTTCAACGGCGGCGGATTGCTCACGGATACCTATGCTCCCAACGGCCAGCTGATCCATCGCACCTACGACTCAAAGAAAAGACTGGAGCAGATCTACCGGATCTCCGACGGCAAACGGATCGCGCGGTGGAAGTATTATGCCGACTGGACCACGAGCGAGCTTGACCGGGGCCAGGCGAACCAGTTCCCGGCAGTATTCTCTGGACTTTCGGGCGGCGCCTGGTAAAATATCCGAACCGGCATGAAAACCGGGCCCGGCTTGCGCGGGAGGCGCTCGCGTCAGCCGGTGATACTTGAAATTGCTCTTTGGTGAAAATTCTGATAAAATCTGCTTGGTTGAACAGGCCGCGAAAGGAAGCAGCAATGGCCCGGATGAAACGGATCAAGATGCCCGGATGCACGGCCATGGCTTACCATGTCGTTACGCGCGTCCATTCCAGGGAATACAGGCTCGATCCCGGCCTGAAAGAGAAGTTCGTCAAGCATCTGAAGAAGCTTGCCGGACTCTATTACTGCCATATCGGGGCCTACTCGGTCCTCGACAACCATTATCACCTGATCCTGCGGTTTGACGATCCCGGGACCATTCGGCCTGAAGATGCCATGAAACGGTGGAATGCCTACCATGAGGGTACGGTCTTCAAGAAAGACGCGGCCAATCCCGAGCACCAGGCCTATGTGGTCAAAGAATTGACCGACCTTTCGAGCTTCATGAAGCGGCTGAATCACCATGTCAGCGTGCGGCATAACAAGGCCAAGTCTTTACAGGGGACCCTGTGGGAAGGGCGGTTCCATTCGACGATCGTAGAAAGGGGTTACAGCCTGGCGATGTGCGCGGCGTATATCGAACTGAACGCCTTCCGGGCTTCGATGGTCAAAAAGCCCGAGGATTATGCTTTCTGTAGTCTCAATTACCTGCAGAAGGGCAACAAAGACGGGCTGATAGATCAAAGCCTGATTGCGGAAGGCATAGGAGCGGATAAGAACGACCTTCAAGGCCTGCTCCAGACCTATACTGCGCTTGTCTATGCCGGCGGTGCCAGACCGCACAAGAGCAAAACCAATGGACTGGTCATCACCGAGGCGATGCAGAAGGGACTGAAAGAGAAGGGGATCGAGATCAAGGCCGGCAGTCTTGGCGAGAAGGTCCGGGAATACATCCTGGGCAAGGTGGTGGGGCGGTCGGAGTATGTGCGGAAGTTCTATGATGAGTGGTTGAATCCCGGATACAGGGGTGCCCGGCGCAAGCGGCATGCGGCCAAGTGGCTGCGGGACCTCGGTTCGGGGCTTTGGACGGCGTGCAGTCGGGAGGCGCTGGGCTTGAAACGGGAAACGATTACCAACACCGGCTGACGCCGGCGGCCGGATCAAATCGAGCGTACGACCTTACGGATTTGGGGACTCTCATGCTTTAAGCAGGGAGGTCAATCATCCACATTGACTTTCAAATTAAAATCCATGAAGACATTGCCGAGGATCTTATCGGTGCCGATATCATACGGCGGGTTGTCGGAGCGGAAGTAGACGCCGTCGGAGCGGAAGATCTCGTCGTCTTTGTTGAGTTTCAGGGCTTCGGCGACGATGGTGGCCACGGCATTGACGCCGGGCAGGAGCTTGGCGAGGCCTTCGCCGGCCAGGGTGGATATCGCCTTGAGGCTGGATTTGATCTTTTTGTTGGCCTGCAGGTCGCTGATGGTCTGGCCCAGGTCGCGGGTGCCGGTGTCCTTTTCCATCCAGAACACGGAGATGCGGCGGGAGGCTGGTGGGGAAGATGAATCTCGAATATCGAACCCCCTTCGACTTCGCTCGGGGTCCAGGACTTCGACTACACTCAGGGTCCAAGACACCGAATTACGAAGGCCGAAGTGAAAGTGGGAACAGCTCTTACGAGCTTAACTACCAACCAATCCTCCTCTGTGGGCTCTGTGCCGGAGTTTAGGGCCCGCGCAGAACTCTGCCTCGGGGTGGCAAATCCCTTGTCCCCCGCCTGGGCCGGATCAGGGGACACTCATGCTTTAATGCTTTAGCGGGGGTGGCGGGTGTGTTCGACCTCCGGGGGCAGGGGACAAGCCATCTCCAATCCGATGGGCCGGCGCGATCAATTACGGATATAGGCCGGCAGGTGCAGGCGATCTTCTGTTCGTCGCCGGGTTTGAGGCGGGATCCCCGGGGGTTAACAGGGCGGGGGCATGGAGTTCCTGGACCACCAAGTGGGCCGGTCCTTTGGCGGCCATGGGCCGGTCCCAATAATATCCCTTGACAGCCGAGAACCGGGCGGTATCCTTGGGCTATTGTTTGTCCGGCCGGCGTTCCAAGCGTTTCCCGTATTCGAGCGGCGCCGGAGGAATTCGTTGCTGTTTTTCGTGGAGTGCCGATGATCAGGTCACCCACGGAGTGCCGGAACCTCCGGCCGGGCCCAATGTCATTCGTGTTCGTTGCCCAGGGAGAGACGGTATGGCGCAGTTGATTGCCTCCCCCGGCCCGTACGCCGGGTTGCCCGATGGTTTCAGCGAACAGGCCGGCGGCGTGCTCCAGCAGGGGCATTTGATGAT
>JBDREB010000088.1:0-9937 GCA_043820325.1 Planctomycetota bacterium | reverse complement strand
GCATCTGGTGCATGACCAATCATCCTGAAGTCAGACCCCAGAAAGGATAGCCGCCGCAGCCCATTTGTCACGCGGAAAATGCGCCAAACCCGTTCCGGAAAACCATCAGTCCACCCCACAGGGATCAGGAAATCTGAACTGTGAATAACTTGGGCTTAATTGTGAGGCGGTGTCCGCGTTGGGGTAAAAAGAACAGGGGCGGCCTCACGGCCACCCCTGTTGGACTCAAACCTGGTCGAATGATCGTGTCACCGTTTGGGCGGCTTGACCTGGATGATCTTGCTGCCGTGGTCCGGGGAGAGGACCAGGATGGCATATTCGGCCACCTGGTCGATGAGGTCGCTGGAGAGCGAGGCGTAATCGAACGCGCCCCGCACATCCGTGTATCCGTCCTTGTAGAAGACGGCGGCGCCGTCCTTCTTGCCATAGACCTTCACATAGACCTTGCGCAGGAGGGCCTTGTCCGAGGCCCCGGCCACGCGCAGGCGGCCGTAATTCTCGAACACCTGGACATCGAGGTCGTTGGAGAAGACCAGCCGCGACCGGACGATCCCCTTCGCGCTCGCCTCCAGGTAGATGTCGCGATTCTTGAACTCGGCCGGTATGGCCACCGGCATGCGGAAGGTCGCATCGGCCGGTTTCAGGGTGAACTCGGCGCCCGGCATGACATGCGCGAACCGGTCACTGCCGCCCGTGTCGAAGGGACCGCTCGAGAAGAGGGTTTCCACATCGATCAGGTAGACCCGGACCGTGATCGCCTCGACATTGGCGCCCCGGAGTTCGACCACACCGTCCTTCTCTTCGAGTTCGAGCACGGCATCCTGGCCGGCCAGGCCGGCCAGCCGGGCCTCGCGCGAATCCTCGGCCGCGATGCGGGACTTGCCCTCCGCCTCGTCTAATTGGGTCAGGACCTCGGCGAAAAGCTTCTGCCACTTGGGCACCGGGTAGGCTTTGTACCTGTCGGCGATCGTGCGGGCCGCCGCCAGATCCTCGTGGAAGAAGGCGGTGTAGCAGGCCATGTAATCATACGGCATGACGGGCGTGACCTTGGCGCGATCGATCTTGGCGAACTGGTCCAGCCCTTCGCCGATGCGATTGGCGAGCAGGATGTAATAAATGAACTGGAGGCGGTCATTGTCGTCGGCCGCATCCTTGTGGGAGATCCGTTCCAGGAAGTTCCCGTACTGCGCCTGGAGCGCGGGCACATCCATGCCCGAACGCCGACCGTCCAGGTTGTAGGCACGCGGGATCACGAGCGGGTCGTATTCCAGGTGCTGGTACCATTTCTCGCCCACCGCGTCGACATTGAGGAGCGGCGAGGTGAAATACCAGCCCACCGTGCCGTTAAGGTCGCTCCGCTTGAGCCACGAACGCATGGCCGCATCGTGCTGGTGCATGAACCCGTAGGCGGCGACGGTCTCGTCATAGGCATGCCGCCGGTCGAGGTAGGTCACCATGCCGGCATGGAACTTCTTGTCCTTGAGGAGGTAATAGATGCGGGAGATATCCGTGTCCTGGAGGTTGGCCTTGTCCAGGTAGGCCATGATCTTCTTCTGGTCGCCGCTGTCGGCGATGAACTCCCACGACTCCTTGTCGACCACCGTGAGTTCCTTGACCACGGCGAATCCGCCCGCGTCGCCGGAGGCCAGCACGCCATCGAGGTCGTAGACCCGGGCGGGATACTGCTTGAAGCTGCCCAGGACGGGGAAGTAGAAGAAGATGCGTTCATTGTGGACCGCGTAAGCATCGAGTTCCAGCTTGCGCCGGACCAGGTCGCCCTTCACATTGAACACGATCGCGCCCTGCGGGATCTGCACCATGAGGTCGCATTCGCGGGTGCGGTCGGAGGGATTGACCACCGTGACATCGTTGACATAGATTTCGAGCGGCAGGAACTCGCCCCGAACGGGGTTGCGGTTCTCGTCCTCGCGGTCGATGTCGCGGCTGTAGAAATACCGGCTCTTGGCCATGATGGGCAGGATATTCTCCTCCTTGACCGCCGCCGGCCCGATCTCCTTGAGGAAGACCAGGGCGCTCGCCTTGAAGCCGATCGCCGCGCCCGCGCCCTCCATGCTCATCTGGTGGTCGGGTATGGCGAAGGGCAGGTCGGTGAGGGCCAGGACCAGCATGAGCGCCGTAAAATCACCATCAATGGTGCCGATGTTCGGGGAGAGGAAGGCCCCCTCCTTCCAATCGGCGAAATCGCGCCAGAACCGGTTGGCTGCGATCATCATCGGCCCCTGCTCGGCCGGCTGGCGGCCGTAGTAATTGTTCTCCATGTATTCCTTGGTCTTGGGCACATTGCGGAAGAAGGCCTGGGGCTTGGCCGCCAGGCCGGCAACCTTCTCGTCGGCCATGGCGTCGCTTTCGCCCAGATAGGCCTCGGCCTTCCTTAATTCCTTTTCCATGGATGCCGCGGCCGAAGGCGCGGGCGGCGCCATGGTCGCCATCTCCGACTGGGCCATGACCGCGTTCTGCATTTCAAATTCCCGGTCGGCGCCCTTGTCCTTTTTCATGGCCAGGGCCTTGCCTTCCTCTTTTTCGGCGCCGAAGACGCCGAGGGCCGTCTCGATCGCCCGGGCCTCGGCGGCCGGGTCCGGCTTGTAGAGGTCGTCCACGAAGGCGGGCGTCAGGGCGTTGATCTTGCGGGCCAACAGGATCTTCTCAAACAGGTTCAGCCGGCTGAATTCCTCCTCGGCCGCATACCGCTTGAGATCGTTGTCGAGCAGGTAATCGTCCAGGAAGGTCTTATGGAGCTTGTTGGCGAGATAGGGCTTGATCACTTCGGCAAAGAAGGCCGGGTCTTTGCGGGCGAGGAAGAAACTGAGTTCATGGCAGGCGTACTTCGAGTACAGGTCGCGTTTCTCCTCCGGCTTCAGGTCGGCCCAGCGGGTGACGAAATCGAACTCGTCCAGCCGCGTGTTGCCGTGCATGGCCTTGAGGTAGCGGAAGAGCTCGCCCACCGTGCGATAGACCACGAACTCCGAGGAGGCGCGGTTGGCGACCGTGAACTTTTCGCCGGTCCGGAAGGGCTTGCAGGCGCTCTTCTGCACCAGCAGGTTCTTCTCATCGAGGGGTGTCGCCAGGCGCAAGTCCCGTACCGCGAGCGCCGGCGGCTTGGCCGGACGGAAAGCGGCCGCCACGGCCGTGGTGCCGTCGACGGCACAGACTTCCACGAGGCGCGAACCGGCCAGGAGCGCGCCATCCACCTGCACCGTACCATCGGCCGCCGGTTTCAGGTTGTAGAGCACAAGTACCGGCCGGCCGAGGAACTCAAGCCAGGGCTGGCCTGATTCCATCGCCCGCGAACCGCCGGCCCGGGCCATGGCCCGGCGCATTCCGCCGCCGGACCGTTGACCGAAGGCCCCGGACCCACCGCCCGCGACACCAATTACTCCCGCCCAATCGGTCGCGACTTCTTGGGTTTCGATCCGGTTCAGGATGAGGCCCGGCCGTTCCAGGAGGTTGCCGACATACTTGGTGTCACCCTGGCGGGCCAGGATGTACCTGTATTCCGGGTCGAGCGCGCCATCGGATACATACCGGTTCTCCGGCCGCGGCAGGGAGCGTTCATCCACGCCGTGGGCCAGGATGGACCGGAAACTGTTGAACAGGGTGGCCGGATCGGCGAAGAAGATGCCCGTCACATGGACGCGGGCGTTCGGCCCGGCGTTCTCGAGTTTGACCGTAAGGCCCTTGCCGGATTCATCGATGCCTGCGATCCGCAGGGGTGACGGCGCCGTGGCCGTGGTGGCCGAGCGGTCGTCGACCAGGCACCCGGCCTGGCGGCTCCCCTGCTTGACATTCAGCGTGCATTCCAAACCCGTGACCGGCTCGGTCAGGCGGTAGACGCCCGCCTCGAGCGGTTTCACGCTGAATGCGCCGCCGGAGAGCGTAAGCAGGCCGGAAACATCCTGCAGGTTCACGCCGTTGATCACGCGGTCAAGCCGGAAACCGGAAAGCGCGGTGCCGCCGCTCTTGGAAAAATCACCCGCGCCCTGCAGGGGCAGGACCATCTCCGCGCCCGCCATGACCACGATCTCGCGCGGCAGATAGGGCACGGCCGGCGCGATCGCGAACCGGCGCTGGAACTGCTGGTCCGAATTGGCGGCCTGGACCGCAGTGCAATCCTTGAGCGCACCGAGGATGATGCGGCCGTTGGCATCGGCCTGGAGATGGATCGTTTCGGCATTCTGGAGATGGCGGTTCCATACCTGCACCTCTGCGTCCAGCCGTGGGATCGGCTCGCCGTTCTTGCCGATCAGGCAGAGCACGAAGGCCTCGCCCTCGCGCGTGAGGTAGGCATCGGCGATGCACACCGGTTCGGAGGCCGGGAAGATGCTGAATGTTTCGCCGGTGCTGAGCTTCAGCGGATCGGTCTGCCAGGGGACTTCGGCCTCGGCCACAAGCGTCACCTGGACATCCTGGATGAAATCGGGTACGCGGAACTCGGCCACGAAGTCCTTGTCTGCGGTCAGTTGCACATCGGCGATCGTATTGGTGGTGGTGATGCCGTCGCGGGTGCGGACCGTGACATCCACGCGCACGGTCTTGAGCATGGCCAGGGGCACGGGCAGACTGTTGGAGGTGAACCGGGGGCTCACCAGCACGCGGGCCACATTGCCGGCGATGACCGACTCGCGCGCCAGGAACATGGCCGCGTCCAGGCCGTAGGCGGCCGCGGAATGGGTGAAGGCGGCCACGGAGGCCACGCCGTCCTTGGTGACCACGGCCTGCTGGCGCGTTTCATTCTCGGCGAAGGCGATCAGGACCGTGCCGTCGGGCCCCGTGGTGAAGGCGTGGCTTTCCATGTAGACCGTGGCCTCGGCCACGGGCCGGCGTTCCTCATCGAACACGGCCAGGACCACGCCCTTGGCCGTGGGGCGCTCCACGAGTGTAAACCAGCCCTTGCGCACCAGGGCGCGGGCGTACTTGTCCTTGCCGATGATATCGACCAGGTAGTACCCCGGCGCGGCGAGCTGGGGCAGTTCCAGCGCGTGTTCGAACCGGGTGGTGGCCGGCTGGGTGAACGCGAGCGTGTCGGCGCTGTTGGGCGCGATGCCGTAGACATCGAAATCGGCGTCGGGCTCCTTGCCCGTCTGGCGCATGAACGAGGCGGCGTTGATCCGGTAGATCTTGATGAAGGCCTTGTCGATGTTCTTGAGGCTCAGGTCCAGGCGCACCGATTCGTCGCGCTTGAAGTTCTTGGCCGTGACGGGCAGGATGCGGAGTTCCACGCTGCGGGCCAGTTCCTCGCGCCGGGAGGTCGAGAGCATGTTGAAGTATTTCGTGTCCGTATTGCCGGCCAGGATCCGGGCGGCCGCGAAGGTCTCGACCAGGTAATCCTTGCCCAGGAACTTGAGGTAAGGCTCAAATGAATCCTCGGTCCGGAACAGGTGTTCCAGGCAGTCGGTCACCAGGGCCGTGTCGTCGCCGATCACGGCCAGCCCCGTGTACCCCCGGAAATCGCGGCCGATCTGGGCGCGGCTCTCGCCGCCCACATTGCGGAGGTATTCCACCGGGGTAATGTTGCTTTCGCGCGGGAAGGCCAGGTATTCCATGAAGAGCGGTTTGTCGTAGACGCCCTTGGCGCGGTCGCGGTCGATCTTTTCAAGGGTCAGCCGCGCCTTGAGGGAGTTGAACTTGGGCCCGAGCTTCGCGGCAAAGGCGCGCTGGCGGTCGAGTTCCGCGTCGCGTTCCGCCTCGGAGGCGTTGGCCGGCGCCCGCAAGCGGGTGAGGTAGGCCTGAACGAACCCCTCGTCCTCGAGTGCGGCGGGGAACTGGGCAATGATCGTGTCCAGCTGGGGCAGGAACAGTTTCGACGCCACGGGGATCGCATTGAAGGCGTACCGTTTCTGGGGTGTCTTGAGGATGGCGACCACCGCATCCACCACGCCCTCGAAATGCGGGTCCTGGACCTGGCCGTGGAGGATCAGGTCCTGCCGGGTGGACATGTCGCCCGTGCGGAAGAGCCAGGCAATGCCCGCGGCCGTGAGCTGGCCCTTGAATGTGTTGAAATCGTTCTGGCCCCGGTACTTGGCCATGAGGGCGGCCGTGTCGATGAGCTTCTGGTCGAGCTGGGTGGGGTAATCGGCCTCAGCCGCGCCGCGGATGCCGGCCTTGGTGTGCTCGAAGGTGAGACCGTAGCGGTCGATGATCTCCTTCACCACGCCCTTGGGATCCTTGGCGTAGCGGGTGAGGAGTTCGCGGTTTTCGAGGATCTGGAGGTGTTCCGACCCGTCAAAGTCACGGCGGAACCCGTCCATGAACCCCTTGTATGCCTTCATATCACCCGTACGGAAGGCATACAGGGCGTTATAGAAATAATACTCCTCCGTGCCCGGCGTGAGCGTGCCCAGCGCCTTGGCCGCGTCGCCGAAGGCAAATTCCTCGTAAAACGCCGGCTCGGCCGCCGTTGCCGTGAAGGCCGCCAGAACCAGGAACGCCATTACCACCACGATCAGTCGCAGCATATCGAACCCCTTTACAAATGTTGTTCCGTTCACCGCGCTCCCCCCTGCATACGGGTCCGCGCAAACCATGCCGCCGACGGCCATCAACACGACAACCAGCGCAACAATGGCATTTAGACGCATGTAAACCCCTTATGGTTCAAAGTATTTGATAAAACCGGTGCCAACCAATACAGAAGATTATACCCCGGCGCCCAAGGGTGTCAAGCGGGGAATGGGGAAAACCAGCCGGTCAATCGGCCGCGTTGACGGTGCCTTTGCACGCAGGGAACCCGGTGCATCCCCAGAACTGCTTGCCCGCCCGCGGTCCTTTGCGGGCGGTTCGCTGGACCATCGCTTTACCACATTGCGGGCAGGCTGGGCCTGGCGGTTCGGCCGGTTGCGGCCGCTGCCGTTCGGCAATGCGTGCGGCCGCAAGCCGTTCGCTGTAACCGCCGTCGGTGATGAAGGCGCGCTCCAAACCCGCCACCTGGCGGTCAAGCAGGTAATTGGCTTGGTGGATCAGGCAAATGAGCGCGTTGGCGACCATCGCCGGGTCGGCGTGGGCGAGCCAGGGGGAATAAAGCTTTGCATCGGACTGATCGGTCGGATCCGACGGATCGGTCGGATCGGTCTTTTGCCGACCCACCTCCCGCACTTCGCGGGCTTCCGGTGCATCCGTGCCCCACTGTGCATGGCCGCGCTGGCGGAGAAAGTCTTCGTAATCGAGCAGCAACTCGTCAAGGCTGGCACGGGCCACATTCACGAGCCGCAGTTCGGTCTGGCTGGAGGTGGCCGATGCCCGGCTCCCCTCGGCGATATTCTGCCAGCCGCTGCGGGCCGCCTGCACCATCTGGTCGTTGGTGCGCGACCGCTTGTCCACGAACCGCCCGCAAAAGGCCACCGTGGCATCGTAGATCACCGTAGCCACCTGAAAACTCCGCAACCGGCGATAGCCCCCACTGGGCCTCAGCCTCTTGGTTGCTTTTTCCCCAGCTGATCGGTCCGATCGGTCGGATCTGACCGATCCGTCGGATGATCCTGAATTCTTTTCTTCCATTCCGCTCCCCCTTAAGCCTTAAACTCCCGCGCTGTTTCGGCGAGCGGTTTGCGGTCATTGGGGCTTTCCATTGCGCGCATGTCTTCCGGGAGCGCGGCCGCCTCCCCCTTGCGGCCCACGGCGATGGCGGCCATGACCTCGTACTCCTCATCCTTGAGCCCCAACAGTGCCTGCGCGGCCGGCCGGTCGAACCCGGCCATGGCGTGCGCATACAGGCCCATCTTGCGGGCCTGGAACGCGAGCGACACCCACGCCGCGCCCGCGTCAAAGGCGGCATGCCGGTTGGGCTTGCCGTTCTTCTGGAAATTCTTCCGCGCCGCGGCAAAGACCAGAAGCGGCGCCTTGCCGGCCCAGGTCCGGTTCTTTGGGGCGAGCACGGCGGTGAACTTCGCCCGCGCTTCTTCCGTAAGGGCGTACACGAACAACCACGGCTGTTCGTTGAAACACGACGGCGCCCATCGGGCCGCCTCAAAGAGCGCGGCGACCTGCCCCGCCTCAAGCGGGTCGGGCACAAAACTCCGCGGCGACCACCGGTCCATGAACATGGGGTCGGCGGGGGCGGCCATGTGGCGGGGGTTCTTCTCTTCGTTAGGCATCCGGTACCCTTTCAATTATCCGTCATATTCCACTTGTCACGCTTATGGGCATTTTCGATGTGCGATTTCCGATGTGCGATGTAAAGCCAGGAACCGGCACCCGATTTTCATCTTTACCCCATCAGTGTGCATCTGTGTGAATCAGTGGTGGAAGTTTTCTTATCTTCTCCGAACAACAATCTGTGCGATCTGAAATCTGTGGCCTCTTACTCCTCTCCGCAACCATCAACCGTGTTCATCCGTAGCCGCTGTTTCCCGAGCACCGCCAGCCCGAACACGGCCGCGCCCAGGTAGAGGATCCAGCAGGCGTGCAGGAAGATGTCGAGCCGTTTGTAAACGGCCTCGCAATAGTCGGCCGCGGGACCGGCCGCCATGAGGATGATGCTCGCCCAGAGCCACACGCCGCCGATGATGTACGCCATACGACTGCCCAGGTTCCGGCCGGCCACGGACCGGGCACGGGATACGAGCATCGGGTACCCGCCGCCGACGGCCAGCCCCGCGGCGGCGAGGATCACCAGCGACCACGGCCGGCCGGCCAGCAGGATGTAGAGCGCCATCAGGGGCACGCTTATGAACAGGGAGATGACGGCGGTCCGGAATTCGTCCCTGTGCCTGAACGCGCAGCCCCACAGCACACCGCCCAGCCCCATGCCGCCGCCGAAAAGCAGGGAAGCCAGGCCGCCGTAGGTCAGGGAATAACCGAGCAGATTCAGGTGGGTGGGCAGGAGCGACACGATAAAGGTGTGTGCCGTGCAGATGGGGACGGCCATCCAGAAGAGGACACGGAACGACACGGCGTCCGGCTTCTGTTCCGCACCGGCGCCCGGGACCTCCACGGCCAGTTTGAACCGCATGGCCAGGGTCCCCGCCAGCCCGGCCGCGGCCGGCACCGCCAGCCAGCCGAGGACGCCCAGCCCCCACCGTTCCACGGCCGCCGCGGTCAGCGCGGCACCGCAGAAACCGAAATACCCGCCCATCATGAAGAACGGCGTGCCCACCGATGAAGGGATCGTTTCCAGGGCATGCATGGCGCGCATGGATTCGGGATGGAACACGGCCACGCCCGTACCGCCGACAACTGCAATGGCCAATAGCAGGCCGACCGCCGCGCCGCCCTGCGGCACCGCGGGGATCAGGGCCATGCATGCCGCCAGGATGAAAGCCAGCCACAGGAAGAGCGGCGCGTGCCGGTCTGCGCGCAGGTGGCCGGTGGTCATCTGCATCACATTGGTGGCGATGTTCAGAACGGAGAGGAGCACCACACCCATGGTGAGGCTCAGCCCGAAATGCCGGCGCATGGCGGGCAGGATCGCGGGCATGAACCCGCCGTAGAGGTCGATAAGGCCGTGCAACACGGCAAGCCCTGCAAGCAGAAACCAGGGACGACGATCCATCAGATGCCCCATCAAGGTGGAAAGCGCCCCATTGTACGGCCAGTCAGTACATTCCGCAAGGGAAAACCCGCTTTGCACCCGGTCTTTTGTGTTCACCCGCGGCTTGTTGCTTTGAACCCCGGGCGCCATCGGCGTCTCGGGGCGACCTGCGACATGTGACTCTCCGGCCCCCAGTTATCCGACCAACTATATAGCACCCGCCCCGGAAACCGGGTGTTTTTTATTGACCGGGGCGGCGGGACGGCGACAATACGGATGGCTCTAAATATTGTTACTATTCAGGTGCCTGAATGGAAAAATGTGGTTGGTTGGGGTGGGGGCCACGGATAATGGCGGTTGCCCATTTTTATATTTTCATGCCGTTTTTTTGTTGACAATATCCGATAGCCGGATATAATTATCGTATTGTCACTTTTTACAAGAGGAGATTAC
>JBDREB010000087.1:0-2973 GCA_043820325.1 Planctomycetota bacterium | reverse complement strand
GACAATACGATTATTATATCCGGCTATCGGATATTGTCAACAAAAAAACGGCATGAAAATATAAAAATGGGCAACCGCCATTATCCGTGGCCCCCACCCCAACCAACCACATTTTTCCATTCGAGTACCTGAATAGTAACTGGTCAGCAGTTTAAGCCGGTTCCGGTCCTTGGGCGGCATATCGGGTTCGTCCTATCCTTGAATGACTGCAACGCCGCATAGGATACGCATCCAACGCCACAAATCAATACATTTCTCCGGGCCTCCCGCCGTAAAGCGCGGTTTGCGGCATACGGGAACGATAGGCGTAACGGCTCACGGCCTTCGGTCCGGATCAAAGCCGTCAGGGATACATAAGCCGGGACGCAAGCTGAAGCTTGCGCCTACCCTGGAGCCCGAAAGGTCAGGAACGCCGGCCCTGCCGGCCACCTCGACTTTGCGACTTCACACTGTGCGACCCTATCTTTATTTCACCAACTCCGCGATCAGCGCCCCCATCCGCGTCCGCCATTCCTCGATCTTGGCCTCGGCCTTTTCCGCGCCCGCGTCATGCGGGAACTCGGGCACCGCGGCCTTGATCTCGGCCATGAGGGCCTCGGCTTTGGCCATTGTTTCGGCCTTTGCGCCGGACGCCTTGGCGGCCTTGGTCACCTTGGCGAGCATGCACATGTAGGCGTAGTCGGTCATGCCGTCAGCGGCCGTGACCATGCCGGTCTTGTAGAGGAATCCGCCCGGGAATGTCGCCCAGGGCGCACAGCAGGTGTCACCGTCCATGGCCGTGAACGGGTTGTACCATTCCGACCCCGGGTAACCGCCGGTCGAGGAACCGTCCGGGAAGCACCAGTGCCATTCCCACCGGCCCGTGGCGCCCGAACGCCAGGGATAGGCGCCCCAGAGGTACCGGCTCATGCCCGTATTGTAGAACCACAGGGCCTTGCCCGCGGCGATGGTCTTGCGCATCAGGCCGGCGCTTCCCTGCCCGGCGTGGATCGATGTGATGTCCGTGTGTTTGACGAGCTCGGTGTAGTCGAGCCCGCCGCTGCCGCCGTCGCCCATGGGCGTGACAAAGCGGGTCGTGAAACCGGCCTCGGCCATCCAGTCACCGTAGAGGCAGGTGAACTT
The DNA here is from genome assembly GCA_043820325.1 of Planctomycetota bacterium. Classification (GTDB taxonomy): domain Bacteria; phylum Planctomycetota; class JBDREB01; order JBDREB01; family JBDREB01; genus JBDREB01. The sequence goes on along the minus strand of JBDREB010000087.1, from coordinate 1,851 downwards.
GAGGTTGCGGTTCCAGGGATTGGGGACCTCGCGCGGTTCGTCGACGATCTCGATCGCATAAGCCATGCCGAGGCTTTCGAGGTGCTGTTTGTACTGCTTCATGGCGTTCGACCAGCAGGCCTTGAACTGGGGATGGTCGAACTCCACGCCCGGATTGCCGTCGGAGGGCTGGAGCCTGCGGCTGATGGCGCGGGCGATGCCGAGCTGGCCGACCATGTTCATGCGCGCCGGCCGTGCGCCGAGGCCGGCCGACATGGCAATGGCAACGAGCGAATCGTCGTAGCGCAGGGTCACTTCGCCCGTGGCCCCGTTCACGCCCGTGACCCCGGCATTGGACCCGCACCCGGTGCCGGTGAAACCGGCCATGCGCATCCATTCGTACCGCTGACGCATGCCGGCCAGGTAGGCCTCGCCCTCGGGCTGGGGCCGGCCGCCCGCGCCGCCGTACATGCCGAAGCTCGCCGGATGGTCCAGGTCGAGCTTGAAGGGCAGGACGGTGAGCTCCACGGGAATGGTCTTTGCCGCGGCCTTGGCGGCCACGAATTGGAACTGGCCCTTGTAGACGCCCGCCTTGGTATCACCGGGCAGGATGAGCCAGAGCCAGAAATGCTGGGTGATGCCCGCTTCGCAATTCAATGCCAGCGACGGCAGGAGGATCATCTGCCCCGCGCCGCGCGCGCCGAAGCGGTAGTTCTGGAAATGCCCCTTGATCGCCGATGCGGGAATGACGCCCGCGGTCCCGGCGAGATCGGAGAGCTGGAGTTCGCACGCGCCCAGTTCCCTGCCTGGCACCACGCTCACGCGCATGATCACATTCTGCCCGGCCGCGGCCGTCTGCGTAATGGCCATGCGGCCGCGTTCGGCATCCGACCGCGGGGCGGCCACGGGCTCAGCCGGGGCGTCGGTCTCGGGAACATACAGGCAGTATTCGCCCGCCCCTGCCGCCGGTTTGGCCGGCAGAGGGAGCGGCGTCATGGCTTCGAACGCATCCAGCCGCGCCTGGCGCAGTTTGGCGGCCATGCGGTCGCAGTCGTCCGTGTTTGCGGCAGGGACCAGGACCAGGGCCGATAGAAAGTAATTGGTCGCCTTGAGCGTTACCGAGCCGCCCGCGGCCGAGACCGTGCCCGTCTGCACGGGGTACATGCGGTCGATATAGTCGAGCCACGCCGCGTGCGGCCGTTCGGAATACTGGGTCCACATGAAGCGGTAGACATACTTCACGCTGTCGAACTGGTCGAACGAAGGCTGGTCATCGGCCAGCGCCGTGCCGTTGAGCGACAGGTGAAAGACCTGCTTCTGGTACTCGGCGATGATCACCGGCCCGGCCAGGAGCCAGTACTTGTATTCGCCTGCGGGCACATCAGCCTTGTATTCGATGGACTTGTTGACATCGGCTGTCACAAAGGTGCCTGAACAAGACATTTAGTGCCGTGTACCGTTTTGACCTCACCACGCCCGGCTCGGCCACATGGAAAGTACAGCCCCATTCGTCCGTGGAGACGCCGACCGTGTTGGGCACGCCCCGCCGACGCGTGGAGACGCCGTAGGCAAAATCAGGTCCGGCCGTGTCGGCCGGGAACCGGGCCGAAACCGCGTCGAGTTCGGCCTTGCGGAACATCCCCACCCCGGGCAGGGCCCAGAGCTCCCGAGGGACCCGGTCGACAGACTTGTGCTCGAGGGTGGCGATCATGCGCGCGCGGGAATCCATGTTTGTGTTCCTTGTCACTTGACGGCTGTAAAAGCGCTGTATTATATGCGGGGGCGGTACGATGCAAGACAAATCGGTGGACCGTTAAATGCAGTTCATAAGGGACGGGCAACAACTGGCAACGATGGCCCCCAAGGGCACTG
>JBDREB010000086.1:0-9026 GCA_043820325.1 Planctomycetota bacterium | reverse complement strand
TTTTTGGACAGATCAAGAGCGGACGGGGATTCGACTCGTTTTACGGGCGGGAACTGGCCTCCGCCCAGGGCGAGTGGGATCTGATCTGCGGGACGCACAACCTGCTGAAGCTGTTTGCGAGGACGCGGGAGATGCGGAATTGAGGCAATGAGGCGGGCTGGCGCATTGCCGCGGTCGCCCGGTGTCACCGATCTCGTTGGAAAAGTGAGCTTGTCACTACAAAAATGGCGCCATTTTGTACCAACGCGCACTTTTTATCCGGCTTTTATGGGCGGCAGTGTACTGGAGGTCTGATGAAAATGATTGCGCAACAGGCTCAACATTGTGATTTATTGACGGTCACATTGTTTAACACCAATAATTTCAATTTGTTATGGATCAATTAAGATCTGATAATATTTGGCTGCCCCGGGGATCTTCACCGTGCGCGGAACGGATCGGATATTATTTGAACTTCCGCTCATACGCGATCCGGAACTGCCGGTCGATCCGGGTTTCGAGCACATCATAGGTGGTGACGATGAACCCCGCGGTGACATTCATGTCGTCGGCAAGGTATCTTCCACTGCAAGCCAGGGATGAACTATCACCAACACCGCCGGCCGTTTTCTCGACCAGCCCGTATTCCAGCAGGATATTGTATCCGGGATGATTCACCAAGGTCATGACAAGTGCGGCATTCCCTTTGAGCTGAAGGTCCTGCCCGTCAGTCGTGTTGATCGCCGCGGCGATGAATTCCAGGTAGACGCGGAAACCGAAGGTTTCGTAGGCGGGCATGTCCTTGCCGAGAATGAGGCCGATCTCGCCGCCGAACGCATCCACGGTCGTGAATTCGTCGGCGCCCGTGGGCAGGATTCCGGAAAGGACCAATGAAATGGACGGGACGCTCTCCCGCAGGGGCTGTTCCTCCAGGATCTGGACCTTGACGGACACGATGGCATCACCCACCCCCGTGGTGACCTCGTTCCCGTCATTGCGGACCAGGAGGGGCAGACTGGCGGAGACCTCGAGGTTCGCGAGGGAACCGAACAGGTCATGGGCGAGGCCGTAGGCCACCCCGGCGGTGAGCCCGAAGACATGCATATCGTCCATCCGGTGCATGGCGGTCGACCCCATCATGCCGCCCACACCGGCAATGAGCCCCCCTTCGTACACGGATTCCGTACGCGAGGTGAGCAGGCACCCTGAAATCCCCCGCATATTCAGCCCGGTCCGGAAACTCTGTTCCAGACGGACTTCGCGCATCAGGTCGGTCGAATATTCCCCTTCCACCCCGTCTTGGGCCGCCGCGCTCACAACGATGGTCGCCACCAGCCCCAATCCCGTCAGGATACGCATACCTTGCTCCTTAAATCCTCTTCCCTCAATGAACGCATGTGCGCCCCAACATCATACCGGCCGCCCATTCCTTGAGCCACTTGCAAAACCCCCAAGAGTCAGCGAGCAAGCCACGGTCTGTGGTGGCGGCAACAAGAATAACCACTACATATAGAAGCGGTCAGGGGGTTTTGCAAGTGGCTCCCTTGTCAAGCGGTATCTTGCCCGCTCCCGCCGGTCCCGGCGCCCCGCCCGGCCGGGAAGGCGGCCCGGACCGCGGCCAGGGCCTCCTCCTTCGAACCAAAGGCGCCCTCGAGCTGCATGTCCTCGATGTATTCAAGCACCTCCCTGAAGAGCGGCCCCGGGGTGTACCCCAGGGCGATCAGATCGCGGCCGTTCACCAGAAGCGGCGGCTTCAGGACCGCCACCCGGCCGAACTCGGCCAGCTTGACGGTGCAAAGATTGAAACTTGAGAGATCGCGATGGCTGGCCATGCAGTCCAGATAATGGAGGATGAGGTGGTCGTCGAAAAAATCCTGGCGCAGGAACCGCTTGAGCTTGGCCTCGCGCATATGCGGGGCCTCCACGAACCGCATGTGCTGGGCCACGAGCGCCGCCACCTCGGTCACGGTCCGGTTGGGGAACTTGAGGCGCGTCAGCACTTTCTCGGTGAGCGTCGCCCCCCGCTCGCAGTGGCCGTGGAACCGGATGCGGTCGGCACGAAAAAAGGTCAGCGGCTTGGCGATGTCGTGGAAGAGGACCCCCAGCGCCACCCGGAGTGACGGCCGGAACCGGCCTGCGGCAAGCCCCTGCTCCAGGAGGTCGAACATCAGCAGGGTATGCTGAAGCACATCTCCTTCCGGGTGGAACTCGGGCGGCTGCTCGACGCCCGCCATGGTGGTGACCTCGGGCAGGATGACGCCCATGAGGCCGGTTTCAAGCAGCAGGCGCATGGCCGCGGCCGGCCGCGGCCCGGCGAGCATCTTGGAGAACTCCTCGTTGACCCGTTCCATGGCCACCTGCCGGATGCCGGCATGGTGTTCCCGTACCGCGGCCAGGGTCGCCGGGTCGATCGCGAAATTGAGCACCGCGGCAAAACGGACGACGCGCATCAGGCGCAGCTTGTCCTCCTCGATACGCGCGGCCGGATCCCCGATCGCCCGCACGATCCGGGCGGCCAGGTCGGCCTGCCCGCCAACGAAATCGATGACGCGGTCGGCGACCGGGTCGTAGAACATGCCGTTGATGGTTATATCGCGGCGGCGGGCGTCCTCCTCGGGCGAGGCGAACGACACCGACGACGGGTGACGGCCGTCCAGGTAAGCCCCGTCCACGCGGAAAGCGGCCACATCGAACTCGTCCCCCTCCCACAGCACCTTGACCACGCCGAAATGGGCGCCCACCTGCACCGTGCGCGGGAAGAGCGCCGTCACCTCCGCGGGCGTGGCGCTGGTGGCGATGTCGATGTCGTCGGCCGGCCGGCCCAGGAGGGCGTCGCGGACACAGCCGCCCGCGTAACAAGCCCCAAACCCCCGCGCCTGTAGACGCCGGACGATCTCAAGCGCACGGGGGTTGGCGATCAGCATGGCGGGCCCGTCAAGGAATGATCGGTCCATTGCGCGGGCGCCGGAACGCGATGTTGCGATATGAACATCAGGTACATCCCCCGCCCGGAAGCTGTATCAGCCATACCCGGCTTCCACCGCCAGGCACCGCCCGCCCGGATGGGGCGGAAACGGCTTCGCGGAGCGAAAGGAAGCCAACTGCTTGGCTTCCGGCCGTTGGAGCGGGCATGAGCTACGCGAATGCCCAGGGTACATTCGCATCCCCCCGGCGCCGCTCGTCGTCGCCATATCGTTCCATTGATATGCCTCCTCCCCGCGCCTTGGCTGCGGACGGGATCCCTATGTCGCAATGTACAGCTAATTCCCTGACGAGCCCTTGTGCTTGACCAGGTCGAGGGCCACCCGCACCACATCGGCCGCTTGGGGCAGGAAGGCCTCCTCCAGCGTGGGCGACATGGGCGGGGGTGAATCCTTGGCGCCGATGCGCCGGACCGGCGCGTCCAGGTGGTCGAAGGCCAGCTCCTGGATCTGGCTGGCGATCTCGGCCGCGAAACTGCCCGTGCGGCACGACTGCGCCAGCACGATCGCTTTACCCGTCTTGCGGACCGATGCGACCACGGTGTTTATGTCGAGCGGGTTGAGGGTACGCAGATCGACCACCTCGGCTTCCACGCCGTGCTCGGCCGCGAGCTTCGCCGCGGCCTGAAGGGCGATGACGACCATGTAGGAATAGGTGACGATCGTGACATCCTTGCCGGGCCGCTTGATGTCGGCCACGCCGAACGGGATGGTGTATTCCTCCAGCGGCACGGTCTCCTTGATGCTCTTCTCGCCGTAGAGGAGCTGGTGCTCGATGAACATCACCGGGTTGTCGTCGCGGATGGCCGTCTTAAGGAGCCCCTTGGCGTCGCGAGGGGAGGCGGGCGCCACCACCTTGAGGCCGGGTACATGGGTGAACCACGATTCGAGCGACTGGGAATGCTGGCCGGCGTACCCCTTGCCGCCACCGATGGGCACGCGGATCACCATCGGCACCGTGGCCATACCGCCGAACATATAGCGGATCTTGGCCGCCTGGTTGACGATCTGGTCCATGGCGATGGTGGTGAAGTCGATGTACATCAGCTCGACGATGGGCCGCAACCCCGTGAGCGCGGCCCCGGCGCCGCTGCCGGCGATGGCCGCCTCGGAAATGGGCGTGTTCCAGATCCGTTCGCGCCCGAAGAGTTCCACCAGCCCCCGCGAAACGCCGAAGGCGCCGCCGTAGGCCGCGATATCCTCGCCGAACATCACCACGCGCCGGTCCCGGACCATCTCCTCGCGGATCCCCTCGTTCACGGCCTGCCAGAAGAAGAGCTTGTTCTCCTTGTCGCGCTCGCAGGGAACGAACTTCACATCCGACTTCCATGTCTCCCCGATCCCCTCCGAGGTGGAAAGGGCGTAGACATCGTCCGTGACCTCGGCCGGATCGGGATAGGGCGAGGCGTCGGCGAAATCCATGGCCTCCTCGACCAACTGCTTCACCCCGGCCTCCATGGCCGTCACTTCGACCGCGGTCATCAGGCCGGCCGCGACCAGCCGGTCGGCGTACTGCAGGATGGCGTCGTTCGCGTGCCAGTGGTCCTCCTCCTCACGGGTGCGGTAGGAACGCCGGTTATCGCTCAGCGAGTGGCCGTAGATGCGGAAGGTCACGGCTTCGATCATCACGGGCTGGGGGTCCTTGCGGATGAGCGCGGCGTACCGCTTGACCGCCTCGTGGACGGCCAGCACATTCATGCCGTCGACCACCTCGCCCTTCATGTTGTAGGCCGCGGCGCGGCGGACCAGGTAATCGCGGATGTTGGTGACCTCGTGGACCGGGCCGGTCATGCCCACGCCGTTGTTCTCGATCAGGAAGATCACCGGCACCTTCAGGGCCGAGGCCATGTTCACCGCCTCGTGGGCGATGCCGTTGTTGGTGGCGCCGTCGCCGGCGAAGCTCACCACGATCCGGCCCGGATGGAGCCTGCGGCAGACGATGCCCGCGCCCGTGGCGATGCCGTAGGAGCCGGCCACCACGCCGTTGGCGCCGAGGTTGTTGGCGCTCATGTCGGCGATGTGCATCGAGCCGCCCTTGCCCTTGCAGTAACCCGTGCGCTTGCCGATGAGCTCGGCCATCATGCGTTTGAGGTCGCCGCCCTTGGCGATGCAGTGGCCGTGCCCGCGGTGGGTGCTGGTGATGTAGTCGTCAGGGGCCAGGGCGCTGACGGCACCGACGGCCACCGCCTCCTCGCCCGCGTAGAGGTGGGAGGCGCCCACGAAATTATAGCCGGGCCGTTTGGGATCAAGCCCCATCTTGAGCTGGACGATCTTCTCCTCGAACTGCCGGATTTTCATCATCTCGCGCAGCATGTCGCACGCGCGCGCGGGGGTGAGGTCACCCGTCTTGATCAGGTCCCTGAGGTCAGGCTCGACCCGGAACACATCGATGGGGTCGAAGGTGATCCGCCCCGGCTGCGCATGGTACTTCCGCATGGTGTCGTATCCTCCGTCACTGTTTCGGGTAGCGTTTGAAGACCGGTCCAAGTTGATCGACAATGTCGAGGGCGGTGAGGGCGATCTCACCCACGCGGACGACCGCCCGGTCGCCGGCCCGGCCGTGGACCCAGCAGCCGGCGCAGGCGGCCTCGAACGCGGACAATCCCGCCGATGCCCAAAGCCCGGCGATGATGCCCGTGAGCACATCGCCCGAACCGCCCGTGGCCATGCCCGGGTTGCCCGTGGTGTTCACGCGGACCGTGGTGCCGTCCGTCACCACGGTATGCCGGCCTTTGAGCACGACCACGGCGCCGGTGGCGCGGGCCAGCGCGGCCGCCATGGCCGCGCGATCCGCCTGCACCGCACGGATGTCCTTCCCGGTCAGCCGGGCCATTTCACCCGGATGCGGCGTGATCACCGTGGGTTGTAAACGGCGGGCAAGCAGGCCGACCCCCATCAGGGCCAGGCAATTCAGTCCATCCGCGTCCAGGACCAGGGGCCGGTCGACCGCCGTCACCAGGCGGCGCACCACGGCCTGGGCGCCGGGGCCGGTGCCCAGGCCGGGTCCCGCGGCCACGATATCGGCGGCGGCCAGGGTCGCATCAAGATCACGCGCGGCCGCGGGCGCGAACGACCCGCCACGGTCGGCGGGCAGGGCCCGGATGATTGCGCATGGCGCCAGGCAGGCCGCGGTATCGGCGATCCGGTCGGGAACCACCAACTCGACCAGCCCGGCCCCTGCGCGCGCCGCGCCCTGGCCAGCCAGATATACGGCACCCGCCATGCCGCGCGTGCCGCCGACCACCGCCACCCGGCCAAAGGAGCCTTTGTGGGAGTCGCGTCGACGGCAGGGAAGGCCCGGCAGCGTGCGTGCATCGATCGTTGTTATACGCATGGGTTGACCGCACCGTCCGAAAGGGTGTGCATTATACGGTTATCCGGGTGGATGCAAGCCATTTTCATGCCCCGCTCCCGCCGGTCATCGAACGGTTGTGCCCGGCAGTTCCAGCCGGCCCATAAAGGCGAGCAAGCCCTGGATGTTGACCTCGGTCCCGGCGCATCCATCTTTTGAGAGCGGATAAAAGGTGACGGCCACCCCCCGGTTTTCGCATTCCACGATCCCCAGGAACCCTTCGTACCAGCAGGCGACCCCCAGGATCCCCTCCGGCTGTCTGTTGCGGATAATCTCCTTGACCGCCCGGCCGCCCTTCAGCACAAAGGCTCCCATGTAGCCCAATTCGTCCGCCCGTTTGATGATCGCGTCCACGGCACAGTGCCCGCACCGTTTGCACGCGAAGAAATACCCCTCTTCAACGGCCCGGCATTCGCCCAGCCGACGCAAACATTGCGGCATCAATATGATACGACGCTCGAACGGGATCCGCTGAAATGCCGCCACATTACGATCGTTCTTACGGGTAACGAATTCCTGGTGGAACTCGCGCACCTGCCCCTCATGTTTGCGGCCTTCACTGAAAAAAGCCAGGAATTCATCGAATTGCTTAAAAAAGGCATCATCGTATTGCATGGCGGCATCTTTACGAATAGGTTATGGCCGGACTGCATGTTGAATTGTATTGGCACCGGCGGTTTTGTCAAGGCAATTAAGCGAGTGGCCACCCGGAACCGGGAAGGTAGCGGTTTCCTGCAGCCCGGACCCACGACGCATTCAACCCCGCTCGGAACCATCAGGAAGGAGCGGGTCTTGGCCATCCCCCCGGTTCCGCCTGCAATCGCGGTGACACACAACAAAACCCCGCGTTTTAGACGCAAAGCATTGGCCGAATTAGATTTATATGATTTGCAGCCATGCGGGCCGATAATATTTACCGTTTTAAACTTGACATATCTCATGATTTGAATATAATTTATGTTGAAATAACCATTTATACTGTTTTTTGGGACCATCAGTCGTTTGGCAAATAAAGACCCCCTTTTAGCGCGCCTGCAGAAAATGCAGGTCAGCAAGAATGTTTTCGACAAGAATGACCAGCTCGTTCTTGAAGAAGGTGTCATCATCGGTCCCGCCGAGATAATGGCCCTCAAAAACAGGGACATCAAGGCGGATGCGGTCGAAGTGGCGCCGCCCCTGCCGGCCAAACTCCGCAACGACCTGTTTGAGTGCCTGGCCGGCGAATTGCTCCTGGAGCTCGATTATCCGGGCAAACTCACCCTGAACACGGCCATCGGTGAAACGATCTCCGGTGAAACCCTCAATGAATTCCGCAAGGGGAACATGTGCCCCAGTTTCTACATTAAAAGGACCTTCCGGGGCGCGCCCTTCGACATCCTGGCCCCCATGGCCGACCCGACGGGTTATGAAGTCGTTCTCCCCGCCCGGGAAAAATTCACCCTCGGGATACTTGAGTCCCTGCTCCGGTCGGGATTCCATCCCTACCCCATGCTCAAGGGGCTGCGCACGCAGACCGCCATCAATGCGGGCCGGACCCAGCTGGTCCCGCGCCGCACGGTCCTCACCGAAAGCCTGGTGAACCGCCTCGCCGCCGCCGCCCTGGGCGGCGGGATGATGCCCAAACGCAACCAGACCTGTCCGGCGACCGTGGTCGCGCCCGATAACACCGTGATCGCGTTCCGCGGTGAACGGGGCGCGCCGGCGCTGATCTCCCGGATCAAGGAACGCTCCCTGCACGCGACCCAGCCGTCCATCCTCGGCCTTCTGGAGGGACGCCCCGCCCCCCTGCCCATCGTCAAGATCACGGGGCTGCGCGAGGAACTGCGGCCCAAGCACCTGTTGACCATGTTCAAGTGCCCGGGCTTCGACATAACGCTCATGTACCGGCATTTCGGGCTCAACGAACTTTCCCATTGGTTCGACCCGTTCCTGCCGCTCCTCCTCAAGGAATTCGGCGGCGGGCGGGTGTTGCAGAAAAGCGGGTCGGCCTTCGACCCCAACAACCCCCTGCGCAAATACCACGGGATCGTCAAGCTCCGGCTGGCCGGAGAGGTCCCGCCGGCCTCCGGCAAGCGGGTATCAGCCGCGGACAGATCATCCGCCGCCCGCGCCAATTCAGGCAAACCGGCCCTCACCCCCCTGCAGATCACGCGGCGGGCGGGCGGACGATTCGTGGCCTTCATGTGCATCATCGAGACCAAACGCAAGATACCCACGGTCTTCTACCACACCACCCTGGCCGATGACGTCCCCCTGGCCAAACAGGTCCTCAACAAGGTCTCGCAACAGCTCAACCTTGAAGGCGGGATATCCATCCAGGAAGGCCGGCTGCTCTAAAACCGCTTCGGTTCCCCCATCCAACCCCGGCCGCACCCCGATTCGCCTCACGCAACCCCCAACGCAACACAAGAACGGTTGCGGTTGCCCCGAGGCAAGGCTCCGCTCGAAACATCGGATGTAAAACCGGCTATCGGCTTACGGAAACGATAGGCGTAACGGCATACGGTTCACGGCTTGCGGTCCGGATCAAAACCGTATGCCGTAGACCGTTTCGCCTTTCGCAACCGTATACCGGCATTTCAGATTTCCTGATCCCTATCCGTAACCGGGCATGTTTTTCGGAAAAAGGTTTGGCGCTTTTTCCGACCCACAGGTGATTGTGCGGGGAACATCCGGATGTCAACCGTGTAGGGGCGGGTTTGAAACCCGCCCTC
>JBDREB010000085.1:0-4686 GCA_043820325.1 Planctomycetota bacterium | reverse complement strand
GGCAATTGGCGCCTTGCTACTCGAACTGAACGAATTATCTTTCCACCATCCCGAGACCGGAATGCGGATGATTTACACTCTTGCCTGACATGAAAATGCGCCAACCCATTTTCCGCCCGGATCAGGAAATCTGCAATTATGTCATGAACCGTGAGCCGGTACTTGACCAGAAGGTCGGGGTTGGGTATCACATGGAACTGCTTTACGAACCCGCCGAAGCTGTTGACCTCGTTGACGCCCTCCAGCCGCCGCAACTGCGGGGTGATCAGCCAGTTCTGCAGTGTGCGCAGGTCGGCGAGATCGTGCTCGCCTTTTGTCAGTATCACGCCGCACTCACCACAGGTGCCGGCCGTTCGTGACCAGGTCGTGGCATGTTGTGGGCAGTAGTAGCCCGACTCCAGCGCGTACTGATAGATCTCACCCAAGCCGGTGGAGATGGGGCCCATTTCGGGCTCAACGCCCTCCGGCAGTTTCTCTTTTGCCTGGCTTAGGCGTTCGAAAACCACCTGGCGCGAGAAGTAGGTATCCACATCGTCATCGAAGATCACGATCACCTGGGACAGGCCCGCCTTGGAACTGCTACGGACCTGTTTGACTTTGGGCAGGCCCCCCATCTCTGTTTCGATGGGGACGGTGATAAGGCGTTCAACTTCACCGGGGGCCAGCCCGGGGGCCTCAGCCAGGATCATCACCTGCACATTGGTGACATCGGGGAAGGCATCTATCGGAAGTTTCCGCCAGGCCAGAACACCCCCGACCAGGAGGATGCCGGCCCCCAAAAACATCAACAGCTTCTGCTTGAGCACGAACCTGATCAGGTGATCGAACATCGCTTGCCTCCGGTTAGAGTTCCGATGAGAGGTATACCATCATCCGTTGGGCGGATCAGTCGGCGCAGCCCGCGCCCATCTTGGCACGGAGCACATCGCTCTTGAAAAGGAAACCACCGCCGGTCACCACGCGGGCGCCCGGTTCCAGCCCGGCAAGGATTTCCACCATGTCGTCCTGCATCCGGCCCGTCGCCACATTGCGGCGCAGCCAAAGGTCGTCCTTCCAGTGAATAAAGACAAATTTCAGATCCGCATCGTTGAGCAGGGCCCCCTGCGGGACCAGCGTCGCCTTGCCTCCCCCCGGCAACTCCACGGCCACGGTTGCGAACATACCGGGCTTGAACCGGCCCTGTTCGTCCTTGAGGGAGATGCGCACCTTGATGGTACGGCTGTTCTCATCGACCACACTGCCCAGCAGATCGAGCGTGCCGATGAGGGGTTCCCCATAAGCCGCGACCTTGACGCGCGCCCGGGGTTTGCCTCCCTGCGCCATGATGCCGTGTAGCGCCGCCAGGTCGCGCTCATAAAGATCGCACCAGACCCAGAGACTGGAAGTATCCGCGATCATGTAGAGGTTCTGCGCCGCCTCGACATATTGACCCTCGGTAATGTTCTGCGCGATGATCACACCATTGCGCGGAGCCCTGATCTCCAGCTGGGTGAACCGGCCGTTCTCCTGCGCATGCCCGAGCGACCGGATGGCCGCATGATCGAGTCCGAACAGATGCAACCTTTGTTCGGCGGCCGCCAGCCGGGCATCGGCCGAGCGGGAGGCATTCTCGGCCTTGAGCCGGTCGAGGTACCGGTTGAGCTGCACTTCCTCCGTCAGTGCCGCGTAGTCGGCCTGGGCGGAATCCAGTTCGCGCTCGGCCGCCTCCAGTTCGGCCCGGCTCGACGCCTGTCTGGCAACCAGCTCAATCTCGCGCGCGTGTACGGCCCTGGCCTGTTCAAGGCGCGTGAAAGCTCCCACGACCTTTGACTTCCACTCACCCAGGGGTGCGCCGCTGATGTGGATATTCGGGTCCCCCTTGGACAAACCTTCGAGCAGTTTCTCCAGGGCGGCGCCGACGGCCGACTGCCGTTCCTTCTCCCTGGCGGCGATGTCCGCGGCCGTTTGGGCCTCCAGGAACACCGCCTTGGCCTCGCCGAATTCCCCGGAATGGATGACAGCCAGAATCTCGCCTTGTTGGACCCGCTCTCCCAGTCGGGCGTTGACACTGATGACCCGCCCGGGACAGATGGGGACCACATCGACCACACCCGTCTGGTCAAACTGCACCTCACCGGTCAGGCGCAGGATCTGCGCCAGTACGCCTTCCTGAACCACCACGGTCCTGGCGAGGGCATCGGTGACAGACGGATCGACCTTGACCACACCCAGCTCGAAACGGCACGGCTGGCATTCGATCTGGCGAATGTTATGCTCGCATTCCCGCTTTTCGATCTCCACCGGGTCCAGATTCCCCAGCCCATCGAGCCCTGTTTCCTGTTTTTCGGCATGACCACCGCCCTCACAGGGTCCGGCATCACACTGTGCCTCGGCCTCGGCCATGCCGCCTGAACGCAAGCTGCCAATGAGCCAAAAGGCCAGGCCGCCCATAGCAGCCAGACAGAACAGCATCGTTCCGGCGCGACTGGCTTGGGCCCACGGGATGATCTTGGATTGACCCATGTCGGTTTCCTTTGTCATGACATTCTCCTTTCATTCCCCTGCCTGAACGGGGCTGAGCCCCTGTCCCAGTAGCCGTTCAAGCGCGAACTTCGTGGTATGGTAAGAGGTAAGGGCATCCAGCAATTGTTCCTCGGCTTCAAAGAGGGTGCGCTGCGCGCTCAACACTTCGAAATACCCGGATTTTCCCACGCGGTAACTTTCATTGACTGCATCAAAGGCGGCCTGGGCGGCAGGCAGGACTTCATTATCCAATCCCCGGGCCTGTTCAAAGGCTGAAGCCAGCGTCTGGTACGCATCGGAAAAAGCCGTCCTGATCCTGATCTCCTCCGCCTCGCGCGCTTGCGCCCCCTGGGCCTCCCCAAGCAGGGCCTCACGCCGGGCGCCCTGATTGCGGTCAAACACGGGCAGCGGCACCGCCAGCCCGAGGCCGTACACACGGTCACCCGTGGCGCGGTATTCGGTTGCTCCCACCGACAATGACAGTGACGGGAGGCCCAGGGCGTTCGCCTGGGCAAGGACCGCACGCCTGTGCTCCATCTCCGTCGCCCAACGCGCCACTTCAGGGGTCTGCGTCAGCAAACGGATGAGGTCTTCGAATGGAGGCACCTCCTCGACCAGCCGCAACTGGCCCGCGCCGCGCTCAAATGCGGCCGACCTGCCGCCCCAGGTGGCGGCGAGCCGCACCCGCGCAGCCTCCAATTCACGCCGGGCCCGCCCCACACCAAGCCGTGCGGCACTCGCAACCGCCCGGGATTGGAGTTCCTCCGTCGGCGCCGCCTTGCCGGATTTGACCCGTTCCGATGCGATCGACCATTCCGCATCGGATAGGACCTGCAGGCGTTCGGCCAATGCAACCTGTTCCTGGGCCGCCAGGAGCTGGACAAAAGCCGTGGCCGTATCCGCGATAACATCCAGCCGCTTGGCCGTGTAGTCCCAGTCGGCCAGGGTGCGCTCGATCTCGGCCACCCGCACCCGCTTACCCCTTTGTCCGCCCAGTTCGAGCAGTTGGCTCAAGCGGATGGTGGTCTCCGTATCATCGAAATTCATTGTGCCGCCCTCTTCCCCGACCCCCTCGATCCCGGCTTCAAGCTCCGGATTGGGCAAAAGCCCGGCCTGGAGTATCCGGGCATCCGCGATCCGGGTCTCCCATGCATAGGCGGCCAACTGGGGATTGAGCATGAGCGCCGCGGCGAGAGCCTGGTGCAATGTGACCGTGCCGGTCGGTGAGACCGGCGGCGCCGCCGCGGGGTCTCCGACCGGAGGAGGCGGGGTGGTCAGCTCAATGTGCATGGCCAAGACCGGGGACAGGCGCTCAGGAACGCTTTCGGTGGTCTGGGTAGAGGCACAACCGGTCAGGATTCCGAGTATCACGATCAGTATGGGGACAACTGGATTGGATCTCATGGCAATCATGCCCTCCGAATATTCCGGGATCATCATGTGCGGGAACGACTTCACAGAACGCCTGAAACGCCGTGGATGACGGAGTTTGCGGCAGGGGAGGTGAGCCTGTTGGACTCAAATGATCAGGATGACTGTACGCAGCAATGCCAGGATTTTGGCCCGGCGTGGTAACAATTGCGATGTAAGCCCAGCAAACTCTACGGTCGCCGGCAAGGAAAGACGGGGGTTCGCATGGCTATGAGGGGCGGCCACCGGTCCGTTGCATGGATACGACCTGCTCCCGGAACGCATATCCGGCGTGTAATCCACGCAATTGTCACAACCCTTGGAAGGTCCGCCATCCAATTCCACAGCGGATTCGCATGTGATACCTTCACACAATCCGGCACTATCGCTGTTTTCCGCGCCGTTGCATACCTCAAGCCCCCCCCCCCCCCCAGGAAGAACATGAATCCAACAGCCAAGACGGCTTGAGCCCATTGTTTTGACCGAAGTGCTAACATATTATTGCTCTCGTACTGCATGGTCCGGGATTGGCGCACACTAAACCCTCATTACCTTATCGTCCAATGGCTCTGCGAACAGATCATCATACCGAGATACTATACGGATCCGGATTGTTTTTGTTTGAATGTTTTTTTTCGTAACACTTTACCCGAGTGAAACGATCATAGGAGATCTGGATTGCCCGATCAAGTCGGGCAATGACAGCGCAAGAATAAGCCTGATGCAAATTATCCATCTTCATCCGTCATCCCACGGCTTGACCGGGGGAACCAG
>JBDREB010000084.1:0-3051 GCA_043820325.1 Planctomycetota bacterium | reverse complement strand
CATCTGGTGCATGACCAATCATCCTGAAGTCAGACCCCAGAAAGGATAGCCGCCGCAGCCCATTTGTCACGCGGAAAATGCGCCAAACCCGTTCCGGAAAACCATCAGTCCACCCCACAGGGATCAGGAAATCTGAAGTGGGGCACCTCTATTTCCGCAAGATGCAGGACCCCGCCACGGGCCTGGTGTGGAACGATGTCGGCGGCGGCGTCAACGGCGATAATTCGGACAACCATTGGACCGACAACCGGACCGGTACGCCCGACGACCGCTACCTGAACACGGATATTGGGTCCCAGGTCCAGTGGTGTTTCGCCTGGATGCAGGCGCGCATCCGCCGCGCGTTCAAGGACAGCGCCCCGGCCTACGCGGAAAGTTGTTTGACCGCGGGACGCACAGCGCATGCGGCGGCCTGTAAGCGATTCCCGGTCGAAAGTGAGGCCACGGTCCCCCTGGCCTACGCGCTCCTTGCCTCGATCGAGCTCTGGCGCGAAACGCGGGATGACGCTTTCCGCCAGTCGGCACAGCGTTGCCTTGAACTGCTCATCGCGCGGCAGGAGACCGGCTGGGTCGCCGGGCAAAAGCAGATCCGGGGCTTTTTCTACAGTTCGGGCGAACGCAAGGGGATCGTCGCGACGCCCTGGGATCCCGCGACCGTGGCTTTCGCCCTGCTGGCGGCGGCCGAAAACCTGCCCGGGGAAGGTGCACGCGCCCAGGAGGCACTGCGGCTCTATTTCGACGCGTGCCTTATGCCGCTTGCCGCGCTTACGCCCATGCGGGTCCTGCCCTACGGCCTCTGGCTGGAGCCGGAAACCCATGATCGTTATCGCCCGCTCGAAGGGCGCCTGACCTATCGCTTTTTCTACCCGGTCCGGACCGCACGCGTACAGCCGGATGCGGAAGCGCCCTGGTGGAACGGACCGAACGGACATCTCCTCGGGCATGCGGCGGCGCTCTTAATGCCCGTAAATGAATAAAGTATCCATTTCGACATAGAGATTCCGTCCGCAGCCAAGGCGCGAGGAGGAGCCGTATCAATGGAAAGATCCGGCGTCGACGAGCAACGCCGGATGCGGACGGAAGATCATGTCCCTTCCGGGCATGCGGGGTTTGGTGGCGGGGGCCAACCATGGCAACTATACCTCTTTAATGATGCGGCAGTGCCTGACCTGTTTGTCAAACCATCACTCTGCACCGCACGCGAAATGGATAGGTTATTTATTTACGGGCACTAAAGGTCCGGCGCGTAGACGGTGAGGATGGCGACCTTGCTCACCGGATTGATCATGGCCGGCAGGTAGAGGGTGTTGACCAGGATCAGTTTGAGGGTGGGGTCCATGGTCGTGTCCTAACCTTTTTTGAGCAGGGACTGCACGGCCACCACCCGGCCCGTGGCCATGGCGATGTTCGTCGCCGCGCCCATGAGCACGGCCTGGCATCCTTCCATGAGCGTGGCCATCTGCGGCGTGCGCTTCTTCATCTTCCAGGAACGGACGAAGAAATCGCGCCGCAGGGCCGGGTCGGCGCCGCCGTGACCGCCGGCCACTTTGGGGATGGGAATGTCCCGGATCCCCTCCCGCACGATGAAGGCGCGCAGGTGTTCGCCCGCGGTCGCGGCCAGGCCGGGGGTGGCGTTATGGCCCGGCGCCCAGTCGGCCGAACCGATGGCCGTATATTCCAGCCGGCCCTTGGTGCCCTCAAAGACCACGCGGTAGCCCTCGAACGGGCAGAAGGCCGTGAGGGCATAACTGCCGTGGACGCCGTTCTCGTATTCAAAGACGCAGTGGAAATTATCCTCGGTGGTGATCTCCCTGCGGTAGACGCATCCATCCCGCAGATAGCCGCTGTCGGCCTCGGCCGCCTGGTACATCCCCTTCATTTCGTCGTTGTTGAAGAGATCGGCGTAAAAGGCGCACTTCCTGGCGTGCGCGCACCCGCGGCAGCGCTTGCCGCGATAGGGGCCGTTCTTCCCGTAGAAGGAGGTGGCACCCATCGCCGACAAGGTCCGGCCGCGGGAACCCACGATGAACTGCAGGAGGTCGAAGTGGTGGCTCGACTTGTGGATGGCCAGGCCGCCCGAGTTCTTTTTTACACCGTGCCAGCGCCGGAAATAGTCGGCGCCGTGGTGCCGGTCGAGGAAGTCGTTGAACTCGGCGAAAATGAGCCGGCCGATCAGGCCGCCGTCGATGAGTTTTTTAATATGCATGAAGGCCGGGCTGTAGCGCATGTTGTGGGTCACGAATACCGTGCCCTTCGACCGCTTTTCCGCGGCGAGAATGGCACGCACCTGGGCCGGGGTCACGCAGACCGGTTTCTCGCAGAAGACCCGCTTGCCGAGTTTGAGCCCCTTCACGATCAGGTCGGCGTGGGTCCGGTCGACCGTGGCCACGACCAGGCCGTCGAAATCGACCTGCCGCGCCAGCGCGTCCCAGTCCGTGAACATGGGGAAGCCGGGCACCTTGTTGAGTTCCCGGCGGGTGAATTCCATCCGCGCCGGGCTGGCGTCGTAAAGCGCCACCACTTCAGAGTGCGGGGCGAGTTCTTTGTCAAAGGTGAGCGGCTTGCCGAACATCCCCAGGCCGCGGCCGCCGCAGCCGGCGAGGACATAGCGTTTCTTCATGGAAATTCCTTCAAGCAAATAGTCGGAGGGACTTGCAAAACCTCTCGGCAATCCCGGATTCTTCACGCTTCCACAAGAACGACACTTTCAGCCGCATTTACGAAAAGTATTTTGGCGCACCGACGATATATGATACGAGTTGCAGGATCGAAATCAACAAAATAACGAAAAACCGACAAAAAAACACGCGAGCCGCTTGCCCCACCCTTCAAAACAGGGCGGGATCATTCGTGATTTGCCGTAAATCATTTAATGACAAGTTGTTATGGCGCATTAGTTGCAACATAATCCGCCATCTGGCAATAAACATCGGCAAGCATTAAGGAGACATGCGATGAGCGGACTGGCGGAATTGGGCGGGTTCTGGTCCACGATTCAGATCTGGCTCTTTCCCATGTTGGAAGATGAGCTGGGCGCGCTTGATGACCGGC
>JBDREB010000083.1:0-14249 GCA_043820325.1 Planctomycetota bacterium | reverse complement strand
GGCCAGGCCGTCCATGACCTCGGTGTTGGCAAAAGCGGCATCGAAGCGGACATCCAGGCGCCGGGCCAGTCCCTTGGACAGTCGTATGGCCCCGCGGATGAAATGGAGGGCTTCCAGGGCCGTGGGTGCGGTGCCGGCCAGACGGGCATCGACAAAACCGTCGCCCAGGCGGGTATGATCGTAATCGCCCCAGGGCGCAAAACTGGCCACCAGGGGCTGGTAGACCGTACGGGCGTAATGGCCGTTGTAGGCCGCGCCATCCTGGTGGCCATGGGCCGTGACCGGGAAGACATCGATGTCCAGGGTGCCCCGGCGCAGGCGGTGCTTTTCGCCGCGAGCCCGGCGGTGGCGGCGAAGCCCTTTATTTGGGGACAGTCACTATTCCGCTTATCGATCGCCGCGCTGCCCCCGATGTCATTGGTGCCGAGCATGATCACCGCGATCTGCGCGTCGGCCACCACGGCCACCGGGTAGCCGTTCGGTCCGCCGACGGGCGCGGTGCTCGTATTGTTCAGGAGCGTGTCGAGAGGCGCGCGGTCCTCCGGTCCGGCCACGAAGCAGTAGGCTTTGGTGGCACCGTAGAGGAACTCGTGGACCGTGATCCCCTTGCACGCGGTGTAGCTCCGCCGGCGGGGCTTGTCCGACTTGACCTGCGTGTAACTGAGCGACCAGCCGTTCTTGCAGTCGGGTGCGGCCTGGTCCGTGTCGGGCCCGCCGGCCTTGGACCACTTGACCGCCTGGCCCAGTTCGTCCGTCGCCTGGCAGTTCAACGCGAACTGGGAATACCCCTTGTAATGGGTGATCGAATCGCCGAGGTGGATCACGAAACCGGCCGTCTTGTTCTTCGCCCGCTTGTGGATCTCCCGCAGGTGGGCCACCCACTCCCCCAGGCATCATCGTAGCCGTTGGCGATGGCGAGGTCGGCATCCACCGCCCCGCCCCCCTCCTGGCCGCCAAGGGGCAAACCGACACACAGGATCAATACGACCGCCGCCAGAATGCCTACACGCATATTCATTGTCTCTCTCCCATATCGGAATGGTCGAACAGCCGGGAAAACGCGAGGATCGCGTTGCCCGGCCTTGACCCGAGACTAGCGGCCCGTGACTCTTGACCGCCCACTGGCTTCCGCCCTGACTTCACCGTCAGCCGGAAACGGCAAATGTGGCCGCGATGTTCATGGCGCGTTCAGGGGGCCGGGGGCGCGACCGGGACCGGCGCCGCCTCGGCCGCTTCCGCCTTGACCTTCACTACCCGGCTCTGGGTCATGCGTTTGACACTGAACTGCAGCTCGGTCCCGGGGACCAAGTTGGCCTCGAACTGTTTGATGTCCGCTACAGGTACGCTGTTGATATGCGTGATGATCTCATACGGCTTGATCCCCGCCACCGACGCTTTGCTGCCCGTCTCGATCTTGGAGATGATCACGCCGGGATCATCGGTTGCCATCTGGAAATAGCGCCGCACCTCGTAGGTGATGTCACGGACGGTCACACCCAGTTCCTTGGATTTAAAGCGGGGCGCCATGGCGTAGTATGGCGGGCTCTGCTCGATCGTGAGGGCCTTTTGCACGATCGCGCCGTCGATGAAGCATTCCGCCTGGAAGGCACGGCCGAACCCGAAATCGGTCAGGGCCCGGATAAAGCCGTTCTCCACATCGGACCAGGGCTGAGGCAGTTGGTCGAAGTACTGTTCGGGGTACTGGTCCAGCTGCGACCAGGGGAACGCCTTCTCACCCCACTGGTTCATCCGATCCCCCAGGGTTACATCAAGGGGTTTGGGTTCGTCCGCCACATGCACCCGCAGGAGGATCGCCCCCGGTTCGATTCCGGCCCGGGCGGCGGGGGAATCGGGGTAGACATAGGAGACGATGGCACCGAACCGCCCGTCCTTGGAATACTTCGCCACATTGTTGGTACGGGCCAGGTCGCGGGTCAGAGCCTGCAGTTCGACACCCATCCAGGCCAGCCGGTTCTCCTGTTCCTCGCCGAGCGGGGCGTTGCTCGGGTCGCCGTACCGTTTGAGGTCGGCCAGGGCCGGCATGATGACGGCCAACGGCGTGGGCAGAGCCTTGGTATCCCGGTAGGAATAGCGGTCCTCCTCGGAAACGCCCTTGTACCGGTTACGGACCGGCAGGACGACCAGTTCCCCGGCGGGCGTGAAGAGGTACAGGCAGTCCGCCGCGTAGGAGATCTCCGGGTAGACGCTGTCGCGGCGGCCGTGCGCGAAGGTCGGAATGCGCCGGTGCATGAAATACTCGATCCGCTCCTCGCCCTTGATGCGCACCTCGGCGGCCAGAAGCAGCCGGCCCCGGAGCGCGCGAATGTCCCCGGTCGCGGCCGTGAGCACCTCCGTGAGTTTCCTTTCGGGGACCACGGTCAGCGCACCGAAGTCACGCAGGCTGTGGCCGAACCGGGCGCCGGCCGTGCTTCCGTCCGGCAGGTGCAGGGTCACCCGTTCCAGGCGCGCAGTTTCGGGCGCCTTGAGATCGGCGAGCACCAGGACTGTGGCCGCGTCGATCACCAGCCCGGTTGCATTCCGTTCAGCCGCATCGGCCTCTTCGGCCCCGTCCTCGTCGCCGGTCATGATCATGCGCCTCTGCGAGCGGTCGCCGGCCGCCTTCTTCGGGCTGCGGAAATTGAGTTGGACGCGGATAACGGTGTTTCGGGTCGCCACCTGCAGGGCGGCCAGCTTCTGCTCGTATTCCACGCCGGTCAGGGCGGCCCAGTCCAGGGGAGACCCCTGCCACGGCGCGTCGACCGGCAGACTGCCGTTCATCACAGCGGCCACGGCCGCCCCCTTTCCGTCCACGATGATGCCATCAGGCACCGGGCGGACCCGGTCCCTGCCGGGGGTGACGATCACGGGCTCGCCGGGCACGGGCGTGACGGTCACACGCCATTCCGTTTCGCCCTCGGCGTAACTTACGGCGTAATAAGGGCCCGGGTGCGCCGCATCGAAGGCCAGCGGCACGGCACCCTCGAGCGGCCGTTCCAGGGCGATCACAGCCGCATTCTGGTCCACGGCATAGCGCTCGATCCGGCCCGGCACCTCGACCGCGCCGAAACGCACCCGGACGGTCTCGATGAACCGCGGGTGAGTGGCGATATCGGTCGTCAGCACCCGGTCGGCGGCGACCAGGTAGCCCGGTTGCTGGAGCAGGCGCTCTTCCTTCACATAATCGTCCCAGTCGAGGCCGTGATAGCTCCCGCAGTTGGGGCAGCGGGCGGACCAGGCGCCGCCCGTGGGAGCTTCGCCCTTGTCGTACCGCAGCCGGTAGGTCACCTGGACCAAGCCGGGCTGCACCGCCGCGGCGATCGCCGCCAGGTCCGTGGCGGCCGCAGGCGCGGGATCGGCCGGCCAGGCCGCCGTGCCGGCAAGGACACAGATCAGGCTAATGAGCAGTGTGCGCATAGCAATCCTTTCATCATTCCTTTTCGTAATCCCGGCCGAAATCCAGGATCATCTGCCGGACCAGCCCGTTGCGCAGGACCGTGACCGGCACCTTGTTTTTTGCATTGATCGCCCCCAGGGCCCCGGTGTGGATCCGGCGCACATCATCGAGCGTGATGACATCCTGTCCGTCGATCTTGAGCAGAACATCCTGGTGCCGGATGCCGGCGTTCATGGCGTTGCCCGGCATCTTGACCCCGAAGACGAACACACCCTCCTTCTTCTGAAAATACAGTTCGGGGTTGTCGAACTGGTTGACGCTCTTGACCGTCATGTCCCAGCGGGGGCAATCCAGCTCATCGCCCTCCACCTTGCCCTTAATGCGCGGCGTGAGAGGGATGGTCCGTTCCGTACCGTCGCGGACCACGGTGAACGAAACCGCGGTGTCCCTGGGCAGGCCGCCCAGGATCCGCCGCACGACCGGCAAATCTTCTTCGGTGACACCGTTGACCGGCGTTCCGTTCACCGCGGTGATCCGGTCCCGGATCTGGAATCCCGCCTGGCGCGCGGGGCTGCCCGGATCGGTGCCAGCCACGATCACGCCCCGGTCCGCATCGAAATAGCTGTCCTTGTTGAAATCCCGGAGGGGCTGCAGCTGCAGGCCGGTGTAGCTCCACTCGATCCGGCCGTGTTCCCGGAGCTGGGGCAGGTACAGCCGAACGCTGGCCATGGGAATCGCGAACCCCATGTCGCCGCCGAACATCACCCCGCGCGTGTTGATGCCCACCACTTCGCCCGCGGTGTTCACCAGGGGCCCACCCGAGTTGCCCGGGGAGATCGCCGCGTCGGTCTGGATCCAGATCGTGTATTCGCTGGCCTGCGGCAGGAACCGGCGGGTGCAGGAAATGATGCCCAAAGAGACCGACCGTGACAGTCCCCAGGGGGCGCCCATGGCCATCACGAAGTCGCCCTCCTTCAGCAGACCGGACGCACCGAGCACGGCGCACGGCAGGCCGGCCGCGACCGGAGCCCCTTCCGGCGCCAGCTTGAGGAGCGCCAGGTCCATCTCCTTGTCCGAACCGAGCACCCGGGCGCCGAACGCCTGGCCGTTGTACAGAAGGCACCGTACGCTCACCGCCTTGTCGATCACATGCCAGTTGGTCAGCACTTCGCCGTCGGCGGAAATGATCACGCCGCTGCCGGCCACTTCTTCCGTGATCTTCCTGCCCTCATCGTGGGATTCCTTGATGACCTTGATGAACACGACCGTGGGAAAGACCTTGTTCTTGGCCGCGCTGATTACCGTGCGGAAATCGATGAGCGCTTCCGCTCCCCCGGCTACGGGCAGAACCGGCGCCCCGCACCCGGCCACCCAAAGCGCACCGTACACGCACAGGACCATGTCCCACAACACCTGCCGCCGTATCATGCCGTCCTCCCTGTCAATTCTGGAACGGATCGGGCCACTAACCATAACACTCTTCAATTATACCAACCGCCGGGTGACTGTCAACCTATTTTTTTAGAGCCGCCGGCGCTCTCCCGCCGCTTCGCGAACATGGTCCACACCAGCCAGGTCGCGGCGATGATGGAGGCCCATATGACCAGGTGGCCGCCCCAGCGCACCATTGTTGACAGGGCCCGGTCGTGCTGGACGAGATCGAAGCGGGAGAGGAGGTAGTTCCAGTCGTGCCGGACATTGGCGTTGCCGAAGGGTGAAAGGAGGGGAATGCTTTTGGGATTGTGCGCGCTGGACATGTACCAGGCGATATGATAGATGTTGGTGGCCAGCCACACGCCGGCAAAGCTCAGGCCGAACCAGTCGCGCTGGCGGTAAAACATCACGAAACCGGCAATGGGCGCGGCGAGCTGGAACACGGTGCCGGCTGCGAACTGGATGAAATTGCCGAAGGCAGCCGCGGACAGGAGCACATGGCCCAGTTCATGAATGCCGAGGTTGATGCCGTTAAAGAGGCTGTTGAAGTCACGGTCCATGAAATGCCGCACGCCGAGATAGATGAACCAGGCCAGCACCAGGCCGCGTCCGAGCCAGTTTTTTCCGGCGCACCAAGCGCGGGGTTCATCCAGGAGCCCCGCCCCCGCGGCGATCGCCGGGCCGGGCGCAACGGCAAGCGCCGCGGGCCGGCCAGCGTCGGGCGCGGCCGGCGGCCTGGCCACGAACCCCCCGCTGTCCCAGCGGGGATAGGGCGTACCGCAGGCGGGGCAGGCCCGGGCCGGGACTGTCGGACCGGCGTCGGGTTGGGGTCCACATTGCGGGCATTTGGGAGTCATGGCCGGGACATCCTCAAGGCTGGTCGCCACGGACCGCATCCGGGTCCGGGTCGCTCATCACGGCAAAGTAGCGTTCCCACAGCCCGGCCGTGCACCCGGCCCGGGTCAGGGATGCGGGCCGGTCGGCCGCGGCGATCTGACGCAGAAAATCGGGGCCGCGGATGACAAAGACCCGCGCGAGTTCGGCCACGCCGCCGGCCGGGTCGAGCGGCTGGACCGTCCGCTCCGGCATGGTCACCAGCACCGAACCGGCGGCCACGCCCACATCGATCAGGCCGAGCACGGCGAACGGGTCGGGCCCGGCCACGGCCCACACCCCGGCCGGGCCGGGAAAGAGGCTCGACCGCACCGTCACCGGCCCCTCGCGGGTCGTCACCTTCACCTGGTCCCGGTACCCCGCCGCTGTAAGACGGTCGATGATAAGCGGCCCGGCCGCCTCCAACGCCCAGCCCGCCGGCACATCCCCGGAGGCGACCATCAGCACATCCGTAGCGCTCAAGTAACCGGCCTCGATCTGAACGGGGTTGTCGGCCAGCACCGCGTGCTCCAGGATGTGCCGCACGCCTGGGACGCCGTGGAGCGCGCCATAACCGCGGATGCGGCAGGCGACGGCGATCAGGTTGCGGGTGACCGTGACGCCGGCCGTGTTGACATTGAACACGCCGCTGGAACAGCGCAGGAACAGGCCGCCGTCCAGTTCGACCTCGGATGCGTCGTGGGCGCTGAACCCCTCGTCCCCGCAGTCCCGGGCGCGGCAGTTCAGGAACCGTACGCCGGTGACCGTGCCATGGACATTGAACCCGTCGTTCCACACGCCGCGCACATTTAGGTCACGGATGGTGACATGGGAAGCCGCCCCCCGCACGGCAAGGCCGTTGGCGCGTACCGCGCGCCGGACGGCATGGTCGGCGGGTGTCGTTCCCGGCGCGGGCCGGAAACAAAAACCGGCGGGGGTGTCGGCCCATCCGCCCGCCGGCAGGCGGTCGGCGGCCGTCACCAGCAGCGCCGGGCGACCGTTGACCGTCATCCATGCCGGACGGAGCACCTGGCCGCAGGTCAGGATCCCGCCCGCCGGCCGCCAGCGCGCCACCGCCAGCCGGATGGTCTCACCGTTGTTGAGCCCGGCTTCGATCACCTGGTCCGTCAGAACGGCATCGGCCGGGGGCCGGTAAAAGAGGACGGACTGGTGCCCGTCGAACTCATAGCAGAACTCGCCCGCCGCCAGATCCGGGGCCACCCGGTATTCGGGTACCGCCCGGTCGTTGACCAGAATGATGCTCGTGGCATGCGCCCCGGCGTACCGCCACACGCCCGCCTGCACCGGAACCCAACCGTCCGGCGCGCAGGGTTCCGAGCCGTCGATCACCGCGCCGTTGCCAGCGAGCGTGACGGGGTTTCCCAGTGTGCCTCCGGCGCTCTCCCAGATGACCTCTTCGGCATAGACCCGGCCGGGCACCAGGTTGATGGTGTCGCCCGGCCGCGCCAGCGCGATGGCCCGCCTGATCGTGCGCAGGGAGCCCGCGTTCCCGGTCCCCGGCGCGGCCGCGGTGCCCGTGCGGGCATTGTCACCCAGGATGTCGTCCACGAACAGGTCAACGGCGGTCGCGGCCGCGGCCGCGGTCAGGATGGCGACGAACAGGACCCGTGCCGTGCGCATGGCCGGTTCACACCGCGGGGGGCAGGCCGTCGGGCATCCGGCGGCGCAGGAGCCTACGGCCGGCCAGCACGGCGGCATAGAGCGCGCCGGCCAGGACCACAATGGTGGCGCCGGAGGGCAGGTTGGTGGCGTAACTGGCATAGAGCCCGCCGGCGGTGGTCACCATGCACACCAGGCTGGCCAGGACCATCATCCGCCGCATGGTGTGGGTGAACTGGCCGGCCACGGCCGTGGGCAGGGTAAGGAGCGCCACGACCATCACCACGCCCACCACCGTGGCCAGGACCACCACGGTGAGCGCGGTGAGGCAGAGCATCAGCATGTAGATCGCCTGCACGGGCACGCCCCGCAGGCGGGCGAACTCCTCGTCGAAGCAGACGGCCAGCATCGGGTTGTAGAACACGGCCGTAAGCGTGATCACCACCAGGTCGAGGCCGGCCACGGTCCACAGGTCGCACGAGGTGATCATCAGGATATCGCCGAACAGGTAGGCGGAAAGGTCCTGGCCGTACCCGGGCGTTTTGGCCATGAAGAGGACGCCCACGGCCATGCCCACGGCCCAGAGCGCGCCGATGACCGTGTCCTCGCGCTCCCGGGCGTGAAGCCGGACGAAACCGATGAGCAGGGCCGCGCCGAGGGCGGCGATCACCGCGCCGTAGAACGGGTGGAACGCGGGCCAGTACATCTTCTGGATGAAGTAGGCCACGCCCATGCCGCCCAGCACGCAGTGGGCGATGCCGTCGGCCACGAAAGTGATGCGCCGCACCACCACGAAGGTGCCGATGATGCCGCAGACCACGCTCGCCAGGAGCCCCGTCAGCAGGGCGTTGCGGAGGAATTCATACTGCACCAGCGCGTGGATGAAATCGCCCATGGGGAACCTTCCTCAACGATGGTCGTGCTGGACGAGCTGCATGTCCATCCCGTAGATGTTCCGGATGTCATGGTCGTTCAGTTCGGCTGTGGGATGGATGTGGACCCGCCGGTTCACGCAGATCATGCTCTTGACATACGAAGAGACGAAACCGAGGTCATGCGATACGATCACCACCGTCATGCGGCGGTTGAGGACCTTGAGCAGTTCGTAGAACTCCCGCTCCACGGCGATGTCCACATTGGAGGTGGGCTCGTCCAGCAGCAGGAGATCGGGCGCGGAGACGATCGACCGGGCGATGAGCACCCGCTGGCGCTGGCCGCCCGAAAGCGCGGTGAACGGCCGGGACTGGAACGCGGCCATGCTCACCTCCTCGAGCGCCCGCACGGCCGCCGCGCGGTCGGCCGCGGTGAACCCGCCGGCCAGCCGGTCGCGCCGCAGGGCGCCCATGAGCACCACATCCATCACGGTCACCGGGAACTGCTGATCGTGCGCCGTGTACTGGGGCATGTACCCGATCCGCTGGGGCGTATCCCCCGGCGGCCGGCCGAACACGCGCACCGTGCCGCGGCCGGGCTGGATCAACCCCAGGATCAGTTTGAGGAGGGTCGATTTGCCGCCGCCGTTGGGGCCCACGATGCAGGCGAAATCCCGGCTGGGGACCGCGAGGTTGACATTTTCCAGGATGGGCGCGGAGGTGTAGGCGAACCACAGGTCCTTGATCTCGATGACCGCGGTCACTTCGGACATTCCGGGTTCCTTTCACTGCTCAGCGAAGTAGAGAGATGTCAGAGGTCGGAGGTCAGAGGTCCGATCATGACCTGCGACCTGCGACTCTTGTTCTTCCGACCTGCGCCCTGCGCCCTGCGACTTGCGACTCTTATTCTTCCGACCTGTGACCTGCGACTCTTGTTCTCCCGACCTGCGACTCTTATCATGATCATTGCCCCAGCGCCGCCCGGACCCTGGCGGCCATATCGCGCAGGTTGGCCGGGTAATCGCGGGCCAGGTCATCCATGGGCACCACCACCCCGCCGATCTCGCGGGCCACGGCATCGGCGCTCCGACTGGGGAACTGCGGCTGAACAAAGATCACCTTCACGCCCGCGGCCCGGGACCGATCGATGAGCGCGGCCAGCTGTTTGCCGGTCGGCTCCTTGCCGCCCGTCTCCACAGCCACCTGGCGCAGGCCGTACCGGTCGCCGAAATACCCGAAAGCCGGGTGGAACACGAAGAAATCCCGCCCCTTGAGCGGCGCCAGGGCCGCGGCGAGCTCGGTGTCAAGGGCGACCATCTCAGCGCTGAACACCGCGAGGTTGGCGTCGTAGTCGGCCGCGTGGGCCGGGTCGGCCGCCTTGAGCCCCGCGGCCATGTTGGCCGCGATGATCCTGGCGTTCAGCGGATCGAGCCACACATGCGGGTCGCGGTCCCCTTCGGTCCCGTGCCCGGCCACGGGCGCCGGTTCGTCCGGATCGGGTTCGGCCGGCCGCCGGACGATGCCCGCCGCGGAATCGACCACCTGCAGGCCGGGGTTCATGCCCCGGACCTTGCCGATGAACCCCGTTTCGAACGGCACGCCCACCGTGAAAAAGACCCGGGCCCGCGCCAGCGCGGTCATCTGGCCGGGCATGGGCGCGAAGGTGTGGACATCCTGGCCCGGGGCCACCAGCGTCTGCACCTGGATGTGCGCACCGCCCACACGCTCAAGAAAATAGGCCTGGGGCGGGATGGTGACGCAAACTTCCAGTGCGCCGGACGGCACCTCCGCCTTGTTGCCGCAGCCGGCGTAAAGGATGAGGATGGCCGGCAACCAGAACGCAAGAACCATCCAATATGTGATGCCCGGTCGTATCCTGGTTTCTTGCTGCGTCATAACTCCCCTCTTTCGTCTGACATCTGACCTCTCTTCCCGGCTTTCCAACGCCCAACGCAGGCGTCTACCGCTCAACGCTTAATGCAGCCGGCGAACGCAAACCAAGCACGGTATACGGTTGCGAAAGGCGAATCGGTCGACGGTATACGGTGTACGGCTTTGATCCTGACCGTAAGCCGTGATCCGTATGCCGTTTCGCCTCTCGTTTCCGTATGCCGATGGCCGGTTCATCCGCAAAAACATTGTCGCTATCTCCAAAAAAACGCTTAACGCGCAACGCATCTCGGGCACACACCCTCCAGGTAGACTTTCTGCCGCTCCACCCGGTATCCTGCAGGCTGGGCGGCGGGCAGCGGAAAGACCTCGATGCACGAGACCGCCTGGCAGACCCGGCAGGTGAAATGCGAATGACAGGCTTCGGGCGTGCAGTGGTCGCTCGACTCGAAAAGCCAGCGCCGCCGGCCCGAGAGGACCCGGTGGACCAGCCCGGCGGCCACCAGCCGGTGCAGGATGCGGTAGACGCTCACCCGGTTCACGGTGCCCGCGGGAAAGTGGGCCATGATGTCGCCCTGCGACACCGGCCGGAGGGCCCGGCGCAAAAAAGCCAGCACCCGTTCCCGGTTGTCCGTGCACCGGAGACCATGTTCCCGGAGCAAAACGGCCGGATCGGCCCCCGCCGCGTGGTCATGCGGCATGTGCGTTCCCTTGTTTTCGTTTTCCATGCATGGCCATTATACCAAGATGCAACAAAGTTGCAAGTAAAATCCGGATGGGCCGGTTCTCCCGGAATAACCATTGACAGTCATTGGTCTTGCCTTATAATGTTAGTCGTGACTAATTTTAACGGAAGGACGCCATGACCGCCAATCCGATCAGCGCCAGCCGCGAAGACTATGTCGAAGCCATCTACCAGCTCGCCGGCCGTGACCGGGGAGTGCGGGCCACGGACATCGCGCGCCGATTGAATGTGCGGCGGGCTTCGGTCACCGGGGCCCTGCGCACCCTGGCGGGACTGGGCCTGGTCCACTACACCCCCTACCGGGCTGTGACCCTCACACCCGCGGGCAGGACCCTCGGCCGACAGGTCTCGCGCCGCCACGCCGCGATCCGGGAATTCTTCGAAAAAGTCCTGGGCGTGGCGCCGGCCAAGGCCGACGCGGCCGCCTGCCGGGTCGAGCACTGCCTGGACGCGGATATCCTGGAACGGCTGGCCGACCTCGCCGCGCGCGGGAGGAACTGAAATGAACCTTGCCGAAGTCCCCGCCGAACAGCGCGTGCGCGTCACCGGTGTCGATGCCGGCTGCGGCATGGCCGGCCGCCTGACCGCCCTGGGCATCCTGCCCGGCACCCCGGTCCGCGTGGTGGCCAACGCAGGCCGCGGGCCGATGATCATCCGCGTGCGTTCGAGCAAGGTGGCGCTGGGCCGGAACATGGCGTGCCGCGTCAGCGTGGAGCCCCTGCCGTGACCGCCCCGCGGGCCGTCACCATCGCCCTGGCGGGCAATCCCAACGCGGGCAAGACCACGATCTTCAACAACCTCACCGGCGCGAGCCGGCATGTCGGCAACTACCCGGGCAAGACGGTGGAGATCATGGAAGGCCGCGTCGTCCACCGGGATGCGGCCGTCACCTGCATCGACCTGCCGGGCACCTACAGCCTGACGGCCAGCTCGGAGGAGGAGCGGGTCGCGCGGCAGTTCATCCTCGACCGCCGGGCCGATGTGGTCGTCAATGTGCTCGATGCCTCCGCCATCGAGCGCCATCTCTACCTGACCATCCAGCTCCTGGAAATGGACGCGCCGCTGGTGCTGGTCCTGAACATGAGCGACACGGCCGAGGCGGCCGGCATCCGGATCAACACGGCGCGCCTGTCCGCCCTGCTCAAGACCCCGGTGGTCCGGACGGTCGGCAGCCGGAACGAGGGCACCACCGCCATCCTCGACGCCGTGCTGGAAGTGGCCGGCCGCCCCCGGCCGGCCGCGGCCGCCGGGCTCGACTACGGCCCCGAGGTGGGCGCCGAAATCGACCGCCTCCGTGCGGCCCTGCGCGAGACGCCGACCGGGGAGGATCCCGGGCGCCTGACCTGGCAGGCGCTCAAACTGCTGGAGAACGACGCCGAAACCGCCGCCGCGCCGGCGGTCGCCGCGGCCGTCGCCCGCGGCCAGGACCGGCTCCGCCGCCACTTCGGCGAGGGACCGGAGATCATCATCGCCGAGAAGCGCTACGGCATCATCGCCGGCATCTGCGCCGAGTCCGTCACGGTGCCGGAGGCCCCGCGCCGCGACCGGTCCGACCGCATCGACCATATCCTGGTCCACCGCCATCTCGGCCTGCCGATCTTCCTCGGCCTGATGTACCTGGTCTTCCACTTCACTTTCACCGTGGGCGCCTGGCCCCTGGCCTGGCTCGAGGCCGGTTTCGCCTGGCTGACGGCCGCGATCGGCGGCCTCTGGCCGGCAGGCGCGGCCGTCCTGCTGCGCTCACTCGTCACGGACGGCATCATCGGCGGCGTGGGGGGCGTGTTCGTCTTCCTGCCGTCCATCGTCCTTCTCTTCATGGCGATCGCCGTGCTCGAGGACTCGGGCTACATGGCGCGCGCGGCCTTCATCATGGACGGGGTCATGCACCGGCTGGGGCTGCACGGCAAGAGCTTCATCCCCATGCTGATCGGGTTCGGCTGCACCGTGCCGGGCATCATGGCCACGCGCATGATCGAGAACCGCCGCGACCGGCTGGCCACCCTGCTCGTGCTGCCCCTGTTTTCGTGCGGCGCGCGCCTGCCGATCTACGCCCTGTTCATCCCCGCCTTCTTCGCCCCGGCCTGGCGGGGGCCGGTCCTCTGGATCATTTACCTCATCGGGATCGCGCTGGCCGTGGGCGGCGCCCGCCTGCTCAAGTCCACTCTCCTCAGGGGCGAGGCGCCGGCCTTTGTCATGGAACTGCCGCCCTACCGCATGCCCACCCTGCGCGGCATCCTGTTTCACACCTGGGAACGCGCCCGCGAATACATGAAAAAAGCCGGCACGGTGATCCTGGGCTTCGCCATCGTGCTGTGGGCCGCCACCACCTTCCCGGTCAAGACCTCGTTCGATCGCGACTACGCGGCCGAAGCGGTCGCGGCCGCCGCATCGGCGCGCGCGCGGCTGGCGGGGGTCAACCGCCTCCTCGACCTGCCGGCCGACTCCCCCGCCCTGGCCCCCGTCCTCGACCCGGCCCTCGGGTTCATCGCTCCCGTCCAAGACACCGCGACGGAAGCCCGTGACCGATTGACCGCGGCCTTGGCCATTTTGGACCGGCCGGATGCGCCTCAGTCTACCGATACGGCCGCACACCAGGCCGCCCGCCTCTACCGCGAAGATGTGCTGGCCCCGCTGGAGGCCCGGCTGGCCGGCCTTGCAGCCGACCGCCACATGGAGCGGATCGCCTATACCGCGACAGGCCGCACAGGCCGGTTCCTGGAACCGATCCTCAAACCGCTGGGCTTCGACTGGCCCATCGCCACGGCGCTCATCGGTGCCCTGGCGGCCAAGGAGGTCTTCGTCACCCAGCTCGGCATCGTCTTCGCCATGAGCGACAACGGCGCCGCGGAGCCGGCCGCCCTGCGGGTCCACCTCCAGGCCCACTATTCGCCCCTGCAGGCCTTCGCCATCATGCTCTTCTGCCTCATCACCACGCCGTGCGTGGCCACCATCGCCGTGACCCGCAAGGAGTCGGGCGGCTGGCGCTGGGCGTTCTTCCAGGTGGCGGCCCTGACCGCACTGGCGTATGCGGTCACCTTCCTCGTCTACCGGGGCGGGATCCTGTTGGGAGCGGGCGTATGATCGAACGCATCGTCATCGGGTTGATCGTGGCCGCGGCCGCGCTGTGGACCGGACGGATCCTGCGGCGCAACTGGCGCCGCGGCCGGTGCGGCGGCTGCAAGGGGCACAATCATTGTGCTACTGGACACCGCAGCGGCGATCAGGACTCACATAATAAACCATTTTCAGGCGTCATAGGACGATCGCCATAAACCCCGGCCTTAAGTGCCCGTAAATAAATAACCTATCCATTTCGCGTGCGGTGCAGAGTGATGGTTTGACAAACAGGTCAGGCACTGCCGCATCATTAAAGAGGTATAGCTGCCATGGTTGGCCCCCGCCACCAAACCCCGCACGCCCG
>JBDREB010000082.1:0-2572 GCA_043820325.1 Planctomycetota bacterium | reverse complement strand
ACAACAAGCGCGGGAGTGCTCCCAAAACCACCAAAAGCTTAAGAATATCGTTGACGAAATGACCAAACTCAATATGCTGTTATTGAAGAAGGATTGGTGAACTGACGGCTTTTTTAGGCCGAGAACTTATGACTGTCGAGTAATACACCACCTTTATCCGACTCTGTCCGATGTATGAGGGAGCCGCGCATGGCAATCGATTTCAAGGCCCCGATCGTCAAGGAACAGGAGGACGCCGCGGTCGTGGCGTACAACACCCGGACGGCGGTGATCCTGTTCGCGGTCTATGTGGTGTTTTATGGCGGGTTCATGGCGCTCAGCGCCTTCGCGCCCGCGGTGATGGGCAAATCCCTCTTCGGCGGGGTCAACATCGCCGTGGAATACGGGTTCGCCCTCATCGTCCTGGCGCTGGTTCTGGCGCTGGTCTATGTGAAACTCTGCCGCAAAACGGCGAAATAGGAGCGCACCCATGATCCACGCAACATCGGCAATGGCCGTCCTGATCTTCCTCTTTTTCGCCGGGTCGGTGCTCGTCATCAGCTTCTGGCTCGGCAAGAAGGCCAGGTCCGCCTCCGGTTATTTCACCGCGGGCGGCGGCATCCACTGGGCGGTGAACGGCATCGCCTTCGCCGGGGACTATCTTTCGGCCGCATCCTTTCTCGGCATCTGCGGCATGATCGCGTTCTTCGGGTATGACGGTTTCCTGTATTCGATCGGCTACCTGGCCGGCTGGATCGTGGCGCTCTTCATCATCGCCGAACCGATGAAGCGGCTGGGGCGGTACACCTTTGCCGACGCGCTGGACAACAAGTTCAATTCCCGCGGCATCAAGCTGGCCGCCGCCATCAGCACCCTGGTGGTGAGTTGTTTCTACCTGATCCCCCAGATGGTGGGCGCCGGCGTGCTGGTCAAGCCGCTTCTGGGCTTCCCGCACTATGTCGGCGTGCTGGTGGTCGGCTGCATCGTCACACTGATCGTGACCACGGCCGGCATGGTCTCCACGACCTGGGTGCAGTTCATCAAGGGCAGTCTGCTGGTGATCGTCTGCTTCATCATCACGATCCTGATCCTGCTGCGCGGCATCACCACCGCGCCGGTCGACACCAAGGGCCGGCCCCGGCATATCGCCGCCCGCAATGTCGCCGTTGACAAACTGCCCGGCACGGTCCTGCCCGAGGAAGGGGCCTGGGCGGGCAAACCCTACGCCCGCGTCCAGGATGCCGAAGGCATCGTGACCGTCTGGCGCAAGGAGGCCGACGGCACCTGTTCCGAGACCCAGACCCTCCTGGTCCGCAAGGACGGGAAGAAATTCGCCAACGGCCGCCCGCACGGCATCGGGGCCGGCGAGGCCGACCTCCACCCGGTCGGATACGCCTCCAAGCTCCCCGGCGGGGTTGAAAAGACCGGTCCGCTGAGTCCCACGGGGTTCCTGCATGCCATGCAGGAATCGGAGGTTATCCTGTGGGCGAACGACAAGATCGCCGATGCGGACGGCGGCACCACCACGGTCTATTACCAGAAACCGACGGCGGGTTCCGATATCATGACGCCCGGTTCCAGCCCGACCTTCAAGAAGGTGCGCAGCGACAAGTTTTCCGACAAGCTGGACTTCCTGTCGCTCATGCTGGCGCTCTTCTGCGGCACGGCCTCCCTGCCGCACATCCTCATCCGTTACTACACGGTCAAGGACCAGGCCGGCGCCCGCAAGAGCACGGTGGTGGGCATCGCCGTCATCGGATTCTTCTATGTCCTGACCCTTTTCCTGGGCCTGGGCGCGATGACCAGCGGCGCCATGGATGTGACCGACTCCAACATGAGCGCGCCGCTTTTGGCGCGTAGCATCAACGAGTTCCTCTTCGCCGTGATCTCGGCCGTGGCCTTCACCACGGTGCTGGGCACGGTGAGCGGGCTGATCATGGCTGCTAGCGGCGCGGTGGCGCACGACTTCATGACCAATTTCCTGAAACTGCAGATGGACGACGCCCGCAAGGTCCGGTCGGCCAAGTTCGCCGCGTTGGGGGTGGGCATGGTGGCGATCGTGCTGGGTATCATCTTTGCCAAAATGAATGTCAACTTCCTGGTGGGGTGGGCCTTCAACATCGCTGCGTCGGCCAACCTCCCGGCGCTGGTCATGCTCCTCTTCTGGAAGCGCACCACCAAGCAGGGGATCACCGCCGCGATCATCGTCGGCATGGTCACCTCGCTGGGATGGATCCTGTTGAGCGCCCAGGCCTACAAGGATGTATATGGGCTCGATCCGACCAACGCCATCGTGCCGTTCAGCCAGCCGGCCATTGTCACCATTCCGCTGGGATTCCTGGTGCTGATCGCGGTCTCGCTCATGACGCCGCGGCCTGCCGAAAAGACCGCACCGGCGGCCTGATCCGCCCCGCGTACCGTCAGGGCCCTTAGTGCCCGTAAATGAATAAAGTATCCATTTCGCGTGCGGTGCAGAGTGATGGTTTGACAAACAGGTCAGGCACTGCCGCATCATTAAAGAGGTATAGCTGCCATGGTTGGCCCCCGCCACCAAACCCCGCACGCCCGGAAGGGACATGATCTTCCGTCCGCA
>JBDREB010000081.1:0-18471 GCA_043820325.1 Planctomycetota bacterium | reverse complement strand
GGTTATTTTAGGGGTAACATCCGGATGTCACCCGTGTTGGGGCGGTTTGTAAACCCGCCCTCCCTGATAATCGCTAACGGGCAATAACGGGCGGGTTTCAAACCCGCCCCTACACGGTTGACATCCGGATGTTCCCCGTACAATCACCTGTGGGTCGAAAAAAGCGCCAAACCTTTTTCCGAAAAACATGACCGGTTACGGATAGGGATCAGGAAATCTGAACTGATGATATTACCACCAAGACCCAAGCCGGGGCTCGGCGGTCCAAGAGGGAATGAGGTAATCACGAATGTCAATTTTGACGGAGTCGCAAAAAGTCGTTTTCAAGGGTCCGAGGCACCTTGGAGGGCCACGCTCTGTCGTGGCCGGGGATGCCGTTCATAGGAGGAACAAAAACGGACGCGACGGAGCCTTTCGACGCCGCTCAAGGCCATGAGCCAGGTCGAATGGCGCGTCCCTCCGGAAGAGGGGGAATTGACTTTGTGCGAGTCCGTCAATTTCAAATGTCGAAGGGAAGAACAGGGGTCCGGGGAACTACCTGGCCTTGGGCGGCTCGGGTCGTGGGGCCGTGGCGGGGTCGCCGCCGGGCGCCGAATCGGCCCAGCGGTGTTCGACCGGCTGTTCCTTGGGCGCGGCCGCGGGCGCTTCGGCCACCGCGGCAAAGACCCACGGAAAAGCGTCCCTGAGCCCAGGCTGCATGCGGCCGGCCTTGAGGATATCTTCGTCACCCTGGCCGGGTTCGGCCAGTTTGAGCAGAATGCCCGCCGCCAGCCACGCCTCGGCCCGCAAGGGTAGAACCAGGCCGAGCAGCCGGGCGAATTCGGCGTTGCCGAGGTAGTCCCAGCGGAACCGCATCGCGTTGCCGTCGAGTTCGACCATGAACCCCTCGTTGTCGGCCGCGGTGATGCGGCCCTCGGTGTCGGCGACCGCCTTGAAATCGAGCCCTTCGGCCCCCAGCCGGCTGATGACCTCCTCCTTCAATCCCCTGAGGAGATCGGCCACCCGGTAGGACCTCTCGACCTCGGCCCGCACCAGCGGGTTGTCGCACCCGTCGGCGATGCGCCGGAAAGAGGCGGCCGACCGCTGGTAGAACCGCTTGTCAAAATCGGCCTGGGCGGCATCCAGGTCCGCGCGGATGCGGGCGAGCGCCGCGGCCAGCCGCTCCTGCCGGAGCCCTTCGATGCGGGCGGCGATGCGGGCCTGGCGCTGGGCCGTGTCGGGCATGCCCCAGACGCCGGCCGCCGCGCCCACACGGGCCTGGGCGGTGTC
Organism: Planctomycetota bacterium; assembly: GCA_043820325.1. GTDB lineage: Bacteria > Planctomycetota > JBDREB01 > JBDREB01 > JBDREB01 > JBDREB01. The sequence goes on along the minus strand of JBDREB010000081.1, from coordinate 17,202 downwards.
GAACTCATCCCGGCCGGCAATGGCCAGTACTTCCGTCTCGAGCGCGGCCGTGGCGGCGTCGTATGCGGCGGGAACCTCGGCGCGCAGGGCGTTGAGGTCGGCGATCCCGGTCTTCACATCGAGCGGGAACGGGGGCGCCACATTCCGGTCCAGAAGGACCAGCGCCGCCCCGAACCGGCCGGCGGCCAGTTCGGTCCGGACTTCGGCGGCAAGGACCTGCAGTTCTCCGCGCGAACGGGCGATGGCGGCCGTGCGGATCTCCTCCGCCTTGCGGAAATAAATGCCATCCTGGGGTGTCCCCGCTGCGGCCGCGGCCAGGGCCTGGAGCTGGGCGGCCGCCTCGACCGGACCCAGGGTGCCCGCGTTGAACCCGTCCATGATCGCCTGGAACTGGACCCGCTGTTCGGCCTCGCGGCGCAACCCTTCACCCCGCGCGACGGCATCCTTGTGCACCTTGTCGAGCTTGCCGGCGAGGGCACGGGCGGCGTGGTATTCGGCCGGGAACTCCATGCCGATGGCGTCGAGGTCCCGGATGGTCCGGTCCGCTTCACGGATCACATCATCCAGCCGTTCGGGCGTGGCAGCCCTGCCGGCATCAACGGCGGCGCTATAGACTTTCCGGGCCCGCGCCAGGGTCTCGCGGGCGGCCGGCAGCCGGTCATCTTCCGGCCACATTTTGACCGCGGCGATCACCACCAGCACAATGATCCCCACCGCGGCCAGATTACGGATGAGCCGTCCCCGGGCCGCCCGGCAACTCGCTTCAAGGCGCTGGTCGGCGGCCGTGGGCGCGGGCAGCGGAGCGGCTTGGACGGGAGCGGGGCCGGCGGAAGGCGCAGGCAGTGCGCTCACCGGTGCGACGGGCATGGGCGGGGTCTCCGCATGGCCGGCCGCCGGGCTCGGTTCGGCAGTCACGGGGGTTATGGTCACGGCCAGGTCGGCCAACCGCACCGCATCACCGGCCGTGATGGCCGTTGAGGCGGTTATGCGGGTATTGTTGACAAAAGTGCCGTTCTTGGATGCCAGGTCATCGATGGTGAGACGGTCCCCTTCCAGCACGATCCGGGCATGTAGCCGTGACAGGCTTTTGGAATGCACCTGCAGGTCGGCTTCCTTGCCCCGGCCCAGGATGACCAGGCCCTTCTCGATGACATAGTCCCGGTCCTGCACCTTGATCCGGTATTTCATGTCGTGTTCCTTATCTGGCGCGGTCTGCGACCGCAACTTGAACCACCCTCACCCCGCCCTCTCCCGTCCAAAGGGCGAGGGTGAAGGCGAAGGAAGGCCTGCTCTCACCCCCTCGCCCCATGGCGGGAGAGGGTGGGGTGAGGGGCGCCCCTGCCGCAGGTCCTCATGGTGGAAATCATCTGCAAAAGATCAGTCGAGGTCCCAGGAGAAACAGACCCGCACTCACGGTATAAACCGCAGGGCTCCGATTCTCACATCAATGGGTACTGATGTTACCATGCCGGCGTTGATAAATCAAGGAGAAAAACGCATATCGCACCACCCGAGACCGGTATACGGCATACGGAAACGAAAGGCGTTTCGGCTTACGGTATCCGGCATACAGCTTTGATCCGGATCAAGAGTATCCGCCACTAAAGCCTGCCCTCCGGCTTGACCGGCGGTGTCACTAAGTACACCGCCCCACAATAAAGGGGTCAGATCTCAATCATCATAACGACCCGATTCCGGAACGCTGGTTCATGCCGGATCTTGTTTGGTAGGGGCACGGCATGCCGTGCCCAACCCAATTGGACCCAAAACAAGCGTCGTCCCGGGCTGGATCTTCATCGACTCCGTCCACAAGCTGGCGCAAGCGAGGGCACGGCATGCCGTGCCCCTACAGCGGAAAAGAATGCCACGGTGGTACCGGCGCGCCCTCTTTTGCCCCCTTTATTATGGGGCGGAGTACTTAGTACCTCTTGCAACTTCTGAACTATCTTTCCCAATATCAAGCTTCAGGAGCGGGCCCCCCGGCCGGCGGGGCCGGTGGTGCGGGCGGCGGCGAGACCGTCTTGACGGGTGCCGGCGGCGGGGCCGGTGGTGCGGGCGGCGGGGCGGATGCGGCCGGCGTGACGGGTGCCGTGCGCATAGCGGGTGCCGGCGGCGGGGGCGCATCGTCCGGCGGGACCACGATCACCGGCAGCGGCTCCGGGGGCGGCAGGGCCTGCAGCGCGCGCGCCAGCGCGTCGGGGTCGATCTCAAAGTGGCCGGCTTGGTATACCGCGCGGTTGCCGTGCACGACGATCACCTGGGGTGTAGCGTGCTCCACGCCCAGGTCGGCCCCGATCTGGCGGGCCAGGTCGCGGCTGCGCTGCATCACCACCATGTGGATGGGGACCGCATACCGCCCTTTCTGCTCGGCCTCCTCGACCCGGTAGAACATGGCGATGCTCACCGGGCAGGTCATGCTGTGCTTGAGAATGATGACCGGCCGCCGCGGCGACATGGCACGCAGTGCGGTCCATTGCTCGATCGTGCTGATCTCTTCCATGGCTTCTCCTTCGTCGGTTGTTTCAGTTCAGGCGGAAGATCCTGCGCAGCACCCATTCGGTGCATAACCCGGCCGCCAGCAGGACATACAGCAGCCAGTGATTGAACAACTCGAAATCCGTGGTCGTGACTTCCACGCGGTCGCGGGGGCGCAGCTGGCGCATGTGGTCGTAGATGCTCGCGGGCGCCGCGGCGTCCAGGACGCGTTCGGGATGCCCGCCGGCCGCCACGGCCAGCCCCGCCCGGTCGCCGGCCATGGCCCGGAACTCCTCCTCGGGCAGGCGGATGGTCAGCTTCTGGTATTCCCGGACCTCGCCGCGGGTATCGGCCATGCGGATGGCATAGGTCCCCGGTCGGGCGGGAAAGAAACTCCCCGCGAAGAACCCCTCGCCCCCGGCGACGGCGCGCAGGACCAGGGGTTGGCGCGCCCCGTCGGGCCCGGTCACTTCCGCCGGCCATTCGTCGGCCCGCGCGGGCTGGAAGGCCCCGTCGCGCACCAGGGCCCGCACCGCGACCTGTTCGCCGATCTCGAACGCCTGCTTGCCGGTGAGGACCAGGCAGGGCGTGCGCCCGGCGGCGAATCGGCCCGAGCTCAGGTACCGGAACACATTCAGCCAGAAGCGGTAATACCAGGTGTCGCCGGTCCCCAGCCGCCAGCGCCAGGTGGCGTCCACCGCGCTGAAGAAGGTCTTGCCCAGCCCGTAGAACCCGGCCGCGAAAATGACATCGGCGCGCTCGAAACCGGCCGTGCCGGGATAGCGCGCCAGCAGCGTCTTGCCCGGTTTCAGCCCATCCGTGCGCACGAACCGGTAGAACGGGGGCAGCGCCTCCCATACCGCCCGGTTCGCCGCGGCGTCCCCGGCAAACTGCAGCACCGGGTGGTCCCAGCCTTCGGGCGGGACCTCGGGCCGGAAGGCGCGGACCTGCCCGCGGTCCTCGAACACCGAGTAACTGTCCTCCTGCGGAACCCGCACGGGATAGAGTTCGGCCAGGGGCGTGTCGCGGTAGGAGGCCGCCACGGCCTGCGTGCCCGGCAACAGGAGCAACCCCGTGCCTTTGGCCTCCACGCAGGCGGCGATATCGGCCATCTGCCGGTCGGAAAACCAGCCCGCCTGGACATTGCCGATCACGATGACATCGTACGCCTCCAGTTCCTCCCGGGAAGGGAAGGCTCGGATGGGGATCTCGCCCTCGGGCGGAAAGGCCGGGTCAGCCGACACGAGGATCGCGCTGAGGTCGGCCATGGCGTCGCGCAGGATCGCGTTGCGGAGGTAGCGGTATTCCCACCGCGGCGTGCCTTCCACGAAGAGGATCCTGAGCCGCCCCTCGTACGCCTTGAGCACCTGGGTCCGGGTGTTGTTGTCCACGAGCGTTTCCCCCGGCGGGGGCACGGCCTCGCAGGTCAGCACGATATCGCCCGCCGTGTCCGGCCGGAAAGTGAACAGCACCTCGCCGCGCGGCCGCGCCTCGGCGGTCCGCTCCATGACGAAGACGCCGTTCTGCCGGAGTACGAACACCAGCGGCGCGGCGACGGCGCCGTGGAGTTCATACCGGACCAGGACCTCGACCTGCTCATTGACAAAAACATGTTCCGGCGCGGTGATCTCCGTCACGGCCAGGTCGAGCGGGACGCCCGCGGCGCCGACGGCGACGGCTAGGAACGGGAGGTCGGGGAGATCGGCCGCCAGGCGGCGGTGGAATTCGGCGGCATCCACATTGCTGCCCGTGACATTGCCGTCCGAGAAGAGGTAGGCCGCGGCCACCGGCCGGCCGCGGTAGCGGTCCAGCACGGCGAGGGTGTCCTCGTAGATCCGGGAAACGCGCATATCCGCCGGCCGGGCGGCCGCGGCGGCCAGCCCCGCGGCGGCGGGGCCGTCGCCCACCGTAAAGGCGGCGACCTCGAACCGGTCCAATCCGGGCACGGCTGCATCCAGCCCGGTCAACAGCCCGGCCACCGCCTCGTCGCGGCTCGGGCGCACCGGTCCGGCACCGGGCATGTCGCGGATGCCCATGCTCAGCGACTTGTCGGCCAGGATGATAACCTGGGCCCGTTCCCGGATGGTCCGCTCCAGCGTGATCGCCGGACGCCAGATCATCGCCACCACGGCCGCGCAGGCGCACAGGCGGGCGGCGGCGGCGGCAAGGCGGGCGGCCCGGGGCATGCCCGCCCCGCCGCGACCGCGGTAGCTCCAGACCACCAGCACGGCCAGGAACCCGGCCGCCAATACGACTAGGGCAGGATCCCAGGCCGCCAGGAACCGGAAATAGACCCGGTCGGCACCGGCACCGCCCTCCGGCGCCGCAACGCCCGCGAACGACCACAGCGGATTCATCGGACCAACACCCGCGCCAGGATGCATTCGGCCGTGACCAGCGCCAGGAGCACGATGGCCGCCGCGCGCCACAACCGGGTGCCGGCCTCGTCGCGATCGGTCCCGGACGCCCCCGGGCCGCGGTCCCAAGCCACGAGATGGAACAAAACGCCGGGGAACCGGCCGCGGAGTTCGGCGATCCCGATGGCGCGGGAGTCCCCCTCCTCCGCCGCGGGGTTGCGCGACCGCAGGGCCTCGAAATCCGGGCCGCTGACCCGGTAAAAGCCCGGGGCCGCGGCGGTCGGAGCGGTGACCATGAAATCATCCCCGGCAAAAAGCGGCCGTAGGCGCTGGGTGTTCCCGGACGGCGCGGTGAGAAGGAACTCGCGGCCGGAGGCCTCTGACGGCACCCGGACCGCCAACGGTACGCCGCAGACGGCCGTAGAGCGGATGTCTCCCGCATTCACACCGTAATTGACCAGCTCCCGGCAGAACGGCAGGTAGAGCGGGTGGCCGGGGAAATCGGTCCAGGCCGTGTCCAGGGTGAAGTTGAGGAAGGTCACACACCCCCGGACGCCGGCGGTGACCACGGCCGGCGTGCCGTCGCTGAAAGCGGCCGCGGCCGTGGCGTCCCCGGTGGCCGGTTCGATCGCAAAATACCGCATGAAATGGATCCGGTCGGTGACGCCGGCCCGGAACCCCTGCATAAAGGCCAGCACCGGCCCCCGAACCGAGGCGGGGGCCAACGAAGTGAACCCCGGCGACATGGTGTCGCGGCTCACCAGGGGGCCCAGCCGGCAGGGCATGAGCCCCTGCCCGTCCCGGTAGAGCGCCGTGTTGAAAAACTCCCGGTCCACCAGCGGTCCGGCCGCGATGATCACCGCCCCGCCGCGCAGCGCGAAATCCTCCAGGGTGCGCACGCGCGCCGCGGTGAGGCGCATCACATTGGCCAGGACCACCACATCGTACCGCGCCAGGTCGGCATGCCGGAACGCCGGTTCGTCCATCTCCGTGACATTGATGGTGATGTCGCCCGGCACGGGGAATTCCCCGCCGGGATTCATCGCCTTGCGGAAAAAATCCGTCTCATCCTGCATGGCGCCGACCGAAGTCTCGCCGTTCACGGCCAGAACCGTCACCGCGGGCCGGACCCGCACCGGCAGGTAGTACCGGTTGTCGCCGGCCAGACCGTCATCCGACAGGCGTATTTCAACCGCGACCATGCCGGCGGCCGGAAAGACCAGGACGGCCTCGGCCGCGGTGGTCTCCCCCGGTTTGACCGTGACCGTCTGCCAGGCCGCCCGTGCGCCATCCAGGTGGAAAGCGACCTCCACCGGCCGCGTCGGGCCGCTCCGGGCGGTGAGACGGACCCCCACGGTCCCCGTCCGGCCGGCCGTGGGCGGCCGCCCGATGACCGCGGCGTCGAGGATGCCCGCGTTGGGCGCCGGGGCGCCGGCCGACACATCGATCAGGTCGACCGCGGCGCAGCCGGCGAGGGCGGCCAGCTGCCGCCCGGCCGGCGTGTCGGCGGGAATGTCCCAGGTGGTGCGCTGCAGGTCGGTGACCACAAACACTTCGGCGGGGGCGGCCGCCTCGGCGGCGATGCCCGCGGCGGATTCCAGCGCGGCGGCCGGATCGGTCCGGCCGTAAAGGACCGGGGCGGCGGCGACCGCCGCCAGCAGGGGTTGGGCATCGAACCCGCCCGGCACGGTCAGGGGCGCTGTACCGTCCAATAACAGCAGATGGGTCGTGCGCCGGGAAGCCTCGCGCCGGATGATGTCGGCGGCAGCCTGCCGCGCCCGGTCGAGCGCCGTGGTATCGCCATCGGTCACGGTCATGCTCAAGGTGGTGTCGAGAATGATCACCGCCGGCCCGGTCCCGTGGCCGAACCGGGCGGCCAGGCCGCCGCGCATCACCGGCGCCGCGAACACCAGGGCCGCGACGGCCAGGACCAGCACGCGCAGGACCAGAAGCAGGAGGTTCTCCACCGCCAGGCGGCGGCGGTGGCGTTTGAGGACCTTCTCAAGGAACCGCGTCGCGGCCCAGTCGGTGACCGCGAACCGGCGGCGGAATATGATATGCAGCAACACGGGGAAGGCCGCGGCGCCGAGCGCCGCCAGCCAGCCGGCCGCCAGGAAGCTCACGCCCGCCGCCTTCCGGCGTGGCGCACCAGCACGGAGGAAAGGGCCACATCCAGCGGCAGGGAAGTGTCCATCAGATGGTAATGGATCCGGTTGCGGATGGCGGTGCGCCGGACCTGGTCCAGGAACGCGCCGAAGGCGGCGCGGTAGGCGGCACGGACGGCGCGGGGGTCGACGAGCAGGTCCCCCGCCCCTTCCAGCCCGCGGAAGAGGGTGGGCCGGTCGAAATCGAAGGCCTGTTCCTGGCGGTCGATCACATGGAAAAGATAGACGGTGTGCCCGCGCCCGGCCACGGCGCGCAGGGCCTCCTCCAGCGCGGCGGGCGCCACGAAGAGGTCGGAGACGATGATCACCACCCCGCGGCGGCGCAGGCCGGCCAGCAGGCGGGCGAAGACCGCGTCCACCTTGGTGGCCCCGTTCAGGGGCGCGCCTTCCAGAACATCGACGATGTTGCGCAGCATGCCGTAGCCGGTGGTGGAAGGCGTCTCGGCCAGCACCTTGTCATCGAAGAGGACCAGGCTCACGGCGTCCTGCTGATGGAGCAGGATGTGGGCCAGCGAGGCGGCGATGCAGGCGCCGTAATCGAATTTGCTCATCGCGCCCGAGGCGTAGCGCATCGATTCGCTCGCGTCCATGAGGATGGTCGCGGCCAGGTTGGTCTCCTCTTCGTATTCCTTGATGAAGAACCGGTCGGTCTTGCCGAACACCTTCCAGTCCACATACCGCAGGTCATCCCCCGGCGTGTAGGCCCGGTGCTGGGCGAATTCGATGGAGAACCCGTGGTAGGGCGACTGGTGCATGCCGGTGATGAACCCCTCCACGATGCGCGCCACGCGCAAGCGCAGCCCGGCCACGCGTCCCAGGACCCGCGGGTCGAGCGGGGCGTGCCGCTCCGGCGCGGTGCCGGCGGCGGAGGGTTCGGGAACGGCCATGCGGGGGTCCGATTCAGTCCTGGGCCGGCACGGTCTTGAGCAGGTGCGCCACGATGTCGTCGGCGCCGACCCCCGCCGCCTCGGCGTTGAAGCTCGGAATCAGGCGGTGCCGCAGGACGGCCGACGCCACGGCCCGGATGTCGTCGACGCCGGCATGGCTGGCGCCGGAGAGGACCGCATGGGCCTTGCCGCCCGCCACCAGGTACTGGGAGGCGCGCGGCCCGGCCCCCCAGGCCACATTTTCACGGATGAACACATCGGGATTATCCCCGCCCGGCCGGCTCGACCGGGTCAGCCGCAGGGCATAGGCCACTACATGGTCGGCCACCGGCACTTCGCACACGACCTGCTGCAGGGCGCGGATCTCGGGGCCGGCCATGACCGGCCGCACCTCGGGCAGTTCCCCGGCGGTGGTGGCCTTCACGATCGCCATCTCCTCTGCCTGGGAAGGGTACCCCACGCGGATGTTGAACATGAACCGGTCGAGCTGCGCCTCGGGGAGCGGATAGGTGCCCTCGTGCTCGATGGGATTCTGCGTGGCCAGCACGAAGAACGGGTCGGGCAGGCCGTACTTGCGGCCGCCGGCCGTGACCTGCCGCTCCTGCATGGCCTCCAGGAGCGCGGCCTGGGTCTTGGGCGGGGTGCGGTTGATCTCGTCGGCCAGGACGATATGGGAAAAGAGCGGCCCCTGGACGAACCGGAAGGCGCGGGCGCCCGTGGCGCGGTCCTCCTCGATGATCTCCGTGCCCGTGATGTCGGAGGGCATCAGGTCGGGCGTGAACTGGATCCGGTTGAACGACAGGTCCAGCGCCCCGGCGATCGTGCGCACCATCAGGGTTTTGGCCAGCCCCGGCACGCCGATGAGCAGCGCGTGCCCGCGGCAGAGCAGGGCCAGCATGAGTTCGCGGACCACCGCCTCCTGGCCGACGATGCGCCGGCCGATCTCCGCCTTCAGGCGGCCCAGCCCCTCCTGCAGCGCGCGGATCTCCGCCAGGGCCTTGTCCTCGTCCTTCGGTGTGTTTTCCATGCGGTCTCCTTTGGGTGGTGGATGGTTCAGCGGGACACGGCGATCATGCGGCGGTACCAGGCCGCGGAAAGTTCCAGGCCGGCGAAGACATCCGTTTCGGGCCGGTAGCCCAGTCCCTCGGCCGCGGCGTCGATGGCCGCTTCGCTGTGGCGGATATCCCCCGGCCGCTCCGGGGCGTGGACCGGCGTCACCGCGGCGCCGGTCAGGCGCCGGACCTCGTCGCACAGCCGGTTGACGGTGATCCGCCGGCCGCCGGCGATGTTGAAGACCCGGCCCAGGCTGGCGGGACCGGCCGCGCAGGCCCGGATGTTCGCCGCCACCGCGTTGCCCACGAAGGTGAAATCGCGGGTCTGTTCCCCGTCGCCGTTGATCACGGGCGGCTCGTTGCGCAGGCAGTGCTTGAAGAAGCGCGGGATCACGGCCGCGTAGGCGGAATCGGGGTCCTGCAGGGGGCCGAAGACATTGAAGTACCGCAGGCAGACCGCCGGCAGGCCGAAGAGGTCGTGGAAGGACCGGCAGTAAAGTTCGCCCGCGAACTTGGAAATGGCATAGGGCGAGAGCGGCCGGCCGAGATGGGTCTCGTGCTTGGGGATGGCGCGGTTGTCGCCGTAGCTCGACGACGAGCCGCCGTAAACGAACCGGCGCACCCCCGCGGCGCGCGCGGCCTGGAGCAGGTTGAGCGTCCCGCCCGTGTTGACCTCGTGGGTGGTCAGGGGATCCTCGATCGAGCGCGGGATCGACCCCAGCGCGGCCAGGTGGATGACATGCGTCACGCCGCGCATCGCGCGCATCCCCGCGTCGAGGCTGCGGATGTCGCCCTCGATGATCTCGAGGCGCGGCCCCTCCAGCCCGGCCAGGTTGGCCCGCCGGCCGGTGGCGAAATTGTCCAGCACCCGCACGGCGGCCCCCCGCTCCAGGAGCCCGGCCACCGTGTTGGCGCCGATGAACCCGCCGCCGCCCGTCACCAGGTAGAGTCCTTCCATCAGGCGTCCTTCAGCACGCCGCGCTGCCGGAAGGCGGCCACGATCGCGTGCACATCCGCGGCCATGTCGCGGGCGTCGCCCTCATAGGCCGCGGCCAGCGCCTCCGTCAGTTCCGCCTCGGGGCGCGGCGCCGCGCACCGGTCCCAGACCAGCGAGGCCGTCTCGTTGAGGACCAGGCAGACCGCGCCGGCCGGGTCGATCAGGACCGCCTCGCCGTCGTAGACCTGCCAGGTGATCGCCGGGTTCTGCACCACCCGGCCGGGTGCCTGTGTTTCCTGTGTCATCGCGTGCAAACTCCTATCGCTGGAAGATCGGCAGGTACCGGTACGGGATCTCGAGGATCATCGCGGCCATGGCCGTGGCAAAGACCGGTCCGCCGTGCCCCTGCTCGGTCCACGACCCGTCTTCGGCCTGGCCGGTCAGGAGCGCGGCGCGGATCCAGTCGAACCACCCCTGCCAGCGCACGCCGCCGGCCTGGTGCATGGCCTGCGCGGCGTAGTAATGGCCGTAAAAATAATACTGCACGAACTCCTCACGGTCCCGGAACGATTCCAGGTACTGCAGCCCGCCGGCGATCTCGGGCGCGTCGTAGGCCCCGCCCACGAAGAGGGAGGTCACGCCCGCGGCGGTGCGCGCGAACCCCGACTGTTTCTGGTCGAGCGTGTAGGAGAACCCGCCGTCCGGGCAGACGCTCCGGCGGATGTAGGCCAGCGCGCGGTCGATCACCGCCGCATCCACCGCGATCCCGCCGTTGCGCGCGGCCCGCAGGGCCATCAACTGGACCACGGTGACGGAGATATCGGAGTTGCCGCGATTATCGGGGGTGTAACGCCAGCCGCCGTCCGATTTCTGGCCGCGCACGATCAGCTCCACCGCCCGGCCCAGGGCCGGCTTGATGTCACGGTCGCCGGCCATGCCGTAGACCTCGGCCAGGAAGAGCGTGGCGTAGCCGTGGCCGTACATGGGATTGTATGAGCCCTCACCGCTGATGAGCCCTTCCGCGTCGATCGATTTGACGATGAAGGCCAGCCCGCGCTTGACCGTGTCGGCGTAGAGGCCCTCCTCGGGCAGGTTGCCGGCGGCCATGAAGGCCAGGCAGGCCAGGGCCGTAATGCCGGGATGACGCGTGTACTGGAAACCGCTGTCCCAGGACCCGTCGCGGTTCTGTTTGCGGGCCAGGAACTCCAGCGCCCGGTCCACGGCCCGGACCTGATCCGGGGTGATCTCCACAAACGCGGGCGGCTCCTCCGGCGCCACGGCGGTGGCCACAAGCGCCAGGATGAGCATAGAGCCGATGATCCGCGTCAGCATCGGGTCACTCCCGGTCAAGGTCACGGAAATAGAGCCGCAGGAGTTCCCGGTACAACAGCGGGATATCCTCCTGCAGGATCTGCATGATCTCTTCGCGGGTCTGCTCGGGCAGGTTGCCCCACTGGCGCCCGGTGGGGGCCGCCGGGTCGGCCGACGGGCCGCCGCCCGCGCCGCTGCCGCCGCCGCCCGCCGTGCCCGTGCCGCCGGAGGGCAGGGCCGGTGACGGGCTTGGGGCTTCGCCGGAGGGCGTGCCCTGTCCGCCCCCGCCGCCGCTCCCCCCGGCGCCGCCGCCCCCGCCGGCCCGGCTCAGGATCTCGTCGATGAGCCGCACGACCCCGGCCTGCCCGGCCTCCACCGGGTCGGCCGCGGGCGGCGCGCCGTCGAGGGCGCTGACGGTCGTTTCCATCGTCCGCGCCAGCGTGCTTAAAAGCTCGGCCATGTCCCGCACCCGCTGTTCCGCCGGCGCCGCCCCGTCCGGGGTCCGGCCGTATTTCCGGGCCGCTTCGGCCGGGGCGCGCAGGGAACGCCGCAGGACCTCCCGTTCACCATCGGTGAGCGGACGCAGTCCCTCGCCTCCCGCCGCGGCGGCCAGGACCGCCGCGATGATCAGGATCGCCCACGACCGGATCATGGGGCGCCCCCTAACAGCGTCCGCAGGCAGTCGCGCAGCTGCCGCTGGCGGGCCCGGAGCGCTTCCAGGCGCGCCGGATCGGCGGGCCACTTGAGCGCGGCCGCGGTCGCCGCCCGGAGTTCCTCCTGTAGTTCACGGATCAGTTTGAGCTCGAACACGGGCGGGACCGGTCCCCCGCCGCCGCCACCGCCGCCACCCCCGCCGCCCCCCCCGCCGCCACCCCCGCCGCCGGCCATGCCGTCCTCCGCCGGGTCAGGCATCTCCAGGCCCCGGAGCAGCAGCTGCAGGTTGCGGATCACGCGGCCGTTGCGGTCGGCCAGTTCGGGCCCGAAGGTCAAGCGGTCGCACAGGTCAATGACGCCGCGCATATCGGTCGCCGTTTCGCGCAGGACCAGGGCGAAAGCCAGGTCCCGGGTCTTGACAATGACCGCCAGGAGAGCCTCGACGGCGCCGAGGTTGCGCTCTTCCTCCTCGCGGACCGCGCCCACTTCGCGCATCCGTTCCCGGTCGATCTCCCCGCCGGCCGGAACGGCCCAGTTCCCGGTCCGGGCCGCGATCCCCTCCTGGGCCTTGAGCACGGCCGTGAGCGTGGCCTTGATGTCGCCCCGGGCGATCCGCGCGCCGGCCTGGTCGGCGGCCGCGGCCGCCTCCCGGAGCTTGCGGACCATCGCCTCCAACTGCTCGGCCGCGCTCCGGCCGTCGGCCGCGCTCCCGCCGGGCAGGCCGCGGATGAAGTCCGCATTCCGCCCGGCCGCCGCCTGGGCCGCGGCCAGGGCCTCACCCGCCTCGCGCAATTTGGAAAGCACCGCCAGTTCACGGCTGTCGAGCCCGGCCAGCCGTTCCTTGAGCGCCTCCAGCTGCTGACGAAGGGCCGCTTCGCGCGCCGCGGCCGTGGTCGCGTCACCGGCCGCCATCGCCCGGTTGACGGCATCCTGCTCAGCCTGTGCCGCCGCCGCCTCGTCCGCGGCCGCCCGGAGGCCGCCCAGGAGCGCCTCCAGCCGCCGGGCCTCGGCCTGCGCGTCGGTCCGGCCCGCCACCACGGCCATCAGTTCCTCCAGCAGCCGCAGGGCGTCCTGCTGGCGCGTGTAGGCGGCGAAGACCCGGTTCTGCCGGATATCACCGGCGGCCCCGTCCATGAGCGGATAGAGCAGGCGGTCATGGATGAACTTCTGGGCGCTGCGCAGGCCATCGGCCCGCGCGTTCCGACCGAGGGAACGGGCGCCCTGCTCGATGGCGAACTCGATCCGCTCCAACGCCGTTTTCAATCCCTGCTGGCGGCCGGCCAATCCCTCCAGCACGGCCATATCGGCGGGTTTGAGCGCGGCCGCATCGATCCGGGGCAGCCGGCCGCCCCCGGCCAGGGTGTCCCGGGCCGTCTGGTCCTGCTCGACGATCAGGGCCTGCAGACTGCTGGTGATCGTCTCCAGGACCTCCCAGCCCTCCATCCGGCCGCGGAGTTCCTCGATCACGCCGAGAAGCGCGGCCGCGCCGGCCGCATCGCCGACGGCCTCAGGCCTCCCGTCGTGCAGCGCCAGAAGCGCGGCCGAACGGCGGCGGGCCTCCCCGGCCAGGGCGCCGATGCCGCGCAGGGGTTCCACCTCCTCGGTGAAATTATTCCAGACATGGTCTTCGATGAGCACCGCCAGTTCCTGGTCCACGGTCTGAAGGCCGTAGAGCACTTTCTGCTGAACGCCGGCCGGATCGGCGCCCGCGGCCGGCGCGGCCAGATCGGCCATATATTCCCGCTGGAGCCGGGCCAGCCCGTCCACGGTATGCTTGACCGCCACCTTGCGGCGATGGATAACACTGCGAAGCTCCTCGGGCGTCACGATATCGCAGGTGAGTTTTTCCGAACGGCCGGTACCGCGGATCGTATCGGGATTGCGGTCGGCCGCCTCGGCCCAGACGATCAGCCGGGTGCCGGGAGCGGCGCCCGTCCGGGCGACCTCCCAGGTCGTTTGGGCCCGGCCGTCCGTGGATCCCGGCGCGACGGCCGCAAGCAGTTCCCGGTGGGGGGCGGTGACGGCCCAGACAAAAGCCAGGTCGGCCAGGCCGTAGGTATCGGCGGCCTCGACGGCCACGGGCACCCGCGCCTCCGGCACCAGTTGCAGGTTGCGGACCGGCCGGACCAGCTGAACGGCAGGCGGGGCATCCTCCTCCACCGTCACCTGGAACACCGCCGGTTCGCGCGGCCCCAGGCCGTTGTGGTCGGTGATGTCAAAACGCACCGGCATCGAGCCGGCCGGTGCAAAGGTCCAGGTGCAGGCCCCGCCCTCCATCCGGTCGGGCGGCAACCCGGCCTCCGTACCGATGACCGCCGCGGCCCGCGCGACCGGCCGGTCGGCGGTGACGGTGAAAGCCAAGGTCGAACCGGCGGGACACCGCACCGCGGCGGCGGCAAGCGTCATGGTGCGGGCCGGCAGCCCGAGGTAGGCGGGCGGCGCGATGGTGACCGCCACGGTCAGGCGCGGCCGGGGCACCAGCGTAACCGCCACCGGCGCCGTGCGCCCGTCCCCGCCCGACACGGTGAACGCGAAGGAATCCCGCGGGTCCTCCAGCCGCACCTGGTACCGGTTGCCGGTGGCGGTCATCGGCCGCCGTTCCACCCGGCCGTCGGCGTGGACGATGCGCGCGGTGCAGAGGGAGGGCGCGTCGCCCGAGGCGAAGGCCTCGAGCACGACCGGTTCACCCGCGGGATGGATGCCGGCCGGCGTGATCACGCACAGCACGGTCCGGCTGGGCCAGGCGAACGGGGCCGCGGGGAAGAAGATCCGGGCCATGCCCAGCCGGAACCAGGGCAGGACCAGGAAACAGGCGGCGAAGAGACCCACCGCCGCCGCGGCCCGAAAGGCGGCCCCGGCCAGCGCCCGGGGCGGCACCACGGCCCGCGCCGGGATGCCGGCCACCAGGTCGGCGGCGTCTTCGGTGAGGCGGCCGGCCAGGGCCCGGCCGTACCGGCCCGCGGCGGCCGCGGGGGTCTCACGGAAGAAGAGGGCGGAGCGGTAGGCGTCGTGCAGGGGGAACCGGCGCTCCATGGCCCGGGCCACCGTCGCATTGCGGCGAAAGGCCGCCAGCACGCGGAGGATCCGGCGGTACCCCAGAAAGGCCATCCCGCCCGCGAGCCCGGCCAGGGCGCACACGCGCGCCGGCAGGGCGAAATGGAACAGCCGGTCGGCGCCGGCCCAGGCCATACTGAACGCGGCGGTAAAAAGCAGGACCGCGGCCAGGCCATCCAGCACGGCGTCGGCCATCAGCAGGCCGCGGAACCAGCGCGTGGTGCGGTCGAGCCGGTCGGCCCCGTTCATGCGCCCTCCTTGCCTGCCCGGGTCATGGCGCTTCGGCTGGTTTGAGGAACAGTTTGAGCTCGTTGAAGAAAATACCGTCGATGCGCGGCCGGCTCTGGTTGATCCAGAACGCAAGCCCCCGGCTGCCGCTGGAAAAAACAAGCGGCACCGCCCGGGGATCGGCCAGGTTGAAATGCTCCAGGCGCAGATCGATCGGCCCGGTCATGCGCTCGATCCAGGCATCGGACGAATCATAGACGCGGAAGACGCCGTGCAGTGCTTCGGCCGGGACCTCGTAGACGGACACATTGATGTCGGAACGCACCGGACCGCCGGCCTTGAAATCCACCGATCCGTCCGCGTTCCAGAACGCGCCCTCCGGCTGCAGCCGGCCGCGCAGGCCGCCCACCTTCACCACCATACCGCCGTCGGCGGTCGGCGCCGCCACGGCCTCGCCGTCGATCAGGATCCCCTCGGCGGCAAAGGCATCCAGCCGGGTGAGGCTCAGGCGCGTGCCGCCGGTGACAACATCCCGGCGAAAGGCCAGCCGGGGCCGCGCGATGTCGGCCAGGAGCCGGAACCGGTATTCGGTCCCCCGTTCGACCGCCCCCCGGCCGGTGACGCGCCCGCCGCCGCATGTCACGAAATCCCATAGCGGCGTGGTGACGGCGGCCAGGCAGGCGTCGAGGTCGGCCTGGAAGACATCCACCACGATCCAGGTCCCGTTGCGCATGATCCGGCCCTGGCCCTCGACGAGGGCGCCCCCGCCGGCGGCGCGGACCACCCCGGCCGTATATTCCAGCGCGGTCCCGTCGGCCGACGGGGCCAGGGTGCAGGTGGTCCTGACCGGCAGGTCCCCGAAGGCGATCCCCCGCGGCAGGAACGAATTGAACACCGCCAGGCTGCCGGTGACCGTCGCCTTGGCGCTGCGGTCCGGGGGGTTGTAGACGAACTCCACTGCCACGCCCGTCGCGGCATCTTTGAGCGCCAACCGCTCCGCGCGGGCCGTGATCAGGCCGACCGTGCCGGTAATGTCGACCCCGTCCAGACGGATGTCGAACACGCCTTCGTACCAGTCCCGGGGAATGCGGACGGCGGCCGACTCCACCCGGGCGCGGAACCCGGCGCCGCCGGCGCCCGGGGACCGCCGGACCTGGTCGACCAGGTGCTGCAGGCGGCCCATGTTGCCGCCCGCGAGGTCGACCGTGCAGCTCCCGATGCGCACATGGTCCAGCACAAAGGGGTCGAACAGGCAGCGGAACTCCACGGCGCGGCCGTCGAAAAGGTCCCCGCCGATCCGCAGGCGGTCGACCGTGAAGGTGTTCACATCGAGCGTGCACAGGCCGGTGATGCCGACCTCCACGCCGGTGAGTTCGGCCAGTTCCCGTTCGATGATGCGTTCATGCCCACCCAGGCCGATGACGGCGACAAAGGCGCCGGCCACCATCAGCGGCACGACGGCCAGCAGAATGATCGCGATGATCACCGCATGGGGGCGGTTCTTCATATCAGCCATATCCCCTCGCAAGAACCCCCGTTCGGTCGCCGGGAACGGCCGGACGGCATAAAAAAGCTATTATAACGCACGGGACCTGAAATGCCATATAAAATTGGCTCCTCACAGGAATTTGTGGGTCACCAAATGACATAAACATTGAGAGCATGGGGCATATTCGGTAATATGCTTATCCCCTTGACACCGGCGATGGATGTGATATCATTGGCGTATGGCACGACTTGAGTTTCCAAGAACATTGCGTGAGTTCCGAGAGTTTTTCGCGGGTGAGAACGAATGCTACGAGTACCTGATACGGTCTCGGTGGCCCGAGGGGATGGCGTATCCTCGATGCCAAGGGCGTCAGTTCTGGAGGCGAACCAGGCGGTGGCTGCACCAGTGCAAAGCGTGCGGCTTCGAAGTTTCGCCGACGGCCGGGACTCTGCTGCAGGATTCGCACATGCCGATCCGAGCGTGGTTTTGGACTGCGTATCTGGTGGCTACCCACACACCGGGCTTAAGCGCCAAACGACTACAACGCCAGTTGGGTTGCAGTTACAAGACGGCGTGGTACATGCTCCATGCAG
>JBDREB010000080.1:0-4389 GCA_043820325.1 Planctomycetota bacterium | reverse complement strand
TCTGTCCGGGCATGCTCACCACGCCGCTCGAACGAACCGCCACCGGCAGGTCCGTCCGTCCCACCTTGCCACATAACTCTCTGTAATAATTTACTATCTCTTGCCTCATGGACTCAGGCATCGCCGTAGACTCAATGAGACACTGGACTGCGCGGCTCTCCTCCTGGCAGGCTTCCACTTTTTTAAGCATCTCCCGGCGCGGTTCGATGCGTTCCCTGACCAAGCGGGCCAGGCCGGTAAGATTCATAAATTCCTCAAACCCTTGCACCGATATGGCAAACCCGTAAGGCACCCTCATGCCGAGCTTACCCATCTCGCCGAGGTTGGCGCATTTCTTTCCTACCAGATCGTTACATTCCGTGCCCAGTTCTTCGAACCGATAGATCCATTGTTCCATATTGAAGACCCCTCATCGCTTTATCGACTCCCCGGCCAGTACAAATCCACATGTAACAGGTTCATCGCTCTCCCCTTACACGAGCGATATCGCATCGGATATGTTGAGCTCCAGCATTTTCGTGCTCGCGAGGAGCCGAACCAGATTCCTGTTTACGGCCTCGATATTCCCTCCCAGTTCCTGGAGTTCTTCTGCGGCTTTCCTGATCTCTTTGATCTTGGCATCCATTTTTTGGATGTTGTATCCGGTTGTCATGGTAAATGCTCCTCATCATGCTGGCTTGCTAATGTTCTCTCTGATCTTTGAACCGCTTCGCCTTCAAGGCGTACCGGGGCAAGCTTTCGTAGGGGTGAATTTCCATTTTATACCCGAGATTCGTCTTGACCCGGAGCAGATCTTTTAAACGCTTGAGAATGTCCGGTTCCTTCTTCTCGAATCCCGGCATGATCTCTATCCTAAGAAGGATTTCATCCATGTCGCCCTTTTTGCTCACCACAACTTCATATTCATTACCGAGCTCCGTAAAACTCCTCACCACTTCCTCGATGGCCGTCGGTGCAAGGAGTACGCCCTTGACCTTGGTAATGTCATCGGTCCTGCCGACGACACCGCCGTCGATACTCCTGAAGGTGCGGCCGCAATCGCATTCATAGTCGGCCCAACGGATCACGTCTTTCGAGTCGAAACGGATGCAGGGCTTGGCCATCCGGTCCAGGGCCGTGATCACCATCTTGCCGTTCTTTCCGGGTGTATCGATGATTTCACCGGTATCGATATCCGCTATCTCGACGAGGAAGAAGGCCTCGTTCACGTGAAGGCCTTGCTGGAAGGTGCAACTGTAACTCCACGCGCCGATCTCCGTGGCGCCGATGTGGTCATATACCTTCGCCCCCCAGGCATCCTCGATCCTCTTCTTGGTGGTGGTGATGCTGGCGCCCGGTTCACCGGCGCAGGTGATTCTCTGGATGCCGATCGACCGGGGATCAATCCCCATCTTTCTCGCCGTGTCGGCCATGCCGAGCACATAAGTCGGGGTAGCTCCAAAGGAGTTGCACCTGAGTTCCTGCATCTTCAAGATCCGCGCCCCCGTGTCCAGCACCCCGCCCGGCACCACCTCACAGCCGATCTTCTCCGCTCCGTAATGACAGGCCCAGAAGGCAATAAAAATGTTGTACCCGAAGGGGATGAACATCCGGTCCGTATCGCGGTAACCCTGGGCATAAAGTATATAGGCCCAGCACTCCGCCCACCATTCCCAGTCTTGCCAGGTGTCTGCCTGATATACGGGGGTTCCCGTGGTGCCGCTGGTTTGCCTAAACTCCGTGACCTGACGGAGCGGAACAGCCAGCATGTCGCCATAAGGGAAAGGTGGCCGATTCTGGACGTCTCTCAGCATACCCTTATCTGTCCGGGGGACCTGCTTTATGTCTTCGTATGTTTTGATGTCACCCGGTTCCATGCCGGCATCCCGGTAAAGTTTCCTGTAAAATGGCGAGTTTTCGTAAGCCCAGGTGAAGATCCTCCTGAACTTCTTCACCTGAAGCTCCCGGAGCTTTTCGCGCGGCATCGTTTCCATGACAGGATTCCAGTAAATGCTTCCATTCTTGGCCATCGCATTATCTTCATTCATTTTTTTTCGTACCATCCTATGTCAGTCCCGATAACAGATGACGTCTCCATATCATTGACTTGATCACATGCGCATCCTGGCGCGTCCGTGCATAATCTGTCGGATCGTCTCGTCCGGCATTCGACCAAGACAATCATAATGCACACCGGAACCGGATGTCACCTAATCAGGGACATCACCGGTCCAGCGCTTGAACAGATTATGTTCGATGCCGACCTGGTCGAGTGCCTTGCCGATGCTTTGGTGGATAATGTCAAGGATGGTTTCGGGCTTGTGATAGAAGGCCGGTATCGGCGGTAGGATCACCGCGCCGAAGTCGGCGGCGCGTGACATCAGGTCGAGATGTCCCTTGTGAAAGGGCGTTTCCCGCACCATCAGCACCAGCGTGCGCCGCTCCTTGAGCGTCACGTCGGCGGCGCGCGCCACCAGGTTGTAGGTAAACGAAT
Organism: Planctomycetota bacterium; assembly: GCA_043820325.1. GTDB lineage: Bacteria > Planctomycetota > JBDREB01 > JBDREB01 > JBDREB01 > JBDREB01. The sequence continues at coordinate 1,916 of JBDREB010000080.1, read as the reverse complement.
TGGCAATTGCCGACAGCGTCTTGATGGTGCAGGGTGCGACGATCATGCCGCGGGTGCGGAACGAACCGCTGGCAACGGCGGCGCCGGTATCTTTGTTTTGATAGGCCACATTCGCCAGCGATCTGACTTCGTCGAGCGAGTAATCCGTCTCGATCTCGAGGTTCATGCCGGCTGCCTCGCTCAGGATGAGGTGGGTTTCCTGGCCCAGATCTTTCAGGACGCGCAGCATTTCCACGCCATAGATCACGCCCGACGCGCCGGTGATCGCCACCACCAATGGCAAACTCATTTCCCTGCTCCTGTAGTTCTCTGTCGGATTATTGCGCAGCGCCAGCATTGTCGGCGCTGTTTTGCATTACAGATTCCCGCACTTCGGTTGACTCAAGTACTGGAAAACCCGCCGCCGCAAGCGCGGCAACGACCTTGCCGATCTCCCTTGCGTGAAAACGGAGAATCACGGTCCTTTCCGGAAAGCCGTCGTCATCCGGCTTCACGCGCCGTCCAATCGGGTAGATCGCTTGTAGCACGGCGCCCGCCGCCTCGGCAGCGTCGGCAATCCGGCCCAGCATGCCGGGGCCGAGTTTGAGCGGCGCCAGCGTCACACGGCTGCGCCGCTCCCAGGCACCCATGCAGTGCGCGGCAAGCTGAAAAATCTCATTGGCGGAAATGATGCCAACCACCTCTTCTCCATCCATGACGGGGAACTGGGCCACCCCCCAATCCTGGCCCTTGAGCAGACAATGTTCCATGGTGTCGTCACTCCTCACCGTGGCCGGATTGCGCACCATGACGTCGCGTACCCTGAGACGATTGACGAAAAAGTTGAATTCATCCGTGCTCTGGGTGCGCATGACAAAGTGACCCATGCGCAACAGGTTGGCGCGCGTCACCAGCCCGCGCAGCCGCCCGTTATCCAACACGGGCAAGGCATGCAGATTGTTTTCGCTGAGAAGACGCTTGGCTTCTGAGACCAGCGTATCGCTCGGTATCGTCATCGGATTGGTTTGCATCCAGTCTCGCATGATCATTGAAGATTCTCCTTCATAGCGCCTCCACCGGGCCGCCCCAGGGAGGCGCCGCCCACACGCTGCGAGTGCAGTGAGCCGCAGTCACTTCCTTCCAGGGGAAGGGGGATGTGGGATGGGGAGCAGGTCATAAATATCCGCCGTAGAACGCCAGCGCCAAGGCGGCAACGGTCATGGCGTTGTTGATTTCGCCGCTGGCGATGCGTGCCGGAATTTCCTGCGCATCAAGCAACACCACCTCGATGTCCTCGCCCGCATCGAGTTTCGGCGCGCTCGTCAGCCGCACGTCCCGTGCCAGGTAAATCCAGGCACGGTTCGAGAACAGCGCGGGCTGCGGCCGCAGTTGCCCGAGAAATGCCCAAGCGCCGCCGCTGTAGCCGGTTTCCTCCGCCAACTCGCGCGCCGCACCTTGCTCGGGACTCTCCTCCGCCGTGTCGCCATCGTGCAGTCCGCCCGGCACTTCCAGACTGGCCTCGCGCGAACCGTGCCGATACTGCCTGCCATCACCAGTTTTTTGTCCTCGGTCAGCGGTACGGTCATCAGCCAGTCCATCATCCGGATCACGTGGAAGTCGCGCTCGCCTCCGGTACGCGGCGAGCGGGCGCGATCGCGTATCACCTGCAGCAAACCGGCGTCGAACACCGGTTCCGAGGCAATCAGGGGCCAGGGCCGGATCAATGCGCTGCCTCCACAGATACTGACGGTGTCGTCAGCGGCGCGTGCGCTCCTGCATATAACCGCATGAATTCGTCGACGGCAAACCGGGCAAATTCCGGGGTGTAAAGATGCAGGTCGACCTCCTTGACCCGCTCAGGATCGGCGAGCTTTTCCTTCAAGCGCGCGACGAAGGCGGCGTCGGCAACCGGGTCGAAAATGGGCCGCCCTTCCTTG
>JBDREB010000079.1:0-6139 GCA_043820325.1 Planctomycetota bacterium | reverse complement strand
ACAACTTGTCATTAAATGATTTATGGCAAATTACGGATGGGCCCGCCCTGTTTCGGAGGGTGGGGCAAGCGGCTCGCGTGTTTTTTGTCAGTTTTTCGTTATTTTGTTGATTTCGATCCTGCAACTCGTATCATATATCGTCGAAGCAAAATACTTTTCGTAAATGCGGCTAAAAGTGTCGTTCTTGTGGAAGCGTGAAGAATCCGGGATTGCCGAGAGGTTTTGCAAGTCCCTTTAAGTTTGCCCGAAAAAGCCGTGATCGACGGATTTCATCTGGCGATGGCCGTTACCTATGAAATGGATTACATGCTCACATGGAATTGCCGGCACTTCGGCAACGGCAGGGTCAAATCCCTGCTCCATACATACAACCTTGAACATGGCCTCCATTACCCGATCATTGTGACACCTGAAGAACTTATACCCTACGACCGGGAGACCAAAGATGAATGAAGACCCCATTGTCGCATCGGTCCGTCAGGCGCGGGAAAGGATCGCCCGTGCCTCGGAATACAACCCGAAGCGCATAGCCGCAACCGTGCTCGTCAACCAGACGAGGAATAAAAAAACGGCTGGTCAATCGCATTCCCGGCAGGCATGTTGCCGTTGTCCGTTAAGCCAAACCGGGCCAGGAAAACCTTGGGCTGGCAACCGGAAATGTCGTTCGATGCGCTTGTTCGCACCATGATCGAGTCAGACCTGGCCCTGGCCAACCATTAATTCGGATAGGGCTTATCGAACCATCCTTCGCGAAACCGCTACGGAGGGCCGGCACCGAAGATCGAATTCCGAAGTGTCCAACAGCAAAGACCGACTCCCACCAAACTTTTTGTTGCTTCGTCCCTGCTTCCTATATAATACCCGTTCCTTTAAGCTCAAGAGGGTTTGCCACTAAAGCACTAAGTCGCGAAGGGTAGAAAGGGTCTTTGTCCGGAACCTGATCCCAACTTCGTGACTTTGTGACTTCGTGGCGAAATCTCTTCTGGCTCAAGAGTGTTTGCCACCAAGGCACCAAGTCACGAAGGAAGAAAGGTTTTGGTGCTGAACCTGATCCCAACTTTGTGACTTTGTGACTTCGTGGCGAAAACTCTTTTCTTACAGGCTACCACATGCAGGCCGATGCGCTGAAGCGTGAGATACTGGCCCTCAAGGCCGCCAAGCAGGCAGTGATATTGTGCCACATCTACCAGATGTCCGAGGTGCAGGACGTGGCCGACTATGTGGGCGACAGCCTGGGGTTGTCGCAGGAGGCGGCCCGGACCGACGCCAATCTCATCATCTTCTGCGGGGTCCATTTCATGGCCGAAACGGCCGCCATCCTGAACCCCGGCAAGAAGGTGCTCATCCCCGATCCCAAGGCCGGGTGCCCCATGGCCGACATGATCGATCCGGCCAAGCTCCAGGCGCTCAAGGACCAGCACCCCGGAGCGCCGGTGCTCTGCTATGTGAACTCGACCGCCGCGGTCAAGGCGCTTTCGGACATCTGCGTCACAAGCGCCAATGCCCTGAAGATCGCCCGGCAGATACCGGAAAAGAAGATCATTCTCGTGCCCGACAAGTACCTGGGCATCTTTGTCCAGCGCCAGGTGGACAAGGAAGTGATCCTCTACAACGGGTACTGCCCCACGCACATGAAGATCAGCCCCAGACTGATCGACGAGGCCCGGGCCGCCCACCCCAAGGCGGTGGTGATGGTCCACCCCGAGTGCCTGCCCGAAGTGCAGGACAAGGCCGACCATGTCCTTTCCACGGGCCAGATGTGCGACATGGCGGCCAAACTGCCGGCCAAGGAATTCATCATCGGCACGGAAGAGGGCATCACCTACACGCTCTCGAAGCGCGTACCCGGCAAGCACTTTTACCCGATCCAGCCCATGCCCCTCTGCCCGAACATGAAAAAGATCACCCTCGCCAAGGTGCTGACCTCGCTCCAAGACGAGGTGCATGTGGTGACCGTAGCGCCTGATATGGCAAAAGCGGCCGGAAAGTCGATCCGGCGGATGTTGGAGATGAGTTGAACCGGAACAATTCCACGCAGGCGTTTATGCGGCAGTTGAGCCCCTCACCCCTGCCCTCTCCCGCCATGGGGCGAGGGGGCATGAGGGAAAGGCCTGGTGGACCGTGAGCCCACAGTTTCTTACCCTCGCCCTTGACGGGAGAGGAAGCCGCCGGGCCCGCCGACCGAAGAGGGAGGATGCAGGGCACAAGGCTTCGGGCGATGCAACCCCTGGCAGGTCCTGTGGATGTGGTCAGGGTGAGGGTGATCCCGATCCCGGTTTCGATCGCATGACCATGTGCAAAGGACCACTATGATCAAGCAGTCCAGCCCCTGGCCCAAGAAGATCGAGCGTTTGCGCACCACCGCGCTTGCCGGCGGCATCACTCGGGCGCAAGCTTTGGCGATCGGCCGCATCCCGACCGGATACCTGCCGCGCCTGTGGGCGATCGCCGGCGAGATGCGCGACGCGTTCCTCGGCCGCGCCATACGCCTGTGCAGTATCGTGAACGCCAAGAGCGGCCGGTGCGCCGAGGATTGCGCCTTCTGCGCCCAGTCGGCCCACCACCGTACGGGCGTGAAGACCTACCCGCTCATGGATGTCGCCGGGCTGGTGAAGGCGGGCAACGCCGCCTTTGCCGCGGGCGCGGGCGAGTTCTCCATCGTCACCAGCGGCACCCGGGTGAATGAACACGACCTGGCCGTGATCGAGAAGGCCGTGGCCCGGCTGGCGAAACGCCATCCCGGCAAAGACCTCTGCGCCTCCCTCGGCATGATCTCGGCCGAAGGGCTCGCCCGTCTCAAACGCGCGGGGCTCCGGCGGTTCCACCACAACTTGGAGACATCACGCGGCCATTTCCCGCGTATCTGCACCACCCACGCATACGACGAATCCATCCGCACGGTCCGCGCCGCGGCCGCGGCCGGGCTCAAGGTCTGCTCGGGCGGCATCTTCGGCATGGGCGAGAACTGGCAGGGACGCGTGGACCTGGCCTGGGAAGCCCGCCGTCTGCCAACGGCCGCCTTTCCGGTCAACTTCCTGAATCCCATCCCGGGTACGCCCCTGGCGCGCCAGCCGGTGTTGGAGCCCCTTGAAGCCCTGCGCATCATCGCCATGGTCCGCCTAGTCCTCCCCGACCGCAATGTCATCATCTGCGGCGGCAAGGAACGCGCCCTCGGGCAGATGCTCCCCCTCATCTTCACCGCCGGCGCCAACGGCATCCTGATAGGCGGTTACCTCACCACCCAGGGCCGTACCATGGCCGACGACATCGCCATGGTCCGCGAGGCTGGATTTAAGATAGTACAGTAACCACAGATTTTACAGATTATTGCTCGGAAAAGAAAAGAGCAGTAACCACTGATGCACACGGATGGGTGACTGTCCAGATAAAGACCAAGATAAAACCGCCACAGCTTTCGCGGATTGACACATCGGTCCAGATAAACCAAGAAAACCACCGCCGGCAAGGCCAGCGACCTTCGACTTTGCGACCATTGCGACTGTACGACTTGCGACTCTTTTTGTCCGGCGGTATTTCCCTTGACATCCCCCTGCCGCCGTATATATTTAATTTGTATGCTTGTTCTTTAACATCGGGTTTCAACTACTGCCAAGAGAATGGTTGCCAGGGCGCTTTTGCGTGCCGCGCGGCGCACCAAGACCCGCAGCATGTGACCAACCAGCAACGCCGCCCCCGGTGACGCCGGGCACTGGGATTCATTTTCTTGGCAGTATATTACATACGAGGCCTCTGCAGTGTTCGAGTCGGCGGGGCATATGTGTTTACCCTTTAAGCATTCAGCAGGGAACCGAAGTTCAATGCCCTATCGGCCATTGACAGGTGCCCACTTTTACGCTGGGTTAAACACGCTCCGCCTCAAACGGCACATGCAGAGGTTTTTTTTAGGGGACCCGTGCATCAGCAATGGCCCCGGGAACATGGGCCAGGAGGCTGGATCCCCCGGTCAAGCCGGGGGATGACATTAATGACATGATCGGCCACTCTTGTTCCTCATGGTGTCATTGCCCGACTTAATCGGGCAATCCAGTCCGCTCGCCTGGAGGAAAGGAATCGGCGCTTGGCCCAACCGAACATCCTCCTGCTCCTGACCGACCAGCAGCGCCACGACACCGTCGCCTGCGTGCACAACGGCGCCACGGACCTGCGCACGCCCGGTTTCGATCGGCTGTGCGCCGAAGGGGTGCGGTTCGACCGCGCCTACACGCCCAATCCGGTGTGCATACCCGCGCGCTATAACCTGCTCACCGGTCTGCCGGCCCGGTACCACGGCCATGCCGATAACAACAGTACGCCCCTGCCGGACGGCATCCCCTGCCTGCCGCAGATCCTTTCCAACGCCGGTTACCTCACGCACGCCGTCGGCAAAATGCATTTCCGTCCCATGCGTGAGCACCACGGGTTCCACCGCATGGAGCTCATGGAGGAAACTTCTCCGCACCGGGCCGACGACGACTACCTGCGCTTTTTACAGGCAAATAACTGCCGGGTGATGCACCAGCACGGCGTGCGTCACCTTCTTTATCACCAACCCCAGCGCAGTCTCGTGCCCGAGGAACTCCACGGCTCGCGCTGGGTCGCCGACCGGGCGATCGAATTCCTCCGCTCCGGCACCGGCGGCGGCCGGCCCTTCCTTCTCTAAAGCCTCGTGGATCGCGCCCCATCCGCCGGAAAATGTTCCCGCGCGCCTCGCCGACATGTACACGGGCGCCCGCCTGCCCGCCCGCATCCCGCGCGTGGACACCCGCCCTGACCGGTCCGACCTCATGCCCACCAAGCGCGCCAGCCGCGGCCTGGGCGACGGCATGCTCGAAGGCGACACGGCGCGCCTGCGGCGCCACCAGGAGCACTACCACGCTTCCGTGGCCTTTGTGGACGAACAGATCGGCCGCATCCTCGCCGAACTCGATCGCCTGGGACTGGCGGATAACACGCTGGTCCTCGCCACCAGCGATCACGGCGAAATGCTCGGTGACCTGGACTGTTTCCAGAAATCCTGCGCCTACGAGAGTGCGACGCACATCCCGCTGATCATGCGCTGGCCCGGCCAGGTCAATCCCGGGGCGGTCGACCGTGATCGGTTCGTAGACCTGAACGATATCCTGCCCACCTTCCTCGACGCGGCGGGCGTCAAATATCCCGGCCCGCTGGAACTGCCCGGCGGTTCACTCCTCGATCCGGACCAAGGACGCGACCGGGCGGTCCAGTACATGGAGAACGGCCATGGACCCAAACGGTGGTGCGCCCTGCGCGACGAGCGGTACAAGTTCGTCTACGCCTACTTCGGCGGGTGGGAGGCGCTCTTCGACCTGCAGAACGATCCCGGTGAACAGCGCAACATCCTCGCCGACGGAATCCCGGCTGAACACCGCGCCGTGCGTGACCGGCTGTTTAAACAGCTTGTTGAATACGAAGAGCGCTGGGGATTGGAAAACATGGTCGTCTGGAAAGACTTCATGAAGTTCGCACCCTATGACCTTCCGGCCAGAGATATGAACGCCCAGTATCCGCCGCCCTGGATCACCAACCTCACCCCGGCCGAGCGCGCCGGGCTCGGCGACCCGCTCGATGAGGTGATCGCCGCGGTCAAGGAGGAGCCGACCGTGAAATTATCACAACTGGATATCGACCGGTGGGCGGCCACATGCGCCATCCCGGCCGCGTTCATCGACCGCATCCGCAAGACCGGACTTTGAACCGCAAGGCCAGAATCGGGACCACATGAACAGCCCTAACGGGCTTAACTACCAACATCTTTATCTCCACGGATTTGTTCGTAGTTAACGCCGTGAGGCGTGTTCATGATTTGGTGCAATCTCTGGTCTGACATGTTAATTTAAGTCTGGACACTTTCACCTTATGCGTCAATCACAAATGCGAATTTGTTTTATTGTGTCTAATTTTATTTATTCATAATATATTGCTACCCGCGCGCGAGTTGCAAATGCAACAAAAAGCCGGCAGATGGAACTGGCTAAAGGCCCGCGCATAAATAACTGTAGCAAGTCAGTTTTCCCGTCGTGGACGCAAGGAGTAGTTCCAATCGCCATGGAAGTCATCTTGAAACAGGTTAATCTTCTTCCACTCTTCGTCGGCGACTTTGCGGCCGACCGGATACCGG
>JBDREB010000078.1:0-17674 GCA_043820325.1 Planctomycetota bacterium | reverse complement strand
CTTTTCGCGGCGTCAAATGCCTTTGCGCGCGCAGTTGATCCGTATCCGCCTTCAGGCGTTGAATATCCTGTAACCGTTCCGCGCTCACCTGAATGGAATGCCCGTCGTTGTCCAGAACCATCGCGCCCAGTTCCGCGCGCGGCATACGCAAGCGCCGGCGATGGTCTGCGATGGCGAAGCGCGCACTTTCATCGTCGTCTTCGAGATGGGAAAAATAATTATCGGAACCCACAAAATATGTGATGTAACCGTCTTTTTTCAAGATGCTGACGATCGCGCCGACACGGATGGCCCCTACAGGAAATCCTGGCAAAAGCATCTGGTGCATGACCATTCATCCTGAAGTCCGATCCCGGAAAGGATAGCCGCCGCAACCCATTTGTCACGCGGAAAATGCGCCAAACCCGTTCCGGAAAACCATCAGTCCACCCCACAGGGATCAGGAAATCTGAAGTTAAGAGCGCAGGCATATTATCAGGCTGGGAATTGGGTTTTGGGAATAGCTGATGATCTTGAAGCCGAAAGGATTTCACGGGCAGATGGTGTTCCCGAATCCAAATAAGCTCTGGCAACGAGTATTCCAGATCATAAATCGTCAATTGCAAATCGGGTTACACTTTAGCGGAATGAAAGGACTGGTTCTCCCGGTCAAGCCGTGGGATGACGGATGAAGATGGATAATTTGCATCAGGCTTATTCTTGCGCTGTCATTGCCCGACTTGATCGGGCAATCCAGATCTCCTATGATCGTTTCACTCGGGTAAAGTGTTACCAAATCGGCAATCGGCAATCGGCAATTCCCCGCCGTCAGGCCAGTTCCCCGAGTTCTTCGACCGTGCCGATGACGCACGCGGCGCCGGCGGCGCGCAGGACTTCGGGAGCCTCGTAGCCCCATGCAACCGCCACGGGTGTGACGCCCGCGGCGTGGGCGGCGTCCATGTCGTGGCGCATGTCGCCCACATACGCGGTGGCCGCTGGGTCGTACCCGGCCTCGCGCATCAGGCGCGGGAGCGTTTCGATCTTGTTCGCGACGCCGCCCTCCACGCGTGTAAAGCGGCCCGCCAGGCCGGAGGCGGCGATCTCCGCTTCGAGTTTTTCGCGGTAATGGGCGCTCAGCACGGCCAGGGTGATACCCCGGCCGGCGAGGCGGGCCAGGGCCTCGGCCGCGCCCGGGAAGATGCGGAGCCGGTGGTACGCGGGGAACCGGCGGCGGAAGATGTCGTCGGCCACCGCCCGGTCGATCTCCGGGATATTCCGGTAGTAATAGTCCATGTAGGGGAGGACGAATTCCCGGCGGTATATCTCCATGCTGACGGCCGGCCGGCCGTAATGCCGGAAGACATCCATGGTGGCGCGGTAGACCGCCTCGCAGTCGTCGCTGAGTGTGCCGGACCAGTCGAAGATCACGGTGCGGATCATCGGGGGGGCCGGCCCGGCGGGGCTATTCCAGGTTGGCGAGGAAGGTATTGATCTGTTCGATCTCGGCCAGCAGGCTCCGCTTGCGCTCCCATTCCTTGTTGATGATCTCGGGCGGCGCGTTGGCCAGAAAGCTCTGGTTGTGGAGTTTGGCGTCGCAGGACTCCAGGAAGCGGGTTTTCTGCTCCAGGCGCGCGAGGAACTTGGCTTTTTCGTCGGCGATGTCGATGAGGCCCGCCAGGGGGACGAAGACGGTGATCTCGCCCCGGATGTCGACCGCGGTGTTCTTGGGCCGTTCCATGGTCAACACCAGGTCAAGCACGGCGACCTTGGCCAGGCGGCGGATGATGGGGATGTGCCGGGCAAAGGTCTCGCGGCGGGCGGGGACCTGGAAGGAAATGGAGGCGTTGACCTCCTGGCCGGCCGGCACATTCAGGGTGGAGCGGATGGTGCGGATGCTGCGGATCGCCTCCTTGACCAGGTTCATCTCGCTGATGATGGCCGGGTCGAGCGCCCCCGGCGGCGGGGCGGGCCAGGGGTTGTAGGAAAGGTCCGGGTGGGGCGGATTCAGCCCCACGGTGCGGTTGAGGGTGTTCCAGAGTTCCTCGGTGATGAAGGGGGCGATGGGATGGAGGAGCTTGAAGGTGTCGGTGAGCACGGTGTAGAGCGTGCTGCGCACGGCGGCCGGGTCGGTCTCCATGCGGAGCTTGGCGATCTCCAGGTACCAGTCGCAGAGTTCGTGCCAGAAGAATTCGTAGCACACGCCCGCGTACTCGCTGAACTTGAAGGCTTTGACTGCCGTGACCGCCCGGGCCGAGGCGTCGTACAGGGCGGCGATGATCCAGCGCTCGTAGAAATCGAGGCTGGCGGGATCGGTGACCGGGCGGATGGGCCCGCCGGCCGCCTGCAGGTTCAAAAGGGCGAAGCGCGAGGCGTTCCAGATCTTGTTCATGAAGTTGCGGCCCATCTCGAACTGGGTCGGCGACAGCTTGATGTCCTGGCCTTCGGTGGTCAGGTAGACCAGGGCGTAGCGCACGGCATCGGCGCCGTACTGGTCGATCATGGCGATGGGATCGATGCCGTTGCCCAGCGACTTGCTCATCTTGCGGCCCTGCTCGTCCAGGATCGTGCCGTGGATGAAGACATCGGAGAAGGGGGGCTCGTTCAGCATGGCCTGGCCCATCATGACCATGCGGGCGACCCAGAAGTAAATGATGCCGCGATCGGTGACGAGCGTGGCGGTGGGATAGTAGAACTGCAGGTCGGCGGTTTTCTCCGGCCAGCCCAGGGTGGAGAAGGGCCAGAGGGCCGAGCTGAACCAGGTGTCGAGCACATCCGGGTCCTGCCGGACGGCCCCGCCGCAGGCCGGGCAGGCCGGGGGCGCTTCGGTGGCCACGCTGATCTGCTTGCACCCCTCGCAGTACCAGACGGGGATGCGGTGGCCCCAGGCGATCTGGCGCGAGATGCACCAGTCGCGCACATTTTCGAGCCAGTTGAGGTAGTAGTCGCGCCACCGTTCGGGATGGAAGCGGACCTTGTTCTTCTCCGTGGCTTCGATCGCCAGGCGGGCGAGAGGTTTCATCTTGACGAACCACTGCTCGGAGAGGTTGGGCTCGAGGGTCGTGGAACAGCGGTAGCAGTGGCCCACGCTGTGGGTATGCTCTTCGACCTTCTCTAGGTAACCCTTTTCATGCAAGTCGTGGACCAGGGCCTCACGGCAGTCGAAGCGGGACATGCACTGGAAGCGGCCGGCCTTGTCGGTCATGTTGCCGGACGGGTCGATCACCCGCACCAGGGGCAGGTCGTGGCGCTGGGCCATGGCGTAGTCGTTGGGGTCGTGGGCCGGGGTGATCTTGACCGCGCCGGTCCCGAAGGCCGGATCCACGGCCGTGTCGGCCACGACGGGGATCTCCCGCCCGACGAGGGGCAGTACCAGGGTGGCGCCGATGAGCCGGGCGTAGCGCGGGTCTTCGGGGTGGACCGCCACGGCCGTGTCGCCGAGCATGGTCTCCGGCCGCGTGGTCGCCACCACCACGCCTGTCGTGCCGTCCTTGGCGGGGTAGCGGATATGCCAGAGGTGGGATTGGACCTCCTCGTGCTCGACCTCGTCATCGGACAGGGCCGTCTTGCAGCGCGGGCACCAGTTGGTCATGTAGTACCCGCGGTAGATCAGCCCGCGGTCGTACAGCTCCTTGAAGGCCCGGTTCACGGCGCGGGAGAGACCCTCGTCCATGGTGAACCGCTGGCGGCGCCAGTCGCAGGAGACGCCCAGCCGCTGGAGCTGGTCGATGATGATGTGGCCGTACTTGTCCTTCCAGCTCCAGATGCGGGCGATGAACTCGGCCGGGGGCAGGTCCTCCTTGCGCACGCCCTGTTCCAGAAGCATGCGTTCCACCACATTCTGGGTGGCGATGCCGGCGTGGTCGGTGCCGGGCAGCCACAGGGTGTTGTAGCCCCGCATGCGGTGGAACCGCACCAGGACATCCTGCAGGGAGTTGTTGAGGCCGTGGCCCATGTGCAGGACGCCGGTGATGTTGGGCGGGGGAATGACGACCGTATAGGGCTTGTCGCCGGCCCGGGGCTCCATGTGGAAGGTGTCGCGGGCCGACCAGTGGGCCCGCCACTTGGGCTCGATCTCGGCCGGGGCGTAACGGGTGGAGATCTCCCCGGTCACGCGCGCGCCTTCGGGCCGAATTTCAGGAGCATGAAGTTGATGCTGTCGACCAGGGCGATCCAGGAGGCCTCGATGAGGTTCTCCGACACGCCGACCGTGCCCCAGGCGCTGTCCTTGTACTGGCTTGCGATGATCACGCGCACCTTGGCCGCGGTGGCGGCGGAGGCGTTAATCACGCGCACCTTGAAATCGGTCAGGCGCATGTGCCCCAGCACGGGGTAGAACCGTTCCAGGGCCTGGCGCAGGGCCGTGTCCAGGGCGTTCACGGGACCGTCGCCCTCGGCGGCCATGAGCTGGACCTGGTCGCCGACCTTGACCTTGACCGTAGCCACGGTGACGGGGCGCTCGTCGCGTTTCTCCACGATGACCCGGAATCCCTCCAGAGCGAAGAAGGGCCGGTCCTTGCCGAGGATCCGGCGGGTGAGAAGTTCGAAGGAGGCGTGGGCCGCCTCGTACTGGTAGCCCTCATGCTCGTTCTTCTGCACCGCCTGCAGGATGGCCTGGACCTTCTCGGGCTGTTCCTCGAGCTTGTAACCCTGCATGCGGGCCAGGATGTTCGCGCGGCCCGAGAGTTCGGAGATGGGCATGCTGCGCTCGTTGCCGATCAGGCCGGGAGCGATATGCTCGTAAGTGCGCGGGTCCTTCATGACCGCGCTGACATGCACGCCGCCCTTGTGGGCGAAGGCATGCCGGCCCACGAAGGGCTGGTTCTCGGGCGGGATCATGTTGGCGATCTCGTAGACCGCGCGCGAGAGGGCGGTGATCTTTTCGAGTTTGCCGGCCGGCAGGCACCGGTAACCGAGCTTGGCCTGAAGATTGATGATGATGCTCACCAGGTCGGCGTTGCCGATGCGCTCGCCGACGCCGTTGATGGTGCCCTGGACATGCCGGACACCGGCCTTGACCGCCTCGAGGGTGTTGGCCACGGCCATGGCGCCGTCGTTGTGGCAGTGGATGCCGATGGGCACCTTGATCGCCGCCCGGGTGGCGGTGACGATGTCGAAGATCTCCCAGGGCATGGACCCGCCGTTGGTGTCGCAGAGCACGAGGGCTTCCGCCCCGCCCTCCGCGGCCGCCGCCAGTGAACGCAGGGCGTAGTCGGGGTTGGCCTTGTACCCGTCGAAGTAATGTTCCGCGTCGTACATCACCTGCCCGTGGGTGTGTTCGCGCAGGTAGGCCAGCGATTCGCGGATCATCAGCAGGTTGTTGTCCAGCGTGGTGTTCAGCGCGGCGGTGACATGCAGGTCCCAGGCCTTGCCGAAGATGATGACCGCGTCGCTTTTGGCGGCCACCAGGGCCCGCAGGTTGGCGTCCTCCTTCGGCGTGAGCTTGGCGCGCCGGGTGGAACCGAAGGCCGTCACGCGGGCGTGGCGGAGTTTGAGGTCGCGGACCGTGCGGAAGTACTCCGCGTCCTTGTCGTTGGAGCCCGGCCAGCCGCCCTCGATGTAATCGACGCCGTAGCTGTCGAGCAGGCGCGTGATGGCCAATTTGTCGTGCAGGGAGAGGACGAACCCCTCCATCTGCGTGCCGTCGCGCAGAGTGCTGTCGAAGATGACGATCTTTTCGCCGGAAGCGCGGGTCGTGCGTGTGCCCATGGATACCCCTTTTCAGTGCGTGTGGGACCGGCCGGGCCGATCAGATCGATTCGAAGCCCATGTCGATGGCCCGGATGAACGCGGGCCGGCCCACTATATAGTCGAGCCGCCCGGTCTCCGCGACGGCCTTGCGGAAATCCTTTTCCACGCAGGCGTGCGTCATCATTTCGATGCCCGTCTCGCCCGCGCTGCTTTCCTTCTGCAGCAGGGAGGCCACGCTGATGCGGTTGGCGTTCAGGATGGCGGCGATCCCGGCCAGCACGCCCGGCACATCCTTTACGGTGAAACGGACATAGAAGCGCGAGACCGTTTCCTCGAAGGGGAGGATCGCCTGCGGGGCGGCGCCCGGTTCCTGGAAATAGCACAGGTGCCTGAAGCGGAGCGCGTAACCACCCTGGGCGCTGTCGATGATATCGGCGATCACGGCCGAGGCGGTGGGCAGGGAACCGGCGCCGCGGCCGTAAAAGAGCGCCTGACCCACCAGGTTGCCGTTCAGACAGATGGCGTTGAAAACCCCGTTCACCGAGGCCAGGGGGTGCTTTTCAGGCACCAGGGTGGGATGGACGCGCAGTTCCAGACCCTGGGGCCGCCGGATGCCGATGGCCAGGCATTTGACGGCATACCCCAGCTCGCGGGCGAAGTTGATGTCGGTCTTGTTGATCTTGGTGATGCCCTCGACATGGATGTCGCCGGTCGATACAACGGTCTGGAAGCCGATGGCGGTGAGCATCACCAGCTTGTGCGCCGAATCGATCCCCTCGACATCAAAGGAGGGATCGGCCTCGGCGAACCCCTGGGCCTGGGCGTCCTTGAGGGCCTTTTCGTAGGAGCACTCCTTATGGGTCATCTGGGTCAGGATGTAGTTGGAGGTTCCGTTCACGATGCCGTAGAACGACTCGATCGTGTTGCCGGCCAGGCCGTCGCGCATGGCGGCGATGATCGGGATGCCCCCGGCCGTGCTCGCCTCGAAGGCGATGGTGGTGTTGTGCTTGCGGGCCAGCTGGAAGAGCTCGGGGCCCCGCTCGGCCAGCAGGGCCTTGTTGGCCGTGACCACTTTTTTACCGGCCTTGAGAAGTTCGCTGATGATCTCGAAGGCGATTTTGATGCCGCCCACCAGTTCGATGCCTACCTGGATGTCGGGGTCGTTGACGATCGCCCGGTAATCGGTGGTCAGGCGGGCGTCCGTGGCCACCCCGCGGTCACGCTTGATATCGATGTCGGCGATGGTCTTGATGCGGAGATCGAGGCCCGTCCGGCTGAGGATGCCGGCCGCGTTCAGGGCCAGTCCTTTGACCACGCCGGAGCCGACAGTCCCGTACCCGATGAGGCCGATATTGACGATGGGCATGTCCGGATCCTGGTGCGAAAGGGATGGAACGAAAAAGGATGTATTTTACCGAAATCGGGGATATGTCAATGGGAATTTGGGGGTTATCCGGGAAAACGGTCTATGGCAGGCGGAAAAGTCGGAATGGTCGGAAGGTCGGAATGGTCGGAAGGTCGGAAAGTCGGAAGGTCGGAAGGTCGGAAAGTCGGAAAGCCGGAAAGTCGGAAAGCCGGAAAGGTCGGAAAGTCGGAAGGTCGGAAAGTCGGAAAGTCGGAAAGGTCGGAAAGCCGGAAAGGTCGAAAAGCCGGACAAGCCCGTTGAGCGGCCTTCGGCCGGCGCAATGTAGAACCGGGCTATGGTTACGATGCCCGTATCGGTAACGGCCAGGGCAAGGTGTCGGGATCCCGATCCTCCAGCCGTTACCGTAACCTTTGCCGAAACGGGCTTCGTTACCGTTGCCGTTCTTTAACGGGGGGGGGGGGGCCACCCCTGTGGCGGGATCTCGAATGTCAGCGTTTTCGTTCCGCGGTCCGGCAATCGATCACCCCATCCTCGGTCACCAGGATGTCCACCGGGATGTCGGCAGGACCCGCAGGCACGGCGGGGAAGACCTGGCAGGCGTAGGCCGGGGCGATGGTGACCGCCCGTACCGTGGGTAGAAAACGGTCATAATAACCCGCGCCGCGGCCGATGCGGCGGCCGGAGGGGTCAAAGGCGCGGCCGGGGGTGATGACCACGGTGATCTCCGTCACGGGCACGGCCGGGCACCCTGGGCCCGGAGCGGGGATGCCGTAGCGGCCGGGGATCAGGCCGGCATCGAGGTCGGCCAACGCGCGCGGCACGATCCGTCCGGAGCCGGCGTCAATGGCCGGCAGGCAGAGCACGCGTCCGCCGGCCATCCAGGCGCGCATGAGGGGCCGGAGGTCGGGTTCGTCAGGCAGGGGGTGGAACCACAGGGCCGTGCCCGCCGCGGCCAGTTCGGGGAGCGCGGCCAGCCGCGCGCTGAGGCGGGCGTCCAGCGCCGCCCGCTCCCGGGGCGCCATTCCGCGGATACAGGCGGCCACTTGGTCGCGGAAATAGTCTTTGGTCGGCATCGGGGGCTCCTTCTGGCGGTCAGGACCATCATACCGCCGCCGGGCCGAAATGCAAGCGCAAAGATGGAAAGTGCTTGCAGTTTTTCCAGCCGGGGGTATAATCGGACGGTAACAGTCCCCCGGCGGTTGGAGCATGGTATGCGCAGAACGGGCATCTGGTCCCTGGTCCTGGTCATCCTGGCCGGAGTTGCGTGCGGCACCAAACCGCCGCAGGCTCCGGTCGATCCACGCACGCCGGCCCAGAAGGCTTTTGAAACAGCCGACAAGTTCGCCGCGGAGAACCCGGCCGACGCGGCCGGCGCGGAGCAGAAGTTCCGGGAATGCGCCGTCCAGTTCGCCCTGTCCGAGTGGGGCGCCAAGGCGCTGGCCCGGGCCGGGGAGATCAACGGCCGTCGCGCCGAGGCGGCCCTGGCCGAAGCGGAACAGTTCCGGGCCGCCACCCCGGCCGATGCGGCCGGTGCCGCGGCACTCTTCCGGCGGGTGATGGAGACCTTCCCCGGCTCCCCGTGCGCCACCCGGGCGGAGGCGGCGGTCAAGGAGCTCGAAAAACCCCGCGCCACGGGGACCCTGACCTGGCACGCGGCCGGCAACGGCGTTTCGCCCATGGAGATCATCCTGGTTCTCGAGAACGGGGTCCTGCCGCAGGGCGCGGTGCTCACCTGGAAGGTCTTCAGCGAAACGCTGCCGGAGCAGAACCTGGAGGTCCGCCACCGCTTTGAACGCACGGGCAATTATTTCGTGACCCTCGAGGTGCGCCTGAAGGGCGAGGTCATCGGCGCCTTCAACGCCACATTGCCCTTGGAAAAGGAATACTGCCAGGAGGCGTTCGACAAGGAACGGGCGGCGATCGAGGAGTTGGTCCGGGCCGGCCGTTTCGATGACGCGCGGGAGGCGGCCGCCCGCGTTTCCGGCTGGGGCATCGACGCGATCAAGGACGCCACGGGCATGATCGTCCTGGATATCGACCGGACGCTGGTCGGCCTGCAGGCCTACTACAAGGAATTGTTCAAGTGCTACGATGCGGCCCTGCCCGCCTTTGACCACGCCCGCGCCGTCGCCGTGACGGATGCCCGCCTGCGGACCGACCTGGCCCCCCTGGAACGGGGCATCATCGAACAGGAGATGGCGCGGCTGAAGCTGGCCGCGGGGGTGTACAACGACATCAGCCTGGCCTTCGCCGACCGCAAGGGCGAGGAATTCCGGGTCGGCGGCATCAGCGGCCGCATCACCGGCGTGGGCGACGGCAAGGTGTTCATCACCACCACTGAAGGGACCGACTATTCCCAGGGCATCAGCCTGATGCGGGCCGAGGAGCTCATGCCCATCGTCGAGGCCATGCGCGACCGCCTGGGGCCGTTCAAGTTCGGCACCTTCCTGGAATACCTGGGCCGGTTCGACGATGCCCGCGCCGCGTACCAAAGCAGCAATGATCCCGGGAAGGACCGGGTGGTGGCCTACCTGGAATTCAAGCGCGGGCTGTTTACAGCCTTCACCGGCGGCAAGACCGTGGCCGCCAAGGGGCGCCAGGCGGTCCGGGAAGAGGTTCAGCGGCAGACCGACCTGGGCATGGCGCTCAGCACGCTGATCTTTGACCTGCTCAGGGATGACCTGACGGCCGTCAGCATCGCCGGACAATACAAGGCCCGGTACGGCTATCCGGACTGGAATCAATACGCGGTGGTGTGTCACAAGCTGAATGCCATCGCGATCATTACCCCCGCCGAACGCAGGGCCTGTCAGAAGGAGAAGGCGGACCTGGAAGCGGCGCACCCGGAATTCCAGCGCTACGCGGAGCTGCAGACCCAGATCGAGAAATATGCACGGACCGAACAGGTGAACAAGTTCAAGGACGAGGCCGCCGCCATCCGGGCCCGCTGGGACCTGGAGATCAAGACGATCACCGACCAGTTCGCCGTCCTGGTCGCACGCCAGAAGGAACGCCTGGTTCAGATCGAAGAGGCCTATACGGTCGGCATGCGTTCCTGGAGCGTGGACACTTTCAAGGCTTTCCTCGACAGTCTGGGCCAGGCCCGCGAGGACATCCGCATTTTTGAGAAACGGAAACTGGAGTTGAGGCGTGGCGAGGGCCAGGAGGACCGGTACGCCCGGCTTGACAAGGAAACACGGGCTTTCCTCCTGTGGCAGGGCCGGTACAGCCTCATGTGTGAGCAGGGTATCGACCGGATCAACAACTATCTCACACGGGTCGAGGGCGAGAACCCGGTCTTCACCGAGGATTGGTTCACCAAGATCCATTCCAAGATCTTCCTGGACCTGTATCTGGAGCGGGCCCGCCTTGAACAGAGCCGTTATGTCCAGGGCAAGTGAATTGCGCCTGGTCCTGGCTTTGGGATCGGCGGCGCTGATCCTCGCGGCGGCCTGCGGCCGGGGACCCGCTTCCGACCCGCCGCCTGGACCGGTGCAGGTGGGCCGGACCATCGATGTCGGGCCCGAAGGGGAGCGCGCGCCGGAGACCGGGCTGGGCCGCAACCTGATCAGCCTGTAGACCCCCGACCACCAGGTCCTCAACCTGCCTGTGGACCAGATCCGGAGCCGTGACCTCCTGCGGTTTTTGGAGCCGGACATTCCCAAGATCACGCCGTACTGCATGGGGTCTATTACGAATACCTCTGCCAGTTCGACAAGGCCCGGGAGTATTACCAGGTGCAGAGCGAATTCCCCACCGAGGAGGCCCTCCGGTTCCTGACTCTCAAGGATGAGCTCTGCCGCGCCGCGCTCCGCCGGATCTTCCTCTGGCAGGCCATCGATGACGCGCGGCTGGAAGCCCAGCGCTGCGGGTTGCCGGTGCGCCCGCTGGAAACCGAAACCCAGATCAATACCCTGCCGCCCGCGCGGCGCTGACCGCGGATGCGGGGGGATCAACCCACCGGTTTGGTGAAGTGGCCGCCCATGGCGTGGTCCACGGTCTCTCCGGCCGCGATGGAATCCGTCGGTGATATGCGCTTGAGCGGCCAAATGCCGCCCGGCTTGGCCGTGCCGTAGATCGCATCGGCCGCCATGCGCGCAGCCCGCCGCAGCGGAACTCGCGGATGAACCGCACCTCGTAGTCGGAGATGGTGTACCCCGTGAAGTTCATGGTCAGGCACTGCCCGACCTTGTCCTTCAGGTCCATGCGGCCGAGGAGGGTGTCGATCGTGCGTTCGATATCGCTCATGCGCGGACTCCAGTTCATATCAGGGAAAGTCAAGCCACAGAGGCCACAGAGAACCACAGAGGGGGGTATGGTTCGGATAAGATGTGATCTGCCACCCCGAGTCGCGAAGTGCGTCCGGGGTAAACTCCGGGCACAAAGAACACAAAGGAAGGATCGGTGATGGTTGGCGGAGAAATGCAGAAGTCATTTTCCGGGCTCAGGCTTTCCGACTTTCCGACCATTCCGACTTTCCGACCGGTTGCCGTCCCGTCTTATTCAACCGGCACGACCCATTCATACGGATCTTTCACCCGCCGCGTCTGGATGCCGGTGAGCAGGTCATAGAGCTTGAGCGTGGTCGGGCCCGGCTTGAAGCCGTTGAAGGTGTGCTCCTTGCCTTCGCAGGTGATCGACCCGATGGGCGATATCACCGCCGCGGTGCCGGTGCAGAAGACCTCCTCCGCATCGCACACCTCGGTGTAGGCGATGTCCCGTTCCTTCACGGTCAGCTTGAGCTGGTCGCGGGCGATCATGATCACCGAATCGCGCGTGATACCGGGCAGGATCGACCCCGTCAGACGGGGCGTGTGCAGGGCGCCGTCCTTGAGGCAGAAGAAGTTCGCCGCGCCCACCTCCTCGATGAATGTGTCGCTGGCCGCGTTCAGGTAGATCACCTCGGCGAACCCCTTGGCCTTTGTCTTTTTGGCCGGGTACATCGACCCGGCGTAATTGCCGATCGCCTTGATGCCGCCCGTGCCGCGGGGCGCGGCGCGATGGTATTCCTTGGTGACCTCGATCTTGATCGGCGTCACCGCGCCCTTGAAATAGGGACCCACCGGGCTGACATAGATGCACAGGGTGTATGAAGGCGCAGGCTGGACGCCCAGTATGGGCCCCGTGCCCCACAGGCAGGGCCGGACATAGAGGGCGCCCTTGCCCATCGGTGGAACGAACCCGCGGTTGGCCTTGACCACCTGTTTGACCACATCCACGAACCGTTCAGCCGGGAAGGGGGACATGCACAGCCGTTCGGCGCCCGCCATCAGCCGTTTGCCGTTCTCGATGGGACGGAAGAGGACCACCGCGCCGTCGGCCGCCTGCTGAGCCTTGAGCCCTTCAAAGAGCCCCTGGCCGTAGTTGAGGACGCCCGCGGCGGGGGAAATGCTGAAATTGCCATAGGGGATGAATTTGCCCTCGTCCCATGTCCCGCCCGCCGGGCAGGTTGCCATGAACATCGTGTCCGTGGGCGTGAGCGAAAAAGTCAGCTTGTCCCAGTCGATCTGCGGTGCCATGCGAAGCCTCCGAAAAGTTCAGGAGGCGATTGTATGTGTTTTGGCTTGCTTTTCAAGCGAATTCCAGACCGGGGGGGGGGCGCGGCGGCCCTCCCCCACGCGGGAAAAGCCGGGTGGGGACTCCAGCACCCGCAAGGATACACTCAGGAAATCCCTTGCACTTCCAGTGGGCCCATGGTAATATTTCGCCTGTCTGTGGATTTTAAACTGAAATGGGACAGGTTCCCATTTGTTGTATGTTATGGAGATCTCGACCGTCATAAGTTCTCGGCCTAAAAAAGCGGCCCGTTCACCAATCTTTCTTCAATAACAGCATATTGAGTTTGGTCATTTCGTCAACGATAATCTTAAGTTTTTGGTGGTTTTGGGAACACTCTTGCGCTTGGGGTAAGCGTTGCCGGCCGAGGTAGATCAGGCGGGTCTTGCCGTTGTGGTTGAGCGAGAAATAGGGTTGTTTATTGCGGGTGCCGATAACCACGACACTGCCGCGCATGATGGGTCCCAGGGCCGCCAGCTGCTTGTGCAGTTGCGCGAGTCGTCGTTTGATCCCCGTCCGATCGTTTGCGCGCATCGTGTTCTCCTTGCGGTCGTACATTCTCAAGCCTGCTTCGATAACAGCATAGCAAGTTGACTCGTTTCGTCCACGATTCTTTTGAAATATATCTCGACAAACGACCGGCCATGACTATGCTTGTAAGCATAGTCCCGCGGCCCGGTTTGTCAAGTGAAATACCGCACGCAAAAGGAGCCTTGACGATGATGGCGGAATTACGGCGGTTTCTGGCGCATCTTGAGCCGGCTTTCAGCCGGCGCGCCGCGTATCTGTGGTGCCTGGTCGCCTTCATCGGCCTTGTGGCGCGGACCGACACGCTGGGGGTGACCTCGATCATCCGCGCCCTGTCCCTGGGGCCCGTCCATTACCCCGCCCTGCTGCACTTTTTCCATTCCACCGCCTGGGGTGCCCAGGGGCTGATGGCCCGCTGGTGGGTCTGGCTGGCGGATAGTCCCTGGCTCTGCCGCCATCAGGGGCGTTTAATACTCATCGGCGACCATACCAAGACCCCCAAGGACGGCCGCCAAATGCCCGCCGTCGCAACACTGCACTAGGATTCGGAAACCGCCAGTAAACCCTCGTTTTTCCGGGGACATCACTGGGGGATGCCGGCGGTCCTGACCCGGGCCGCCGATGCCTGGCGGGCCACGCCGCTGTGGGCCGCCATCCACGAGGGGACGGATGACGCGGATAAGACGCCCAAGACCGTCCGGATCGTGAATATGGCCCAGACGATCCTGGCCGCCTTGGGCCAGGAGGCCTATCTGGTCCTGGACGCCTATTCCGCCGTTGGACCGGTCTTTGCCGCCGCCAAGGCGGGGGGCGGCATCCATATCCTCACCCGGGCCAAAAGGAATTATGTGGCCTATCGACCGCCGCCACCCCCTCGCAAACACGGCAAGGCCGGCCGTCACAAAAAGTACGGCGCCAAGCTCCACCTGAACCGCCTCTTTGATATGCGCGCCTGGAAGGGCAAGTTTGTCTCAGGTTCCGCGCTGGTCTACGACCGCCGCGAAACGGTCCGCTTTCTGGTCCTCGATCTCTTGTGGAAGCCCGTCAATGGCTCCGTGCGCTTTATTCTCGTCGTAACCTCCCGCGGGCCCATGATCCTGATGTCTTCCGACCTCCACCTCGATCCCATCGCCGCCCTGGAGCTCTATTGCCGCCGCGTGCCCATCGAAACCCTGTTTAACACGCTCAAAAATACTTTCGGCGCCTTCGCCTACCACTTCTGGTCCAGTTACCTCGCCCCGGCCTCGCGACGACCCGCCGCCAATCCTAAAACCCCGCCGCTTTCCGCCAATCCCCCCCGCACCCGCGACACGCTCGCCGCCATCGAAAAGTTTGTCAATCTCCAGCTCCTCGTCCTCGGCTTCCTCCAACTCCTGGCCTTCCGCTTCCCCAACGAGGTCCGCACCTCCGCACGCTGCCGGCTCCGCACCGTCTCGCGCTCCATCCCCTCCGAGTTTGTCACACGCCTCGCCCTCGTCAATATCATCAGGCCCGCTCATTTCGCCGGTGTTGGGCTCAACTGGATATCCGCTTTAATTGCTCCCGGTCTATCCGCTCCCTATGACAAACTTACCCTTGACAAACGCTTGGGGTAGGGTAAACTTGTGACTGACGGTACAGGCCGAGAATAACACGTTACCGGAATGGGTCAAGGTGTTTTTAGGGGTTTGGCCGGATGGTGCACAGAGGAAAAATCTTTCCGGTTTTCTGTGGACAAATCATAATTTAATGCAACATCCGCTGTAGTGCGGCAACAATGTTCCGAGACAAACCAAGGATGTGACTATGAGACAAACCAAGGAGGTGACTATGACGCGTGGGATGTTCCTGATTATCCTGGCCGCAGCCGTCGTTTCCTCCACGCTCTTTGCGGTCGATGCCAACGATATCGGCAACATTCCGCTGTTGCGATGGGTGGGGCCGGGACAGCCGGGCACCTTTGCTGAATACCGGGCCGAACATCCTGCCGGTCCACTGGTCATTCAACCGATCGGCCGTGAGATGGACGCCATGAAAGGCCCTATGCCGCCGAACGGCCCCAAGATTCTGGTGATCGTCAACAACACACTCCGGCCGCTTATCGGCGCCCGCCTCACCACCTACACCAACGATCTTACAGCAGCGGGTTATACGGTCGAGACCTACACCTGCACACAGGGCAATGCCGAGGACCTTAAGACATTCATTGTCGGCAAGAAAACCAGCCTTGTCGGGTGTGTGTTCGTGGGCAGCATCCCCAGCGCCTGGTTCGAGATCGCAAACGACCACGGCGTCTACGGCTATGCCGTTTTCCCGTGCGATCTGTTTCTCATGGATTTGGACGGCACCTGGACCGATGTGAATTCCACTTCCCCCATGCAGGCCGGCGTGTATGACGACCACACCGCCGGAAGCGGGGATCTGGCCCCGGAGATATTCATCGGCCATATCGACGCCAGCATGGTGCCCGGGACCGAAGCGGACAACACCAACGCCTATTTCGACAAGCTGCACGCGTTCTACACCGGCAGCACCGTCATCGTCGACTATGGTCTGACCTACACGGAGGATGACTGGCAATCGGACTGGGATTTCCTCAATAACGTCAAATCCGCCTTCCCAGCGTATTCCGCCCTCGCCGGCACGGCGACCACGCCCAACACGGAACGCAACGACTACCTGAACAACCGGCTGGCGTCGACGGCCGCCACCGCCTACGGATTCATTCAACTTGCGTGCCATTCGGCGTCCACCTTCCATGCGTTCTCCCGGGGTGGTTCGCTTGACAGCACGACTGTCCGGGCGAGCGTGCCCCAGGCCGTGGCCTACAACCTGTTCTGCTGCAGCGGTGCGAGGTACACGGATCCGAACTTCCTGGCCGGGTCCTATGTGTTCAACGTATCCGCGAACGCCCTCGTGGCCATCGGCAGCACCAAGGCCGGATCGATGCTGAACTTCAGCCATTTCTACATTCCGCTGGGCCGGCGCAAGTCGTTTGGCCAGGCGTTTTGCGACTGGTTCCAGTCGAATACCTGGAGCAGGCACTGGTTCTACGGCATGGCGGTCATCGGCGATCCGCTCCTGACCGTCGTACCTCTGCCCGAGGTCAATTTCGCAGTGTCCTCGGGAAGCGGCGATGAAAGCGCGGCCGCGCCGGCCGTGCAGGTTACCCTGAGCCGGGCCGGCATCGCCGTTGCCACGGTTGATTACACGGTCACCGCTGGTTCGGCGACTTCCGGGTCGGATTACACCCTCGCCGCCGGTACGCTGACCTTCGTCGTGAACGACACGAGCGAGACCATCCCTCTCGCCATCATCGACGATGCCAGCGATGAGGACGCCGAGGATATCACCATCAGCCTCGACGGCCCGTCGGCGGCCCTGATGGGATCGGCCACCGACTTCGTCTATACCATCAACGACAACGACGACCTGCCGTCCGTTGCTTTCAGCGCCGCCGCCCAATCCGTGGCCGAGAGTGCCGGCACCGTGCTCGTCACGGTCAGCGTATCGGTGCCGAGCGGCAAGGCGATCACTGTGCCCTGCACGGTTGCCGGCGGATCCACCGCGTCCGACCCGGCCGATTACACCATCGCGGCCAGCCCGCTCGTGATCCCCGCCGGCGCCGACCATGCCGACGTCCTGGTCACGGTGGTGGACGACACTGACCAAGAAGCCGACGAGACCATCGTCATCACCATGGGTACACCCACCGATGCCACGCAGGGGGCGGTGACCGGCCACACGATCACGATCCTCGACAACGACCTGCCGTCCAAGGGCAAGCAAAAGTCCCACGGCTGCCTGCCGGGTTCCGGCGCGCCATGGGGCATGGCCCTGACCGCAATCGGGATGTTCTTCTCCCTGCGCCGGAAACCAGTGACCGTCGTGGCTTGATCGTCCTTATTATATCCGAGGGACTTGCAAAACCTCTTTGTGATGTCATATTGACAAGAGCGGGTTGCCTGTTGTGTCGGTGAAAAGGCCGCCGAATCGCGTCACAGGCGCCAGTTTTAGTTCCTTGTCGGGCTGTTGAATTTTGGAGAGATCAGCCTTTGGGCATACGGCCCCCGTCACCACCCGCAGTGGTGATTAACACCAGCGGGGACCAGAGAACCGGCCGACTCGCGCGGTTTCAGCACAACATTGCAAACAATTGTTCAGCCGCGATAACCAGCAATCCGAAGGACAGGTGCGCCGCCACCTTCACCGGGCCCCGCACCCGGACATGCCGTCCGCCGTGGTTATCGTGCAGGATGTTTATTGCCAGATGGCGGATTGTGTTGCAACTAATGTGCCATAACAACTTGTCATTAAATGATTTACGGCAAATCACGAATGATCCCGCCCTATTTCGAAGGGGGGGCAAGCGGCTCGCGTATTTTTTTGTCAGTTTTTCGTTATTTTGTTGATTTCGATCCTGCAACTCGTATCATATATCGGATGTTCCGGGAATTTGCGACGTTCAAAACGGATATAACTCGTGTTGCATTAACGAATTAAGCGATGTTTGGGCAGCTTCTTCCTCGTGGCTACACGGATGCCGCGACATGGGAGAACTTCAGGAAGAATCACTTT
>JBDREB010000077.1:0-5722 GCA_043820325.1 Planctomycetota bacterium | reverse complement strand
AAAGTGATTCTTCCTGAAGTTCTCCCATGTCGCGGCATCCGTGTAGCCACGAGGAAGAAGCTGCCCAAACATCGCTTAATTCGTTAATGCAACACGAGTTATATCCGTTTTGAACGTCGCAAATTCCCGGAACATCCGCTCCAAGGTGGAATTGGACCCTTGGAAACGACTTTTTGCGACTTCATCAAGTTTCAGGTTCATGATCCTGATCTATGCCTGCAACCTGTGACCTTCGACCTGCAACTTTTTGCCTATGCATCCGCCTTCGCGAAGCCGCTTCGGCGGACAAGTCCGTGGTTACTATTCTTGTCTTATCCGAGCAATAACCTTTGCGACCTTTGCGTCTTTGCGGTGAGTCTTGGTCTTCTCTTAAACAATACCACCCTCACCTTGGCGTTTGATTCAGCTTCATCCCCGGGCGCGGAAGCGCGCCGGGGTCATGCCGGCGATCTGTTTGAAGACGCGGGCGAAATGGTATTCGTTCGCGAAGCCGGTCATGGGTGCGATGGCCTTGAGGGGCAGGTTGGTGCCGGTGAGCAGGTGGCCCGCCTCCTCCACGCGCAACCGCCTGAAGTCGGCTAAAGGGGTGATGCCGCAGGCGGCCTTGTAGCGTCGGATGAAATGGAAGCGGCTCAGCCGGGCCATCCGGGCCAGGTCACCCACCGCTATGTTGGCCGTGATGTTCTCCAGCATGAAAGACCGTGCGGCGCTTACCAGATCGTCCTCTTCATCGGTGGAAGCCAGATACCGGTATTCCTCCACGATCGCCAGGGCGAAAGCCGCTATCAGGGCGAAGGGGGCCCGGCGCTGGTGCGTGTCGAGGAGGTATTGGGCCAAAGTCCGGATGCGGTGGCCCCGATCGGGCACCACTTTGATGCCGGACGGCATGTCGGCCGCGAAACCGAAAAAAATCGATTCGATCGGGTCCTTGCGGTCGGCCCGCTCCTCGTGCCATTCGCCCAGCGGATAGACCACCGCATCGCCCATGCCGATAATCGCGCTTCCGCCTTCCCATTTCACGGCCATGCGCCCCCGCAGGGGAATGATCATCTCGTGACGGTCGTTATGCGAGTGGGCCTTCATCATCCAGTCGGCCCGCGGGACAAGGTGCCCGACATTCTTGAGTTCCATGAGCGGTGCTCTCCTTATACGCAGTAAACGATACACCGGTCAGGGGGAATGTCAAAAGAAAACCGGCTGGCGATGATGGGGGCGCCTGGCTTGCTGCAGGGCTTGACCCTGCCTCTGGGAGTTGATGCATAAAGTAAGAAAAAAGGGAGGGGACCGCAAGGGTCGCAGCTACGGGATAAAACAACGGAAGGGGATGTTGATAAATGCCCTTACCGGTATGGATGCAGGATGATCAGCGGCTAATCGTTCCTGCGCCGCGCGGCCAATAGTGCCGTTAATGCTGCGAGGGTGGTGGCCAACCCTGCGCCCGCGCCGGGCAGGCAGCCGCCGCCGTCCGAGCCTTTCTTTTTGGTCGACGGCGGGACATAGTCGATGTCCCAGATGACCATCGTGTCCGTGGCGTTGTTGTACTTGGATGCACTGGCCGTGACGGTGACCGTTTCGTTGGCATCGGTCACACCGTCATCATTGACCGTGATATTGAATGTGGCGGATGTCGCCCAAGCGGGGATGGTGACCGTGGCCGGAACGGTGATATCGTCCGGCGGATCGCATCGGTCACGGCCAGGTTGACGGTTGTGGCCGAACCAATGGCAAAGGGGATCGTAACCCGGCCGGCGTTAAGCAGGGGGGCGTCACCTTTCCGGGCCGTAGTGGGCAGGGTGTGACCGCCAGGTCGGCGATGTAATTGATGTCGTAGATGGTGATGACATCGGTGCCGTTATTGTACCCGCCGGCGGACGCAGTGACCGTGACCGGGATGTTACCGTCAACTGAACCGTCATTGACCACCGTGAGGTCGAAAGTGGTTGAGGTTGTGCTGGCGGTGATGGTGACGGTGGCCGGTACCGTGAGTTCGGTCGTGTCGTTCGAATTCAGCGTGACGGGCGAGGTCGCCGCGCGGCAGGCGAACTTGAGGCGGACCTCGTAGGTCCCGGTGGCGCTGACCTCTGTGGAATTGAAGCGTGACCGGCCGATGTTGACCTGGTGCACGCCGGCACCGGAGGCGATCTCTTCGAAGGCTGACCAGACACCGTCCCGGTCGCAGGTGGCCAGGTCGAGCCGCGCGGTATCGCCGTCCGCGCAGGCCATGACCGCCATCACCTGGCCGTCGTTGATCAGGAAGGGGATGCGGAAATTGAAGGCGATCGACTGCTCGACGCCCGTGGTCGACGGCCGGAGGTAGGGGGTCGTGTTGGCCGTCACCAGCGGGCTCGCCGCCGGCGCTGCGTCGGTGTAGGTGCCTTCCCAGAGGTCGGCCTCCCAGTTGAAGCGGCTCCAGGCCGAGTTGTAGAGGGTGTGCTGGTTGGTGAAGTAGGTGTCGCCGGCGTCGGTGCAGAGGGTGATGTAGGGCGCGCATTTGGGGTAGTTGAAGATGTCCTCGGCCGCGTTCCAGTTGGAAGAGGAGTGGTACCATTCCGTCGCGTGGCGGTAATGGCGTCCCTGCGGGCCGATGTACTCGGGGGTGTTCACCGGCTGGTAGGGCGTCTGGGTCGGCTCCCAGCGCCGCTCGATCAACGCGCCGCGGGGCATCCGCCAAGACATGTCCCACATGGTCTGGCCGACGGTGAAGTCGGCGCGGGCATAGACCTTGTAGGGGTCGCTCCCGTCCGCGATCCAATCCGACTGCAAATCGAAGAATCCGGTGATATCAACTAGGTCCTTCCGCTCGGAGGGCTCCGTGTCCCAGGAGCGGACCCGCTCGAAACAGGGCCGGGCGCGGTTGGCATAGGTCTCGTTCGCGCGCAGGAGTGCGTCTTCGGGCGCGATCTCCGCGAACGAGAGGACATCGGCCGTGGGGCTGTCGGAGGCGATGAAATAGATGCTGTTCAGGAGGTCGAAGGCGTGCCACTTCGTGCCCCAGTAGTATTCGACCATGACATGCCCGGCATGGAGATAGCGGATCGACCGCGCCGCCGAGTTGCTGTTCTTGTACGAGCACCAGGCCGCTTCGTGCATGGCCGAGAGGTACCCGCAGTCGCCGGAGCCCCAGACGAAGAAGGTCTTGTGCCGGTCGAACTGGTTGGCCTCCGCGCCGTAGCGCCCTTCCCAGGGCTCCAGGCCGCTCATGCCGAACAGGCGCACCCACTGGTAGATGGTGAGCGCCTGGTCGCGTTCCGAGGCTGACTCCTTGCCCTCGATCCTGATCACATCGTTGGTCCAGTTGACGAAGTCGGTCGCCTGGGGCCAGGCGTCCGAAACCACCAGCGGCCCGCTGATCTCACCCGCCGGCGCCTTGGCGCAGACGAATATCAGGACTGCCAGAGACAGGAATGTAAACAACCGTTGTGCCATTGTCATCCGCCTTTCAAATGACCGGACACCCATCCGGGGTCTGGACGCATCCCGCCGGCCTCAACAGAATGTCGGTACAAGAGATATTAACCGATGTGCCGTGAATCTAACGCGCGTGCGCGCGGCGGATCATGCTGTTTTGCGGATCGCCAGGACGGCCAGGGCCAGGAGGGCGATGACAATGCCCGCGCCCTGACCCGGCAGGCAGCCGCCACCGTCCGTACCCTTTCTCTTGGTCACGGGCGGGACATAATCGATGTCCCAGACCTCCACCGTGTCGGTGCCGTCGTTGTAACCGGCGGCAGTGGCTGTGACGGTGACCGTGATATCGGCGTCGGTCACGGCGTCATCGATCACCGTGAGGTCGAACTGGACCGAGGTGTTGGTCGCGAGGATGGTGACCGAGACCGGGACCATGAGTTCGGTGGTGTCGTCGGAATTCAGGCTCACGACGAGGTCGGAACCGATGGCCGCGTTGATCGAAACCGTGCCGCCGCCCGTGATGACCCCGTCGCCTTCCTGAACATGCGCGGGCAGGGCGAGGGTGACGCGCGGTCCGTTGTCGCGGATGGTGATCGTGTCCGTGCCGTTCTGGTAACCCGCGGCGGACGCGGTTACGGTGACCAATTGGTCGGGGTCGCTCACCGCGTCGTCGATGACCGTGAGGTCGAATGTCGCGGATGTCGTGCCCGCGATGATGGTGACCGTGGCGGGGACGGTCAGTTCGTTGGTGTCATTGGAGTTGAGGTTCACCACCAGATCGTCGTGCATGGCCAGGGAGAGGGAGACCGTGGCCGCACCGGTGAGCACGCCGTCGCCCTCGGTCGCGGTCGCCGGGGTGATGGTCAGGGTCAGCGCCGGGTTCACGGACTGGAAGAGGTCGAGTACGATCTGGGCCGCGGCCGCCTGGCTGGCCTGCGTATAGTGGACCGGGTCCATAACGCCGCCGCCCATGTCGAAGGTGTAATAGTTCGCCAGCAGGAAGGGGGCTCCCAGGGCCTGGAATTCGCCATATACATCGGCGTAGGCTACATTCATGCCGTCGCAGGCCGCCCTGAGGCGGGTAGCAGGGGGTCCATGGTGTTCGTGCCGCCAGTGGTCACATGCAGGCCGCTCAGGAAATACAGGACATCGGTGTTGTTGCGGCGCAGGAGGGTGCCGAATATCTTTTCGTGGTTGTCCTCGATCTGGTCGAGCCGGCCGGTGGAAACATCGCCACCCGCATCGTTATAGGCATATTCGCCGAAAACGACCAGGTCGAGCGGCTCGGACGCGCCCAAATACCGGCCGAGGTTGCAGATGCCGGAGAAGGAGGATGAACCGCCTACGGATTTATTTACGATGGTTATGTCACCGGGGACGGAATACCCATAGGCCGTCACCAGGAGTCCCTTGAGGACGGCCGCTGAGTTCTGGGTGACGGGATCGGTGCACTTGAGCCCCCACGAGACCGAGGCGCCGATCCAGCCGATGGTGACCGGTTTCTTGGCCTTGAGCTTGGCCACGATATTGTCGATCGAGGTGGCGGCCGGGACCGGGGTGGCGGCGAGGGTGAGCCCGTTCACGAGCCGGACATTGTCGATGTCATACGACACGGCGGGAACCGCCACGAGACTTGGATATCCGGTATCGATGCAATTGGCGTGGGTGAACTGGACCGTATGGATCTCGGCCAGGTGGTCTTCCATTCGCCCCTGCATCATGCGCTGGGTGAATTCGCGCCATGGAATGGTTACCTCGGTCCATACGCCGTTCTGCATCGGGAATGCGGCATAATACCGGTAATAACTGGCGTTGTAGATGATGCTCATGATGCCGTAGTCAGTGGAGCCGTCACCCTTGACCCAGAAACGGATGCCCTCATAGGAGTTCCACACCGCGCCCGAGACCGGGGCGCCGAGATAGAATCCCGCCGTCTGGGACCAGGTCCAATTGGCCGATGCAAGGGCGATGTGGACCGCACCAGTGCCTTCCTGATGGGTCGAGGCGGCAGTGACCGTGGAACCGCCGCCGGTCTGGTTCCAGCCGGGTGCGTTGTCGGCATTGTCAAGCACCAGTTCGGCGGCGGGCAGGAAGAAGGGGAGAGCGAGGACAAGGACCGTAATGAGCAGGTTCGTGCGCATGGTCGCCCCCTTGACAAGTGGATATTCAAATATTTAGTTACTATTCAGGTGCTGATATCTGGTGGAATCCCTTTGGTCAAGGCACCTATGGCATCCATGACCTTACCGGTCTGCTTGACGGTTGTCGAGATGATTGAGCGAATAAGGCAGAAGTTATCTGCGCCATGCTTGGA
>JBDREB010000076.1:0-2673 GCA_043820325.1 Planctomycetota bacterium | reverse complement strand
GCGTCGTCCCG
Organism: Planctomycetota bacterium; assembly: GCA_043820325.1. Lineage (GTDB taxonomy): Bacteria > Planctomycetota > JBDREB01 > JBDREB01 > JBDREB01 > JBDREB01. The sequence goes on along the minus strand of JBDREB010000076.1, from coordinate 2,662 downwards.
GGCTGGATCTTCATCGACTCCGTCCACAAGCCGGCGCAAGCGAGGGCACGGCATGCCGTGCCCCTACAGCGGAAAAGAATGCCACGGTGGTACCGGCGCGCCCTCTTTTGACCCCTTTATTATGGGGCGGTGTATTTAGAACGCGCGGTGCTGGTGCCAGTTCCAGGCCGTGCGCACGATGGTGGCGATATCGCTCTGCGCGGGGGTCCAGCCGAGGAGGGTCTTGGCCCGGCCGGGGTCGGCCACCAGGGCGGGGGGGTCGCCCGGCCGCCGGGCCGTTTCACGGACCGGCACCGGCCGTCCGGTGACCACGCCGGCGATCTTGACGATCTCCCGGACCGAGTACCCGCGTCCCGTCCCCAGGTTGAGGACCAGCGCCGGGTGGCGGTCCAGGGCCTCGATGGCCCGGATGTGGGCGTCGACCAGGTCGGTCACATGGATGTAATCGCGGATGCAGGTGCCGTCGGGCGTGGGGTAGTCGGTGCCGAAGACCTGGACCGCTTCGCGGCGGCCGGCCGCCGCATCGAGCACCAGGGGGATGAGGTGGTTCTCAGGGTCGTGGCTTTCACCCAGTTGTCCGTCCGCATCGGCGCCGGCCGCGTTGAAATAGCGCAGGGCGGCATAGCGCAGGCCGCAGGCTTTGGCCAGGTCGGCCAGGAGGAGCTCGACCACGAACTTGGTGTTGCCGTAGGGGTTGATGGGCCGGGGGGGGGCGTCCTCGGGGATGGGGACCCGGTCCGGGGTGCCGTAGACGGCGGCCGAGGAGGAGAAAATGAACCGTTTGACGCCGTGGCGCAGCATCGCTCCGAGCAGGCGGTGGGTGCGGACGACATTGTTGTCGTAATAGGCCAGCGGGTCTTTTTCCGATTCGCCCACGAATATCAGGGCCGCAAAATGCATCACGCAGTGGATCTGGTGATTGCGGAAGATGCCGTCGAGCAGGGCCGTGTCGCCCAGGTCCCCCCGGATGAGTTCGACCCCGTCCACGGCGGCGGCATGGCCGGCGGAAAGGTTGTCGAGCACCACGGGAGTGAAACCGCGGGCCCGGAGGGCCTTGACCGCGTGCGAGCCGATGTACCCGGCGCCGCCGACGACCAGGATGGTGCGATCAGTCATGGTGGTGCTCATCGATCATTTCTCCTGCGGCTGCGAAAGATCCTGTGCGCGTCAATGGACCCGAAGGTTGGCCGGTGATATCCATAACAGGAACAGAGGCAACGGTAACGATACCCGTATCGGCAAGGGCAATGGTCACGGCTTGGGAATATGGACATCCCGGGCTTTTTACATGAGAGGGACTTGCAAAACTTCTCGGCAATCCCGGATTCTTCACGCTTCCACAAGAACGACACTTTTAGCCGCATTTACGAAAAGTATTTTGCTTCGAGGATATATGATACGAGTTGCAGGATCGAAATCAACAAAATAACGAAAAACCGACAAAAAACACGCGAGCCGCTTGCCCCACCCTTCAAAACAGGGCGGGATCATTCGTGATTTGCCGTAAATCATTTAATGACAAGTTGTTATGGCACAACAGTTGCAACATGATTCTGCCATCTGGCAATAAACATCGGCAAGCATTAAGGAGACATGCGATGAGCGGATTGGCGGAATTGGGCGCGCTTTGGTCCACGATTCAGACTTGGCTCTTTCCCATGATGGAAGACGAGTTGGGCGCGCTTGATGACCGGCACCGGGAGTTTATCGCCGTCTGCGAGGTCTGCGCGCCACGCGAGCACATGGCGGCCTACCGCTTTTGCGGCAACGGCTACCCGCCCAAGGACCGCCTGGCGTTGTGCAAGGCCTTCATCGCCAAGGCCGTATGGGACTTCCCCACCACCCGGATCCCGATAAACGCCATCCGTCATAGCCCCACATTACGCCGCCTCTGCGGATGGAAACGCTCGGCGATATTCCCAGCGAAGCCACCTTTTCGCGTGGCTTTGCCGCCTTCGCGCAAGACGAATTGCCGCAAGCCATTCACCAGGCCATGATCAAGGTGCGCTACGCCGACAAGCTCGTCGGACACATCAGCCGCGACGCCACCGCCATCCACGCACGCGAGAAGGCCGCCAAGAAAGAACCCAAGCCCGTGGCGCAACCCGCTCGCGCCCCCGTCTTGCCCGAGCCCACGCGCCTGCAAAGCCGGCTTGAACGAACCTGCCACGAAAATTTCGCCGATCTGCCGCGAGCCTGCGATTGGGGCGCCAAGTTAAGGATAGCAACGGCAAGCAACAGACCTGGCGCGGCTACAAGCTGCACATGGATGTGGCCGATGGCGATGTGCCCGTGAGCCGGCTCTTGACCTCCGCCGGCCTGCACGACAGTCAGGCGGCCATCCCCCTGGCACAGATGAGCGCCGAACGGGTCACCAGCCTTTACGACCTAGCCGCCGCCGCTTACGCCGCCGCTCCCATCCGCCACATGTCCGCGCGCCTTGGCCATGTCGCGATCATCGACCACAACCCCCGCCGCGGCGAGAAGAAGGAATTCGCGCCGGCACAAGCTATTCGCTATCGCCAGCGCAGCAGTGCCGAACGGGTCAATTCCCACCTGCACGATAACCACGGCGGACGGCATGTCCGGGTGCGGGGCCCGGTGAAGGTGGCGGCGCACCTGTCCTTCGGATTGCTGGTTATCGCTGTCGAGCAACTGCTCA